>JAAFIC010000029.1:0-34009 GCA_013298565.1 Alphaproteobacteria bacterium | reverse complement strand
CAAATTGAATACCGTATCCGCCATACCGACGGCTCGGAACGCTGGATGCTGTGCCACGGCCTGACGATTCGCGACCCGCTTTCGGATCGGGCCACCCGCATCGTCGGCTCGCAGTCGGATATTACCGAGCGCAAACAGGCCGAACAGCAAGTGCTGCGCGATGCTTTCCACGATGCCACCACGGGCTTACCGAACCGGGCGCTGTTTATGGATCGCCTCGCCCAAACCCTACGCCGCTCCGATGGGTCAGTCGCCTCCTGTGCCGTGATCGTGGTGGAAGTAAGCCGCTTCGCCAGCCTTGCCAATTCGCTCACGCCCACGCAGGCAGATCATTTGCTGCGCGAAGTGGGCGAGCGGCTGGCACAAACCGTTGTGGCGTCCGATACGCTAGCCCGGTTGGAGGGCGCGAGCTTTGGGTTTTTGCTGCAAGGCGTTTCGGAAGAAAACGCCGTTGGGCATAGGGCGCTGGCTATTCACACTGCCCTGAAAGCCGCCATCACATTACCCGGCGCGCAAGGGTTGTATGTAACCGTGCGGATCGGTGCCGCTATGCCAAACGGCAGCCAGCGGGCAGAAGAGTTGCTGCGCGACGCCTCCCGCGCCCTCAATCGCCCTGGCACCGATGCCGAAAAAAGCGTGGCCATGTTTGCCGCAGGCGGTATGGATGATGCCGTCGATCCGTTGGCGTTGGAGCAGGATTTACGCATCGCCATCGAGGCGGGCGATCAGCTTCAAATGCATTATCAGCCGATTGTCGATCTTGTCTCCGGGCGGCTCGTCGGGTTTGAATCGCTCATGCGCTGGCATCATCCCACGATGGGGCTAGTGTCGCCGATGCGCTTCATTCCGCTGGCCGAAGAGAGCAAGCTGATTATCCCGATGGGGTTGTTTGCGCTCGATCAAGCCTGTCAGCAGGTCAACCGCTGGCGGCAGTTGCTACCTTTTGCCGGAGCCTTGTTCATCAATGTGAACGTGTCTGGTGTGCAAATGCAGGAGGCGGATTTCGTCGAGCGTGTCGCCGAAATTCTCGCGCTGCGCCAAACCCCCACTGACGCCCTAAAACTGGAAATAACCGAAAGCGTGGTGCTGGACGATGTGGAAGGTATGTTGTCCATCCTCAGCCGCCTGAAGGCGATGGGGCTACGGCTTGCGATTGATGATTTCGGAACCGGCTATAGCTCGCTTTCTTATTTGCACCAGTTCCGCTTCGATGCCGTCAAGATTGATCAATCTTTCGTGCGGGCCATGCGGCAAAGGCCGGAAAACGGCCTCATCATTCGCATGATTGCCGAACTGGGCCGGGGGCTTGGATGCGACGTGATCGCCGAGGGCGTTGAAACCACCAACGACGTGATCAAGCTGGCGCAACTGGGGTGCATGTACGGCCAGGGCTATCATTTCGGTCGCCCGCGCGATCCCATGAGCATCGAACGGCTGCTTTTACCGATGCGGGAAGAACCGGAAGTGGTGTTGTAACGTAACCCTTGTAATAATCGGGATGCGCCCTGGCGCGGCTTGGCTTATGATTAACACTGTTGATTCCATGTACGGAAATTTCAACAGGCTGCGATGTGCAGCGCATTATCCAGCGGCAGAACGCCGATAGAGGCAGAGAGAATGAGCCGGACGATTACGAACGAGGACATCCTGCGCTCCCTGCTTCAGATCGGGACAGGGTTGCACAGGGATTTTTCGGAATTTCGCGATACGCTTAAAGTTGCTGCGTTGACGATCAACGATAAGAAGTTCGAGGAGGCCAAACATCTGGCACGCGAGCTTGAAGATCTATCCAATCATATTCTGAATACTAAGCGGGAAATTGCGCTGATTTCAGTGCAAACCGATGGTGGCAATTTTCAATCAGCTAACTTCGAGTTAGATGCGGTCGTTAAACAAACCGAAGATGCTACTAATAATATCATGACAGCGGCGGAGAATATTAGCACGCTCTCCAATTCTCTTGCCGAGATCGAAGATCCCATCGCCCGCGCCGGCAAAATTGACGAGATCAATAACGAAGTCGTGACGATTTACGAATCATGCAACTTTCAAGATATTACCGGCCAGCGTATTCGCAAGATCGTACGGATGCTAACCTATATAGAAACCCGCATCGAAAACATGATACGCATTTGGGGCGCGAGCGAAATCGGCCAAATGACCGCAGGTGCTGCGGAGGAAGAGCGCGCGGCAGCAGGCGAGGACGCCGATCTGCTGAACGGCCCGCAACTTCCCGGCGCGGCAGTCAGCCAAACCGAAATCGACGATTTCTTCCGGTAGAGTTTTTCGCCCTCCGACTATTGGCCCCCACATGCCCACCCCTGCGACACTTCTAACGGTCCATCTTGCCGCTCTGGTGAACAACTGGCGGTTTTTGGCAGCGCAAGCCGCGCATGGGCGGTGTGCGGCAGTTGTGAAGGCTGATGGCTACGGTTTAGGGGCGGTTGAGGTTGCTGCGGCATTGTTGGCAGCGGGCTGTACTGAGTTTTTCGTTGCCCATCTCGCCGAAGCCATTACGCTTAGGGTGGGTCTTACCGCGCGCTTCCCGGATCAGCGCCCGTTTATCGGCGTGCTCAACGGGCTATTGCCGGGCGAACAGCCTGAGTTTGCGGAACATGCGCTAGTCCCCGTGCTCAACAGCCCGGCACAGTTGGAAGACTGGCCCGCCGACGTTCCGGCTATTCTGCAAATCGACACGGGCATGAGCCGCTTGGGACTAGAGGCCGCCGAGTTCGAGGCACTGCTCCCCGCGCTGCGCCGCCGCCCGTTCAGGCTGCTGATGAGCCATTTCGCCTGTGCTGATGCCCCAGACCACCCGCTGAACCGCCAGCAGATTGATCGGTTCGTGGCGGCCCTGCGCCAGCTTCCGGGAGTACCGGGCAGTTTAGCCGCCTCTTCCGGGATTTTTCTGGGGGCTGATGCCCATTTCGATCTGTTGCGTCCGGGCTATGCCCTCTACGGCGGCAACCCCACGCCAGGGCAACCGAACCCGATGGAAGCCGTGGTAACGCTGACCACCCCCATTCTCCAGGTTCGTGACATTCCGGCAGGCCGCCCGGTCGGTTATGGCGCGCGCTGGGTTTCCGCTACTCCAAGCCGAATAGCCACAGTGGCTTACGGCTATGCCGACGGCGTGCCGCGCGTGACCGAGGGCGCGATTTTTCATCTCGGCGGGCAACCGGTCCCCGTCGTCGGGCGCGTGTCGATGGATTTGATGACGCTGGATGTCACGGGCATTTCGGGGGTATTATCGGGGGCCGATGTAGAAATTTTGGGCGCGAAACGCGATATTGATCAGGCGGGGACCGATGGCGGCACGCTGGGCTATGAAATTCTTACCAGTATCGGACGGCGCTCCGTGCGCCGTTATGGACCCTAACCTATGCCGTTGTTAAGCCCCCTGGGTCAACTTGTCCTCGCCCTGTTCGCAACGTCGGGCCGCGTGACGCTGTTCGCGCTCGAAGCCATGAGCCACTGGGTCCGCCCGCCGTTCTACGGACGCCAGCTTGTTCGGCAAATCGTGGAAATCGGCTATTTCTCGTTGCCGGTTGTTGGTCTCACTACCTTGTTCACCGGCATGGTGCTCGCGCTGCAAGCCTATACTGGCTTCTCGCAGTTCAATGCGGAAAGCACGATTGCCAATCTTGTTGTGCTGGCGATCACGCGGGAGTTGGGGCCGGTGATGGCGGGGCTGATGGTCGCGGGCCGTGTTGGGGCCGCCATGGCGGCGGAGCTTGCCACGATGCGCGTAACCGAGCAAATCGACGCGCTTGATACCCTCTCCACCCCCCCCATGAAATATCTCGTCGCTCCCCGTTTGCTCGCCGGAACCTTAGCCCTGCCGCCGCTGGTGGCAATTGGCAATGTTATCGGCGTAATGGGCGGTTGGTTGGTTGGCGAACAGAAGCTGGGCTTCAACGGCGCGGCCTATCTGCAAGCCACGATGAATTTCGTGAGTATGGATGATGTTCTGTCGGGCCTTGTGAAAGCCGCCGTGTTCGGCTTCACCGTAACCTTGATGGGCTGCTACCACGGCTTCAACTCTGGGCGCGGCGCGCAAGGCGTGGGGGCGGCCACGACCAATGCCGTGGTATCGGCCTCCATCCTCATTCTCGTGTTCGATTATTTACTGACGGAGGCGTTTTTCGCAAAATGAGCGCCGATCAGACTCCCTCTAAAATCGCCGTTCGCAACGTCACCAAGAGCTTTGGTCGCAAGCAGGTACTGTGCGGGGCGGATTTGCTGATCCCCAAAGGCCAGAGCACGGTCATCATCGGCGGCTCAGGCACGGGGAAATCGGTGCTGCTCAAGTGCATTCTGGGGCTTATTCAGCCCGATTCCGGCACTATCGAGATCGACGGAGTGAATATTCTTGCAGAAGGCGCACAATCGCGCCGCGATATTCGTCAGAAAATTGGCATGTTGTTCCAGGGGGGCGCTTTATTCGACAGTCTGCGCGTGTGGGAAAATGTTGCCTTCGGGCTAATGCAGGGCGACCGGATGAGCGCGCGGGACGCAAAACCCATCGCCATCACCAAGCTCGGCCAAGTTGGTCTTGGCCCCGATGTGGCAGACCTGTTTCCGGCAGAGCTTTCTGGCGGAATGCAAAAACGTGTTGGCCTTGCCCGCGCCATTGCCCGCGAACCTGAGATATTGTTCTTCGATGAACCCACGACCGGGCTTGATCCGATTATGGCGGGCGTGATTAACGATCTTATCCGCCAATGCGTCGCCGATCTTGGCGCGACGGCAGTCACCATCACTCATGATATGACCAGCGTGCGCCATATCGCCGATCAAGTGGCGATGATCTACGAGGGCAAGTTCATCTGGTCGGGGCCGATTGCCGATCTCGATACCTCCGGCAACCCTTACATTAATCAGTTCATTCACGGGCGAACCCAGGGGCCGATTGCCCTTCAGGTTCGGAGCGCTTAATGGCCCGAGGCACGAGCCAGTTTGTTTGCCAAGCCTGCGGGGCGTTCTACGCAAAATGGCAGGGCCAATGCACGGCCTGCGGTGAGTGGAATACCTTGGTCGAAGAGGCGGCCCCGCCGTCGGTCGGCGGTAAGAAGGCCCCGGCGGTGCAGCGGTCCCGTAGCTCCGGGCTTACCTTCGTCGATCTCGGCGGCCTATCCACCCCCGCACCGCGCCGCCCGTCCGGCATTGATGAGTTGGACCGCGTGACGGGCGGCGGTATCGTGCCCGGCTCGGCCATTCTTATTGGCGGCGATCCGGGGATTGGGAAATCAACGCTGCTGACGCAAGTGGTCGCCCGCCTCGCCGAAACCGGCAGCCGCTGCGCTTATATCTCCGGGGAAGAAGCGGTCGATCAGGTGCGCCTGCGGGCAGCCCGCCTTGGCATTGCCTCCGCTCCCGTTGCCCTGGCCTCGGCCACCGCCCTGCGCGATATTCTGCCAGCGCTGGAGGGGGAGAATCCGCCCGACATTGTGGTGATCGATTCGATCCAAACCATGTATCTGGATGCGCTCGACAGCGCCCCCGGCACGGTCGGGCAAGTGCGCGCTTGCGCGCAGGAACTGATCCGTGCCGCAAAAAAGCGCGGTTTCGCTCTTATCCTCGTTGGCCATGTGACCAAGGAAGGCGCGATTGCCGGGCCGCGCGTGCTAGAACATATGGTCGATACGGTGCTGTATTTTGAAGGCGAGCGCGGTCATCAGTTCCGCATTTTACGCGCCGTTAAAAACCGTTTTGGGCCGACCGATGAAATCGGCGTGTTCGAGATGACCGATAAGGGCTTAAAAGAAGTGCCAAACCCCTCCGCCCTGTTTCTCGCCGAACGGCGGGACGATGTGTCGGGCGCGGCGGTGTTTGCTGGAATGGAGGGCACCCGCCCCGTGCTGGTGGAAATTCAGGCCCTCGTTGCCCCTACCAGCTTCGGCACCCCCCGCCGCGCGGTGGTTGGGTGGGATAGCGGGCGGCTGGCGATGGTGATGGCGGTACTCGATGCGCGCTGCGGCCTGTCTATCGGCGCGCAAGATGTGTATTTGAATGTGGCGGGCGGTTTGCGGATTTCGGAGCCTGCGGCGGATCTTGCGGTTGCAGCCGCCCTGGTTTCCGCCTATTCCGGGGAACCTGTGCCATCTGATATGGTTGTGTTCGGCGAAGTTGGCCTTGGCGGGGAGGTTCGGCAGGTCGGCCAAACCGATGCGCGGCTGAAGGAAGCCTTGCGCTTGGGCTTTGGACGGGCTTTGATCCCGGCGCGGCGGACGGGGGCGACCAGTGGCGGCCTAGGGTTGGAGTTGACGGAAGTGGATCGGCTGGCCGATCTTGTCGAACGGCTCACCCCACCGGACGAGAGTAGCTGGCGGCGCAAGCTGCCTGAATAAGTTTAGTGAGTTTGCTAAGTTTAGCGCGTGAACACGGGACCAAAACGGGGACCGAGAGGAATAAAATGGACGGCGGCTTTCATATGACCGACATCGCGGTCGTGATCGTGGTGCTGATTTCGGGTGTGCTCGCCTTCCTGCGCGGCTTCGTGCGGGAAGCCTTGGGCATTGCCGCCTGGATTGGCGCGGCCTTCATTGCTATGCAGGTGCAGCCCCTCACGATGGGCCTTGCGATGGACCTGATCGGCATGGAGGTGATCGCCAAATACGGCTCTTGGGTGGTTATCTTCCTCATCGCGCTGATTGTCCTCTCCATCGTCAGCGGCGCGATTGCCAATATGATTAAGGATACCAGCCTGAATGCGCTGGATCGGTCTTTAGGCTTCGTCTTTGGTCTGGCGCGCGGCGGGTTGCTGATCGCGGTCGCCTATTTCCTCAGCGCGCAACTGATGAACAAAAATGCGCCGCCGCCGGAGTGGCTGGCGAAGGCGAAAACCTACCCGCTTATCCTACGCGGGGCCGACATTGTATCCGTCTTCGTGCCGCGTGATGCGAGCGAGCAGGCCGCGCGCGAAATTGAGGAAAAACGCCGCCAGGGTGAAGCCTTGCTGGAAATTCAAAAGAACCTGCAAACCCTCACAGCACCGCCTGCGGGTCCGGTGGCACCGCAACCTACCCCGCCCAGCGCTCCGGCTCAAACCGCGCCCGCCCCCGCTGTTCCACCCGCGATTGGCGCACCGCCTGCCGCAAAAACTGGCGTCGTTCCCGCGCAGCCCGCTACTCCGGCACAACAGCCCGCTACGGCGCCCGCTGCCGCACCCGCTACAAACTCTGGTGGAAAACCAGCCCCAGCAGCAGCCCCGGCAAAAGCAGGAGGCGGCTATGACGAGCAGCAACGTAACTCGCTTGATGCATTCATCAAAAATAAGCAGTAAAGAGGCGCCTTGTGTTTGGCCCACCCCAGACGGTCGGGTTTAGCCTATGTTTTTTTGAAGGGGATTGCCCGCATGTTCACCACGCATCCGTTTGACGACGATAAGCTGCGGGAGGAATGCGGGGTGTTCGCCATCTATGGCACGCCCGATAGCGCCGCCCATACCGCCCTTGGCCTGCACGCGCTTCAGCATCGCGGCCAGGAAGCGGCGGGGATCGTTTGTTTTGACGGCAAACAGTTCAACGCGCACCGTGCCTTGGGCCATGTCGGCGAAACCTTCGCCCAGCCGGATGTGATAAACCGCCTAAAGGGCCATGCCGCCATTGGCCACACGCGCTATGCCACGACGGGCGACACGCTGTTGCGAAACGTACAGCCGCTGTTCGCCGATCTTGCTATTGGCGGCTTCGCTATTGCCCACAATGGCAATCTTACCAACAATCAAGCCCTACGCCGCCGCCTTGTGGAGCGCGGGTCGCTGTTTCAATCAACCACCGATACCGAAGTCGTGGTCCATCTCATCGCCACCGCGCTCGCCACCGCCGTGGTGGACCGTTTGACCGATGCGCTGCGGCAGATTTCCGGCGCTTATTCCTTCGTCGGGTTGATGGACGACGGCATTATCGGCGTGCGCGACCCCAACGGCGTGCGCCCGCTTGTGTTGGGCCGCTTGGGCGATGCCTATGTCATGGCGTCTGAAACCTGCGCGCTCGATATTCTGGGGGCCGATTTTATCCGCGATGTTGAACCCGGCGAAATGGTGATTATCACCCGTGATGGGCTAACCAGCCGCCACCCCTTTCCCAAAGCCAGCCGCCGCTTTTGCATTTTCGAGCATATCTACTTCGCCCGCCCCGATAGCATTGTGGAAGGCGAGAGCGTTTATAACGCCCGCAAGCGCATCGGTGCCGAACTCGCCCGCGAAACCGGGGTGGATGCCGATGTCATCATTCCCGTGCCGGATTCGGGCGTACCTGCCGCCCTTGGCTATGCCACTGAGGCGGGAATTCCGTTCGAGCTTGGCATTATCCGCAATCACTATGTAGGCCGCACGTTCATCGAGCCGACGGACCAAATCCGCCACTTGGGCGTAAAGCTGAAGCACAACGCCAACCGTGCCCATATTAAAGGCAAGCGCGTTATTCTGGTCGATGACAGCATCGTGCGCGGCACTACCTCTACCAAAATCGTGGAAATGGTCCGCGCCGCCGGGGCAACGGAAGTGCATATGCGCGTCGCGTCGCCGCCAACGACTTATAGTTGTTTCTATGGGGTCGATACTCCCCGGCGCGATAAGCTGCTTGCAAGCCAGATGGATTTGGAGGCAATGACCAAGTTCATCGGGGCCGATAGCCTCGCATTCGTCTCCATCGACGGGTTATACCGCGCCATGGGCCGTACCGAAGGCCGCGTGAAGGATAATCCCGGCTTCTGCGACGCCTGCTTTACGGGCGACTACCCCATCCCGCTGACCGACTTTACCGACGGCACCAGCGACAACCGCGTAAGCGTGCTGGCGGAATAACATGAGTAACGGAAAACTAGCCCAAGGAAAGCTGGAGGGGCGCATCGCGCTCATCACGGGCGCATCGCGCGGTATTGGGGCGGCGGTCGCCAAGCTGTTTGCCGCCGAGGGCGCGCAAGTGGTTCTCGTCTCCCGCTCTGTTGGAGCGCTGGAAGAGGTCGATGATGCTATCCGCGCTATCGGCCACCCAGGGGCAACCCTCCTGCCGCTCGATCTTGCCGATGGCGCAAAGATCGAGCAATTGGGCTACGCCTTGGCCGAGCGCTTCGGGCGGCTCGATGTCCTGGTGCTGAACGCAGGGATGCTCGGTGGTTTCTCCCCCGTCGGCCACCAGACGCCGAAGATTTTCGAGAAGGTGATGGCGGTGAACCTCGCGGCCCCCTGGCGCTTAATCCGCGCGTGCGACCCGCTGTTACGCGCTTCCGCTGCGGGCCGCATCATCGCCACCGTTGGCGGCCCCGGCACAGCGATCCCTGAGCATTTCACTGGCCCCTATGCCGCCAGCAAAGCCGCCTTGCTCAGCCTGATGCAAACCTACGCGGTGGAAAACGCCAAAACGAAACTGCGCGTCAACTGCGTCGATCCCGGTACCGTAGCGACCCGCCTGCGCGCCGAAGGATTTCCGGGGGAAGATGCCAGCGGGTTCCCCCCGCCCGACGACATCGCGCCGCTGTATCTCGATCTAGCGACGGCGGAGTGCGACAAGAACGGAACGGTCTTACGGCTGCACTAGCAGGGGCTTGGCCTCCGATGCGCTTTGCGCGTCAAACGCGCAGGTGCACCCCACTCAAGGGGCATCGCCCCTTGAGAATCCTATTTCTTTTCATCACATCAGTTCGTAAGACCGGGATTATGGCGCAAACGCCACCACGTCACTGTACCGGGTAAGCGGCTGATTTCCTACACTCGTCGGCATGACGAACATCCTCATATCGAACCTGCTATCGAAGCGGGAAGAGCTTAACCGAGAGATCGAACGGCTGCGAGACCGGATCGGCGATATACGGTCTGATTTGGTTGCGGTTGATCGGGTGCTCAAGCTATCCGGTTATGAAATCCAAGGCCGTCACGTTCTGCAACGAGACACGCCTTTCGGTCGTACCTACGGGCGCGAGATCATGGACATTTTGCGCGACGCGGGGGAGCCGATGCCGATAAGCGCCGTCGCCGCCAAGATTGCCGAAGCGCGGCATCTCACCTTCGAGACCACTAAGATGCGGCGGAAGTTCGATGAGCGAATCCGAGGCGCTGCAAGGCTCCTTCGCCAGAAGGGTTGGGTGGAAACCGTGGGCGAAAGCGGGGAAACCGTCTGGCGGATTGTTGAAGACGGAATGACGTAGAATAGATTCCTCTTAACTTAAAATAAGCTATTCCTCTTCTTGCTCGGCGGCAATCCAAACATTCAATAGCCTATTCGGGTTCCATCGAGGGTCCAAAACAACCTTTACGATTTCTTCTGGGAGATGCACTTCTCCCGCTATATTCTTTATATCTTTCTTGCTATTGGCGACATGATGCCGGTACTGATGCACCATCGTTATCGGGAAAAGAATCGCGATAGCTGGAATAATCGCGCACCTATCTAAAACTGTATGGAGTTTATCTGCGCCATTTTCTTCATGTTCTCCATTGCTAAAATACGCTATTAAGCCGCTGATTTGATCTGCTGTCTGAGTCGTTCCACGACCATCAAAAGATTGCTGTTTATCAAGGGCGTGGAGCATCTCTTTGCAGCAAACTAATTTTTGCCAATAAGGGTGCAAATCCTTCTTATACCTAACACAGCCTACCGTTGGTTCGCCATAAACACCTGTCGCGGCATACTCCATGTACCCGCCTAATAAAGTGTCGTGCGCCGTTTCAATACCCAAAACATCAAACCTAGCCACTGCGCCAGTTTTTATGATCTCGGACTCAACGTCTTCTAGCTTGATAGGAATATTTGTTTTGCCGGAAAATTCATTGACGATTTTTCTCCAACCGAGCACCTCAACACCCCTTAAAAAAAGAAAACCCGCTATCTAGCGGGTAAATTAGTACATATATACGGCTTTTGCTAGATACCCCGGCATCATTATGTCACAAAAGATGCCGGGGCATTGTTACGCCTCAATAACAGGAAAGCCGACGATATCCCCGTCACGCTGGGGACGGAACATCGCTATGGCAGCAGCGCAAAGCTCTTCTTCCGAGGGGGTTTCTCCGTCAAGTCTCGGAAAGAATTTTACGTTAACCAATCTCTTCCCGTCTGCTCTATCGAGCAATAGCGTTATTAGCTCCTCGCGTTTTGTGGGCATGGTGGGTCTCCGTGGTGATTGTCTTATTAAACCGCGTTAGCGGTGTGATTTGGCGTCACGGCGAATGGACAGCGATAACTTTGCTGCCAAACGCAACGGCGCGGCGCGAATGTCATCATAGTCTGCATGATCTTAGCCTTCTGACGTTGCAACCAAACCAAACACCGAAACTACGTGCCACTATGCACATAGTAGTTTGATTTCATATTAACAGGGATACTCAGATCATATGGGGCTTGCAGTTGCAAGGGTGTTTACGGGAAGAGATGCTATCGCATTTAAGTGGCGTGACGTAGCGGCAACACCAGCAAAAATTGCCTACCTAGCAAATCAACAGCGCCTCCTCAATCCTCCTCGTTGACATTACCTCATAGCAGTATCAACGCCTTACCCCTATTTTAGTTCCCAACTATACCAAATATGCCTATAGAAAACAAGGGCTAACCCGGTTTCAAGCGATTCCCATAGACCCCCGCAATCTCCGCTGCCATAATCTCCGAGTCGTTTTCTGGCTTGGTCGCCGGAACGCGATACGCATTCGCGTGATGAACACGGGTTCCCGCTAAGTCGGGCGGCCCACAGAATACAACACCCTCACTGTCCGATACCGGAACCCGGCATTGGCAGCGGAAACATGTGGGGCTTGCTTACCCGTGTTCGCATGCGACCAACCGCCCGGCACCAGCGACGGTGCCTCGGGCCTTGCTGCACGGGAGCATGATATGGAATTTTTGGTTATCTGGATCGTTATGGCTGTGGTTGTCGGGATCGTCGCCAACAGCAAAAACCGCAGTTTCTTCCTCTGGTTCCTCTACGGCTTTGCGATCTGGCCGATTGCCCTAACGCATATTCTTGTCTCGAAGCCCGAGCATTGACCGGTGCTGGAGAAACCGCGCTGGTCGAAGCCGATCATCACCGAGCTACCCAACCCGCCGCAAGCCGTGCTCGACGCCTTCGCGGCTCAACTAGCCTTACGCAGCTTGGCGTTGCCAGCGGCCCGTGAAATCGACCGAGACCCGGCACCGAACGGCAAGGCCGACGATCCGGGTGAATAGCGTTCCGTTGGGCTGGCGGCGATTATCTTCCCGCCAGCCCATTTCCGCCGCATAGCGCCCCAGGTAATTGCCGCTGATCTGGTGATGCTGGCCGCGCTCAGCCCGGCGCAGACGCGAGAAGTAGCTTTCCGCCTGATTGGTGCAAGCGTCGTCGTGGCTATAGGCTTGGCTGTGGTTGATCGTCCGCACGCGGAACTTCGCCCGCAACGATTCCCAGGAAGCCGCCTCATCGGTGTGAACGGTCGTACCACGAGCGACGCGCGCCTTGATGAAGTCGGTCGAAGCATCTTCCGACTTGAATACTGCCGTTACCGTGCGGCCATCGCGTTCACGGATAGCGACGACAACCTGACGCTTGCCGGTCTGATGTTTGGCGAGGCGACGATCAACGCGATCTTCCTTGAGATTGGCCGGGCGGATATGCCCGCCGGTGTACATGCCGTCGACTTCTACCGTCTTGCCCTCGCCGCCGATCACCGCGCCCTTCATTTCCGACGCCATCGCCTCACGCAGCTTGTGACAGAGCACCCAAGCCGCCTTATAGGACACGTCGAGGTCACGGCCCATCTGCAAGGCGCTGACGCCCTTCACCGCGTTCACGAACAGCGCAATCGCGGCCAGATAGTCGCGGATCGACAGCTTGTGATAGGCGAACAGGGTGCCGCTCGTCGGGCTGAAGTCCTTCCGGCAGGCCGAGCAGCGAAAACGCGGGGTCGCGCCGCGCGTCACGTCATAGCAGCGATCATGCCCACAGTGCGAGCACACAGCCGCCCCGTCCGTCTCTGGCCAGCGGAGGCGCTGAAAGACCGTCCAGGCGTCGGCATCGCTCAGCGAGAAGATTGCCTTCAGGCTGATCATGCGAGCGGCGGCAGAGAGGAGGAAGTGTTGCGACACGTTCATCACCATATTCGATATTCTTACATCGAATATGGTGACAAGCAGACTCATTGTCAAGGATGTTTATATCGGATATGATGGTGTTATCATCGAATATAGAGGTGTTTTATGGCCGATACAGAATGGTCGGAAAAAGCGAAAGCCCTGCTGAAAGCGGAGCTTAAGCGACGCAATGTCGGATACCGAGAGTTAGCGGAAAAACTGGAAACGCTCGGAATACGAGAGACAGAGCGCAACATCGCTAATAAGATCAGTCGCGGTGGATTCACAGCGGCGTTTTTACTGCAATGTCTTACAGCCATAGATTGTCACGTTTTGCGGTTGTCGGATGGATAACCGCTGCCTGCATTCTGGGGAGTGCTGGGGTGGGGTTAACTCGTGAGATAGTTAAAGAAGAACCAACTTTGGCACCCCTCGATTCCCCACTCCATAGTGTGCCACATGCAATAGCAAGCGGAGGGGTAAAACACGCCAGCCAAAGCAATGTGGCTGGTGTTGCGCTTACTTATGGCGCTACTCATCACTATTGCGGCGGACATGTACAGTACGACGGTAAGTATGATAGTGAAAGAGAAGCAAACTTCTTCTCTTGCAGAAGCGCTGTAGCGACCGAGATCCAAGCTATGTACGCTAGGAAGCAATTCTATTGGTCTGTTGCTGCTTTCTGGGTCAGCGTAGGAGGTGCGGCGCTGCTCGTATGGACTTTCAGGGAGACTCGACGCTCTGCAAAAGCCGCTGAAGAAGCTGTGCTCAACACGATTCGCGCTGAACGCCCCTTTTTGCTGCCAGTTAACGCTCGCTTGACCCCCCGAGAAGACCGTACTCACGTTGATGTTAAGTTCGATCTCGCTAACTACGGCAAAGGAATAGGGGTCTTTGTCCGGCATACTTGCGAAATTAACGTTCCCGGAGTCGAGCCTTTTCGTCCGCTCAAAGAACTCATGCGGCCAATATCCCCCGGAGCCGAACTCAAGCAAAACGCCTGCATGGGCTACTTCGATTTGCCGGAACATATATCTAGTTTGAAAGAGACGGGGAAGATCCTTGTTTCCGGCGTTATCATATACCAAGGCGCTTTCAAAAAACGTTGGTCTGCCGCTTACGAATTCGAGTATGCACCTTCCGCTCCCGCCGACGCTAATCTGGTTTGGAGAGACGGGGGATGGAGCGAGCATGAATCCGACATGGACGAAAAAATAAAAGACGGCTAAAAGCGCGTTCATTTCACGCCTCCATCAGCTTTGCCGATTGGTGGCGTTTGCGCCATAATACCGCGTAAGACCTGCGATCTGAAAAAAGGATTATTAAGGGGCAAGCCCCTTAATCAGGGTTGTTAGGGGCAGCGCCCCTAACCTTGCACAGCACAGGGTTTTCATGAACATCGCCGACTTCGACTTCGACCTCCCCGATCACCTCATCGCCGAGCGCCCGCTAGAGCCGCGTGAAGCCGCGCGGTTGCTCTGCGTTGGGGAGGCTTTGGAAGACCGCATCATCGGCGACCTTCCGGCGCTGCTAGGGCCAGGCGATTTGATCGTGTTCAACGATACCCGCGTCATTCCGGCCCGGCTGCATGGCGTGCGAGCGCGGCAGGAAGGCGGGATTAGCGTTCCGGTCGAACTGCTGCTGCACCAGCGCCAGGGGGATGGCACCTGGACTGCTTTTGCCAAGCCGGGCAAGCGCTTGAAACTCGGCGATACTATCGTCATGGGCGATGTTTTGCGCGCGACGCTGCTGGAGAAGCGCGAGAGCGGCGAAGTGCTGGTGCAGTTCGACCGCGCGGGGGCGGAGCTTACTGCCGCTCTGGAGCAGGTGGGGGAAATGCCGCTGCCCCCCTATATCCGGCGCGCGCAAGACGCGCAGGACAAGCACGATTATCAAACGATTTTCGCCGCCAAAGATGGCGCGGTCGCGGCCCCTACCGCCGGGCTGCACATTACGCCAAAGCTGCTGGACGCTTTGAAAGCGCGCGGCGTTCTCACCGAAACCGTTACCCTGCACGTCGGCGCAGGCACGTTTCAGCCGGTGAAGGTGGACCGAATCGAAGACCATAAGATGCACGCCGAGTGGGCCGAACTCGCACCAGACACCGCCGCAAGGCTGAACGCTCACCGCGCGGGCGGCGGGCGCATTATCGCCTGCGGCACAACGTCGCTCCGCACGCTGGAAAGCGCCGTGTCGCCGGATCGCAGTTTTAGCCCGCTGATAGGGTCCACAGAAATTTTCCTCTACCCCGGCAAGCCGATTTATTCCGTGGATCGTCTGCTGACGAATTTTCACCTGCCGCGTTCCACGCTGTTCATGTTGGTATCGGCCTTTGCCGGGCAGGCGCGGATGCGTGCCGCCTATGACCACGCCATTGCCTCCGAATATCGTTTTTTCTCGTATGGCGACGCCTGCCTCTTGGAGCGAGCATAATAATGACGCGGCTACGGTTCGAGCTTCTGAATACCTCCGGTCGCGGACGGCGCGGGCGGATTTTTACCGCGCATGGTACAGTGGAAACCCCCACCTTCATGCCGGTTGGCACTGCCGCCACCGTGAAGGCGATGACCGTGGACGCGGTGAAGGCCACCGGCGCGCAAATCGTGTTGGGCAATACCTATCACCTCATGTTGCGCCCCACTGCCGAACGCATCGCGCGCCTAGGCGGTCTGCATAAGTTCATGAATTGGGACGGCCCCATTCTGACCGATAGCGGCGGCTATCAGGTGATGTCCCTCACCGCCCTCCGCAAAATGACCGAAAACGGCGTTACCTTCCGCTCGCACCTCGATGGTAGCGCCCACACGCTCACGCCGGAACGCTCCACCGAAATCCAAAACCTGCTCGATGCCACCATCACGATGGCGTTTGACGAATGCACGCCCTACCCGGCTACCTGGGATGTCGCGAAAACATCAATGGAGCTTTCGATGCGCTGGGCCGAACGCTCGCGCAATGCCTTCGTCGCGCGGCCCGGCTACGGGCAGTTCGGGATTGTGCAAGGCTCCGTCTATCCCGATTTGCGGGCGCGTTCGATGGATGCGCTGATCCCGATGGATTTTGAAGGCTATGCCGTGGGCGGGCTTGCGGTGGGCGAAGGCCAGCCGATCATGTTCGCCGTGCTCGATCAAACCACGCCGCGCCTGCCTATCGATAAGCCGCGCTACCTGATGGGCGTCGGCAAGCCCGCCGATTTGGTGGGGGCCGTGCAGCGCGGAATTGATATGTTCGACTGCGTGCTGCCGACCCGCTCGGGCCGCACAGGCCAAGCCTTTACGCGGCGCGGCACAGTGAATATCCGCAACGCCCGCCACCAGGATGATCCGCGCCCACTGGACCCGTCATGCACCTGCCCGGCCTGCTCCAGCTATTCCCGCGCCTATCTGCATCACCTCACCCGCGCGGGGGAAATCTTGGGAGCGATGCTGCTGACGTGGCACAATATTCATTACTATCAGGAACTTATGGCAGGTCTGCGAAAAGCGATTGAAGAAGATCGGCTGGATGCTTTCGCGGCTGAGTTCCACCGGGAACAAGCGGCGGGGGATTTGGAGCCGTGGCCGTAGGAGCATTGCTTATAAAGCGGCCAAAGCTCTCATAACAGCCTCAGGCTCCTTCGCTATGACGGCGAGCAAAACACGAGCCGGTCCGTCAGGGCGGCGAGTTTCCTGTTCCCAGTTGCGGACCGTAGAAGGCGAAACAGCGAAGGTGCGTGCAAACTCCTCTTGAGTAAAGCCGAGTTTCTCACGAATATCCCGCACATTCACCGCAGGGGGCGCATTGATGATGGTTTTACGGACGGGAATATCCCTCCCCTCAGCATAGGCAACCGCTTGTCGCATACCGCTCAAAATCTTACTCTCGGTCATTTTTTGTCTCCTCGATAAAAAGCGTTCACAGCTTTTTTTAGGGAATAGCCTGTGCCCCATAATCCGCCACCAGTTTCTTCAGCTCTTTTTTCTCATGAGGTGTCAGATCTATTTTTTCGCCTTTTGCGTAGATTGCCAACAAGGCAAGGGCAATGTTTTCATCGTGATAGTAGTAAATTACACGAGCACCACCGCGCTTCCCCTTATTCTTTTTTTCAACACCGATCCTTAATTTACGAATGCCTCCCGTTCCGGGAATAATATCGCCACTTTTAGGGAAAAATGCTAACTGAATTCTTAAACCATCAAGTTCTTTCGGGCTAAGTAGCGCGTCTGCATCGACGGAGAAGGCGGGCATTTCAAGGATCGTGATAGCTAAGGTAGCAATTTTTGGGATAATCAATGACATTGCAGATACCCCAATGAAGTATATCTATCAAGCCCTCTTGGCTACCGTGATATGGCTTAAACGCACTTCATCATAAAGTGAAACAGCTTAATTGCTACAGATACCCCCCAGCCAGCGCATAAATTTTACGATCCCCGCTTGAACGCCAGATTACTCCGGCCCACCTGTGTCCTGTCTCAGGTCCGGGCACGCTATCGGACCCTTAGAAGACACTGACGTGTTGTGCCATCGAAAGGGACCGTTATGAGCCTATTTTCCATGTTCAAAAGCGATAAGGGCGAGCAGATGACCGCCCATAAAGCCTTCGCGATTGCCCTAATGTATACAATGGCTGCCGATGGCGAGATGGACCCCGAAGAAGTGGGCCATTTGCTCTCCGTTATCGGGGGCGACCGCAGCAGCAACGGCACGATTGGCGTTGGCGCGAATAATCAGGCGCTGCTGAATTCGGCAATGAAATACACCCGCACGCACAGCCACGAGCAGTTTCTGGAAGAAGCCACCCCCGTGCTGACCACAGCCCAGCGCCTGTGCATTCTGATGAACCTCGTCGATAGCGCGCTTGCCGATGGCGAAGCCGAACCGGAGGAGCGCGCTTTCTTCGATAAGGTGCAAAAATCCTTCGGCATTAAAGACGAAGATTTCGGCCCTTATTTCCAAGTCATCATGATGAAGAACGACCGCGCGGTCTTCGTCGATCAAAACCACCCGATGAACCAACCCGGCTTCTCGGTTACGCTGCCCGGCCAAGCAGGGTAAGGTTGAAGGCGGTGGCCCCCCGCGAAGGGCCACCGCTTATTGTTACTGTCGCCCGCGTGCCACGCGCGCCAGCTTTGCAGGACGGGTCGGTTGCCAGAGTAACACTCGGCGGCTCAGAATGGCGGAATGCACACCCCCGCCGAAGCCCTTTCCCATGCCGCGCGCCGCCTCAACATCGCGCTTCTGAGCGGCCTGCCGCTGTTCACCATTCTGGCGGCGATTTCGGGGCGGAGCGAGTTTGGGATTGGGGCGGCTTTGTGCCTCCTGCTGTATCTCGGCATGAGTCTGCCCAGCCTGCATAAACGCGAAGCCCCACTGGTGATCGTCGCTGGGTTGTCGGTATTGGCCGCCATGATTTTGCATCCAGCTCCAGGCTCCGTTTTGCTTAGTGCGGCGGCGAAGGGGGCTAGCTTCGCCTCGCTTATTCTGGCCTTGGGGTTCCTTCAGGCTCCCGCCAGTCACTCGCGCTTGGTGCATCGTTGTGGCGAATTTCTCATCAATCAAGGCCCCAGCCGTCGTTATGCCGCGCTGACCGCTGGGGGGCATTTGTTCGGCATTGTGCTGAACCTTGGCGCGCTCTCGCTGCTCGGCGGCATGATGCACCGCGCCAACACACTAACCCAAGCGGGGGGCGATCCTGAGATCGTGCGCCTCCGCTCTCAGCGAATGAGCATGGCGATGCTGCGCGGTTTCAGCACATCAACCCTGTGGTCGCCCACCACCTTGACCGTTACCGTCTCCCTCACGCTGGTGCCTGACGGCCTCTGGCTAACGATTCTGCCGATTGGTTTGGCGATGGCGGGGCTGTTGCTGTTCGCGGGCTATCTGCAAGACCGCATCCAGCATCCGCCGCGCGCCAGAGCCGTGGCCCTAAGCTATCACACTGACCTGACGGTGACGGAAACGCTGCTGCCGCTCGGGCTGCTGGTCGCTGCCGTTCTCGGGATTATCATTACCGCGCAGCAAATATCCGGCTGGCCGCTCGGAAGCGTTGTGATCCTCATGGTGCCGCTGATCTCAATGGGTTGGATGTTTTGGCAGAATATTCGGCGAAACCTGCGCCTCGCCATTGGCATTACCCTGCGCCAAGTGGGCCGGCACGCCGCCGAACGCCTGCCGAAAAGCCGCTATGAGGTTATCTCGCTCTCCTGCGGCGGGATCGTCGGCGGGTGTGTCGCGGCCCTCATTCCGCCAGGGGCATTGGGCGATTTGCTGCACTATCTCGGCCTGCCACCCGTGGCCCTACTCCTCGCGGTGTTCTGGGTTGTTGTTCTCGGCGCGCAAGTCAGCCTCAATCCCATCATCACCGTACCCTTGCTGGGGGCGGCAATGATGCAGATGCACCCGATGCCGGTTTCCACGCTCGCGCTGCTGTTAACCTTGATAACGAGTTGGACGATGTTCACGCTGCTGTCGCCGTTTTCGGCCTCCGCCCTCATTCTCGGCAATCTTGCGGACGTATCGCCGCGCACGATTGTGCATAAGTGGAACGGGGCTTTTGCGCTTTTTGCAGCTTTTTTGTTCCATGCGCTGATTATCACCGTCGAGTTGCTGACCGCGCCTGTGCTATGACGCTGCTGCTATGCTTGATATTACCAATCTCACCTATCGTATCGCCGGGCGTGTTCTGTTGGACAATGCCTCCGTTCGTATTTCCGAAGGCCACCGCATCGGCCTGATTGGCCGTAACGGCACCGGAAAATCGACACTGTTCAAGCTGATTACCGGCGAGATCGAGCCTGACGGCGGCAGCCTTTCGCTGCCGCGCGGCCTGCGCCTCGGCGTCGTCGCGCAGGAAGTGCGTGGGGACGAGGGCACTCCCCTCGACTATGTGCTCGCTGCGGATACCGAGCGCGCGGCCCTGCTGGCCGAGGCCGATATTACCACCGATGGCCACCGCCAATCCGACATTCAAACCCGGCTGCTGGATATTGATGCTTACGCGGCCCCGGCACGTGCGGCGATTATTCTGAACGGTTTGGGGTTCGATGCCGAAGCGCAAAACCGCCCGCTCTCGGCCTTTTCCGGCGGCTGGCGGATGCGCGCGGCCCTCGCGGCGGCACTGTTTTCTGAACCCGATCTGCTGCTGCTGGACGAGCCGACCAACCATCTCGATCTCGAAGCGGCGCTTTGGCTGGAAGGCTTCCTGAAGTCTTGGCCGAAGACGCTTATTCTTATTAGCCATGACCGCGATTTCCTCAATGTCGTCGTCACCGGCATCGTCCATTTAGAACGCCTGGGCCTGTTCGCTTATTCCGGTACCTACGATAGTTTCGAGAAGCAGCGTAACGAGCGGTTGGCGCAAACCGAAGCCGCGATTGCAAAGCAGGCTGCCGTGCGCGCCCATCTGCAATCCTTCATCGACCGTTTCAAGGCGAAAGCCAGCAAGGCCAAGCAGGCGCAAAGCCGCGTGAAAGCACTGTCGCGCATGGAGCCGCTCGAAGCCATTAACCGCGACCCGGAAGTGCGCTTCAACTTCCCCGACCCAGACGAGCTGGCACCGCCGATGATTCTGCTCGATAACGCCTCGGTGGGCTACGAAGATAAAACCATTCTGCGGAACATCGGTCTGCGGCTCGATCCCGATGATCGCGTGGCCCTGCTGGGGGCGAACGGCAACGGTAAAACCACGCTGGCAAAGCTGATCGCAGGTAGGCTTGAGGTGATGGATGGGGAGCGCGTAGCCCCCAACCGCCTGCGCGTCGGCTATTTCGCCCAGCATCAGGTGGACGAACTCAACCTCACCGAAACGCCAATCCAAGCCATGACGCGGGCGATGCCGAGCACGGTTAAACCCGAAAAGGTGCGCGCGGCCCTGGGAGCCTTCGGTTTTGGCGGCGAGAAGGCGCAAACCAAAATCGGCGCACTCTCCGGGGGCGAAAAAGCCCGGCTAACGCTGGCGCTGATTACCTATGACGCGCCGCATCTGCTAATCCTCGATGAGCCGACCAACCATCTCGATATCGAAGCCCGCACCGCGCTGGTGGAAGCCTTAACGCTGTTTAGTGGGGCCGTGATTCTCGTGTCCCATGATCGGCGCATGGTGGAAATGGTGGCGGATCGGCTGTGGCTGGTCGCGCACGGCACCGCCACTCCGTTCGAGGGCGATATGGATGAGTATCAAAAACTTATCCTATCCGGCGCGCTCACCGCGCCCGGCGGCAAGGGCGGTGCAGGCTATGATGCTACACTTACCAAGGCCGAACAACGTAAAGCCAATGTGGAACGCCGCGCCGCTGTTGCCCCGCTCAAGAAAGCTATCACTGCCGCCGAACAAGCGATGGCGAAAGTTGCCGCCGACAAGGCCAAGATCGACGCGAAACTCACCGAAGGCGGCCTGTACGATGGCCCGAAGGAAAAGTTGAACGCGCTGCTAAAGCAGCAGGGCGAGTTGGGCAACGCGCTGGCCGCCGCCGAAGCCGCGTGGCTAAAGGCCGTGGAAGCGCTCGACACGGCTCAAGCTGCCTAGTCTCGATGAACTACCGCCACGCCTACCACGCCGGTAACTTTGCCGATGTGTTCAAACACGCCGCCCTTGCCCTACTGCTTCAGCATTTGCAGAAGAAGGACAAGGGTTTCTGCGTGATTGATACCCACGCGGGCATTGGGCGCTACGATCTTTCCAGCTTTGAGGCCAGCAAAACCCTGGAGTGGCAAAATGGCGTTGCCGCCGTCATGCACGCGGCGGAAACGCCAATCCTGGCACCGTGGCGGAAGGTGGTTGCCGCGCTAAACCCCAACGGCGGCTATCGCTTCTACCCCGGCTCCCCCTTGGTTGCCCGGCATTTCCTGCGCCCGCAAGATCGGCTGATCGTGGCAGAGTTGCACCCGCAGGATCGGCGCGTTCTGTCTCATCTGTTCGAGGGTGATAAGCAGGTGCTGGTCCGCCCTGCCGATGGTTACGCCACGCTGATTAAGCAAATTCCCCCGTTCGAGCGGCGCGGGGTCGCTCTCATTGATCCACCGTTCGAGCGCACCGATGAATGGGAAGTGCTGATCGAGGTGCTTGCGGAAGCCCATGCCAAATGGTCCACGGGCACCTATGTGGTCTGGTATCCGGTGAAAGACCTTACCGAAGTCGCACGCTTTCACGATGTGCTGGCCAGCCTCGCCATTCCCAAAACCCTGATCGCCGAGTTTCACATTGGCCCGGCGGCGCCGGAGAGTTTCTTCGGCTGCGGTCTTGCGGTCATCAATCCGCCGTGGCAGTGGGACGAAGAGTTGCAGGCGTTAGGGGATGCCCTCGCCGTGGCGCTTAACCGGCCCCAGGCAAAAACGATTGTTGAATGGCTGGTACCGGAGAGTGCTTAACTGGCCCGAAGCAGCGGCTCCAGCGTTCGGCCCAAGGCGAGTATCTGCCTATCGTGCATGGCTGCACCGACGAGACTTAACCCCACCGGCGGCTCACCAGGGCGATGGCACGGCAGGGTAAGCGCGCAGCCGTCGGCCAAATTAACGATGGAGGGGTTGCGGAGCGTCATTAAGTTTAGGCGCGTGTAATCATCGTCGCTCTCGACCTCGGTAAACAGTGGGGCAACGATGGGCACGGTCGGCATAATCAGCGCGTCGAAGGGCGCGAGCGCCGCCGTCATGGCTACCACGAACGCCGCCCGCAGGCCGCGCGCTTCGATATAGTCCGCCGCTGTCAGCGTTGCGCCTTTTTCGATGCGAGAGCGGACGCGCGGATCGTATTGAGCACCACTGCGGGCAAGCAACTCCCGGTGCCAAGCATAGGCTTCCGGGGCAGAGAAGCCGCCGCGCGCGCTAATGGCGTGCAGATCGTTCAGAATGGGCAGGCTGGCTTCAACGATTTTTGCCCCTGCCGCCGCGAGGATGGACAGGCTGCGCTCATAAACGGCAGCAACCGTCGCATCCATTCCATCCAGCACTATCGTCGTCGGGGCGAGCAGCCGCAGACCGTGAAGGTTCAACGGCGTCGGCAAGGGGGCGTTCGGCTCGCCCGTTAAAACCGCATCGGCTTGCGCGCAAAGATCGACCGTTCGGGCGAGCGGACCAATCGAATCGAGTGTTGGGGAGAGCGGCAAGGCTCCCGTCAACGCAACCCGGCGCGCGGTGGGCTTGAAACCTACCAGACCACAGAAAGCCGCCGGAATCCGAACCGAACCGCCCGTGTCAGACCCAATCGCCACATGGGCCATGCCATCGCTAACGGAGACTGCGGCCCCTGAGCTAGAGCCGCCGGGAATGCGGCCGCCCGCTTCCGGCCCTAACTCCCGCCCGAAGGGATTGCGCGGGGTGCCGTAATGCGGGTTGATGCCAAGGCCGCTGAAAGCGAACTCGGTCATCGTAGTCCGCCCAACAATCACGGCCCCCGCCGCGCGCAGCCGCGCAACTACGGGCGAATCCTGATAGGCTGGTGGCGTATCGTCTAGCACCACGGAACCTGCGCGCGTGATCTGCCCCGCTTCATCCAGCATATCTTTCACCGACACCGTGAGGCCCGATAGCGGCGATGGAACAATCCCGCGCGCGCGCAATTGGTCCGAATGGTCGGCAGCAACCCGCGCGGTTTCGCGGTGAACGGCCAGGAAGGTCTTGGCCCCTTCGCCTGCCGTATCGTCAATCCTGTCCAGCGCAGCGGCAAGGTAGCTAACGGCGGTTTCCGAACGGTCGTGAAGGGCGCGTTGCGGGGGATGACGATGCGGCATAAAAACTCCTAAACTGGCACTTCCCACAGGTATAAAAACTGATTATGCCGGAATTACGGCCTCATCGCGCATTTCCCACGGCAGCGCTTCCCCCGCCCAAAACGGGATGATGTGTTGATCGCGCGCGCTGATTTGCGCCGCTACCCGCTCTGCCCGCTCCGGCTGCGTGCGTTGAAGCGTGATCCGCGTCTCATTGATCGGCAAACCATAGAACGCGGGGCCGTGCAAGCTGGCGAACCCCTCGAACCGGTCCAGCGCGCTTTCGTCCTCGAACACCTGAAGGTAAGCCGCGAGCGCCGAGGGCGCGGTGAACAGGCCAGCGCACCCACAAGCGCTTTCCTTATCGCGCGCCAGATGCGGGGCCGAATCGGTGCCCAGAAAGAAACGCGGATCGCCAGAGGTTGCGGCATCGCGCAAAGCCAGCCGATGAATTTCGCGCTTGGCCACGGGCAAGCAGTAGAAATGCGGGCGCATTCCGCCTTGGAACATGGCATTGCGGTTGATGTGGAGATGATGCGCCGTAATCGTGGCCGCCACATTCTGCGGGCGGGATTTCACGAAGGCCACCGCATCGGCAGTCGTCACATGCTCGAAAACGATTTTTAATTCGGGCAGCCGATCGCACAGCAGCGCTAACACTGTATCAATGAACAAAGACTCGCGGTCGAAAATATCTACGCTGGGGTCAGTCACTTCACCATGCACGAGCAAAGGCATTCCAATCTCAGCCATTTTCTCCAATACGGGCAGAATGCCGCGCACGGTCGTTACACCGAAATCAGAGTTGGTGGTGGCTTTCGCTGGGTAGAGTTTGGCTGCTACCCAAGTTTTATCGGCAAACCCCGCCGCAATCTCCGCAGGCGTGATCGTATCCGTCAGATACGCGGTCATGAGCGGCTCGAACGTAACGCCCTTGGGAACAGCCGCGATGATCCGGTCGCGGTAGGCCCGCACTTCCGCCCGCGCCGTCAGGGGGGGCGCGAGGTTGGGCATGACAATCGCCCTGCCGAACGCCCGCGCCGTAAAGGGCACAACCGCCGAAAGCATATCGCCATCGCGAAAATGTACGTGCCAATCGTCGGGGCGGCGGATCGTCAGAGAGGTTGGGGAGTTAGCCGGGGTCATCGCATCCAATCCTGTGACAGTTCTTATGCCTACAGGAAACGAAGCTCGCCCTCTCTGTCAAGAATAGGACGCTGGGTAAGAATGGGGCGGCGGGAGAGGCTTTGAGCGCGAGATCAAAAAAGCCCCCAGCAGAATAAAACTGCCGCCGACGATCTTACCTACGCTCACGGCTTCCCCAAACGCCCAATGCCCCCCCAGAGTCGCGCTGAACAGCGACAGGCCGATGCCAATGGGATAGGCGGTTGAGAGTTCGTTGCGGGCAAGCGCCACCGCCCATAAGCCCAGGCCTGTGAAATAGACCAGCGCGGCCCCGATGAGCGGCAAGGCTTGACCCAGCAGCGCAGCAAGGCTCATATCGCCCGGCAGCGCGCTTTTCAGCAAGATCATCCCCAGCGTGGTAAGCACGGCACAGGCGAGCGACAGCAGCAAATCAAGCGCACGCATCCTTACCCCCTTACGCCCACGCCAGCAGGCCAACGCCTGCGAGCAAGGCCAACATTCCCATGATTTTCCACCCGTCGAGGGTTTCACGAAACAGCATTCGCGCCAGCACTGCCGCCATTAGCAGGTTCACGCCAATCGCCATTGGGGCCGCCACGCTCATATCAATCCGTGATAGCAAAAAACCGAGCAGCGCGAAATTGCAACTCACCAACCCCCCCGCAATCACCCCGGACGGCAGAGACGCCCGCCAGCGCCGCGCTAACAGGTGCGCCATCGCAATCTTCGCAGCAGCGGCAGCCCCGGTTCCGATAGCGGCGTAGAGCAGATAAATCGGCAGATATGTGAGGAAATCAGATGCCATATTAGCGCTGCTCCTAGCACGCTGGACGGTGGTTGACTACGACGGTGCGGGCATCGCGGCACTACATTACCGAAGTTTAAGATGCACTCGGGGCCAGAAAGCGGAATCATGTTTTTGACGGGATAAGGCAAAGCCAATTTTCGTTGAACATGCGGGGCCTCGACCAGCGGGGCGGTCTATCCATCTGTTAGGTGAACGAAGTGTCCGCTGCCAATATCCTCAGCTTGCAGAATGCGCTGACCCTCGCCCGTACCCCGGTTCTGGTTGCCGGTCAGGCAGATGTTGTTCAGACCAATTCTGCGACCATTACAACGCTGCCCTCGCTCGATAGCGAGCCGCTTTATTTCGCCCGCCCCAGTGCCCAATATCGGGCGATGCACGGTGAAATAGATGCGGCGATCCAGTCGGTGCTGGATGGGCACACTTATATCCTCGGCGAAGCCGTGAGGCAGTTCGAGGCCGAATTTGCCGCCTACACCGGCGCGAAATACGCTATCGGCGTCGCCAACGGCACCGATGCGCTGCATCTCGCTTTGCGCGCCCTCGGGATCGGCGATGGCGATGAGGTTATCACAACAGCCCATACCGCGATTGCCACTGTCGCCGCGATTGAGATGAGCGGGGCCACCCCGGTGTTCGCCGACATCACTGCCGACCGCTACACGCTGGACCCGGTGGATGTGGCCCGCAAGATTACGCCGCGCACGAAAGCCATTCTACCCGTGCATCTCTACGGCCATCCGGCTGATTTGGGGCCGCTGCTGGAGCTTGCGTCGCGCCACAATCTCGAAATCATTGAAGATTGCGCCCAAGCCCATGCCGCCGAATGGCAAGGCCGCCAAGTTGGTACTGTCGGCAAAATTGGTTGCTTCAGCCTGTACCCCACCAAGAACCTCGGCGCGATTGGCGACGCTGGCATCATCATCACCAGCGACGAAGCCGTAGCAGACCGCCTGCGCCTGCTGCGCCAGTATGGCTGGAAAGATAAGCAACTCAGCCTAATCTCGGGCTTCAACTCGCGCCTGGATGAACTGCAAGCCGCCATTCTGCGGGTAAAGCTGCGCCATCTCGATGCAACGACGGCCCGCCGCCGGGCGATTGCCAAAGCCTATTCCGAAGCCTTTGCCGATCTGCCCCTCACCCTGCCGCGCGATATTGATGGGTGCCTGAACGTCTATCATCTCTATGTCCTCCGCACGCCGCAGCGCGAGGGGCTAAAGGCCCATCTGACCGGGCAGAATATCCACGCGGGTATCCACTACCCCACCCCCTGCCACCGCCACCCAGCCTTGGCCGAGCGTTGCGCCGACGTGCGCTTACCCGTGACCGAGCAACTGGCCGAGCAAATCCTGTCGCTACCAATGTACCCGGAACTAACCGATGGTCAGGTGGAACGGGTGATCCGGGCGGTACGGAGCTTCTATACGGGCGCGTAACCGGGCTTAACCTCCTTTGCGGCAATTTCTGCCGACATACTTAAGATCGGCGCCCTTCGTGGTGCCGATTTTCTTTGTAAGACTGATATAGATCAATATCTTAAAAGATAAGTCTCGCGTTTGGCACGATATTCGCAAACATTCAGGCGAACAGCAGCCGCAAGAGGCGAAACATGCCGGGTATGGATTGGCTAAGCGCGTGTCATAATTGGTTTTCTGGCGACCGCCAGAAGGCTATGATGGGTGCAGAAACCAAACCGTTGCCAGCTTTGAGCGGATGGGTGCGGTAAGATGAATGCGATCAAGGGAGCGGACATGACCGAATTCGCCGACGACGCTCAGGACCAATCGGCTCTGGAAACTCTGTCGTTCGACCTGCGGGAAGTAACCGAACTGGTCGATCGGCTAACGGCGATCCTCGATGAGGAAACTGCGCTGATTGATGAAGGTCGCATTGCCGAAATCGAGCCGTTGCAAGTTGAAAAGAACAGGCTTTCTGCGGCTATCCGCCAAGCAACAGGCAGCCTTGAGCCGATTATCGACCTGCTCTACGAAACCGAAGACCCCGATATCGCCGCTGACCGCGACGATATGATTGATGCGGTTTTGATGCTGAAAGACGCCTCTGAGCAAAACGAGCGCGTGTTGCGCGCAGCCCTGCGGGCAACCTCTCGTCTGGTGAGCGCGCTGGTCCACACCGCGCGCAATGTGGCGAGCGAGGATGCGCGGGCTTATAGCGCGGGCGGGAGCGTGGTTAAAAATATGCCGGGTGGGCCGAGCGGATCGTTCGATCAAACCCTCTAAGCGTAGCGGCTAAAATTGCCGAGTGAGCCTTTAAGTTTTTTTAGATGTTACGGTTTTGGGAAAGGTAGAACACCATGAGCCTCTCGCTCTCCCTCAATAACGCTCTCAGCGGGCTTCGCGCGGCGCAGAACTCGCTCGCGGTCATTTCCAGCAACGTCTCGAACGCGAAGACGGTTGGCTATACCAAAAAAATCCAACCGCAAACCAACCTCGCCTACCCTGGCCAGGGCGGTGCGGGGGTGATTTCCCAGACCGTTTATCGCCAGACCGATGAGCTGATGCGCCGGGAGATCCGCAAGGAAACCTCCACCCAAGGCCGCACCGCCATCGAGAACACCTTCCTGAAGCAAATTCAGACGATGTACGGGAAGACGGAGAACGGTGGCCGCCTCGGCAGCTCGATTACCAACTTTAATAACGCCCTCAACGCACTTTCGACGACGCCAGAATCGGTCTCAGCCCAGCTTTCAGCCGTGGCAGAAGCCAAAACCCTCACCTCGACCCTGAACGACATGGCCCTGCAAGTGCGCGACCTGCGCCTGGATGGGGCACGGAAAGTGGGCGAAGCGGTTAGCGAAGTGAACACAAACCTGCAACAAGTGCAGGAACTCAACCGCCAGATCACGCGCGCCTATGCCCTAGGCCAACCCACGGGCGACCTCGAAGACGTGCGCGATGTGGCGCTCTCCAAAATCGCCGATAATATGGACATCCAAACCTTCCGCCGCGATACCGGCGAAATGGTAGTGTTCACCAAGGCCGGGCGCATTTTAGTCGATGGTACCGCCGTGCAACTTTCCTACAGCACGCCGAATGCCATGAGCACGACGGATAATGTCCCCACAATTTCGATCAATGGGCAAACCCAGATCGACATTAAGTCGGAGTTCCGCGACGGCAAAATCGCCGGGCTGATTAGTTCAGTCGATAACACGCTGAAAGGCGTGGCTAATCAATTGAACCAACTGGCAGAATCGCTCTACGGCAACTCGGCCCGCACCACGGGGGTCGTGGACCAAGCCCAAATCGGCCCACCCTCCTACCCCTTTGGTCGCTTGGCGACGACGCCGAATAACAACAGCGGCACCGTGACAAGCCCGACGTACCTCGACATCACTCGCACGGGTACGAACACGTTTCAGCTTGGGGTTGATTTCAATATTGGCGATACGATCACGTTCAACAACGGCGCGACCGCCCGCATCGACGCGGTAGACGTAAATGCGGCAAGCGGCACTTTACGTTTCAAGGTTGCTGCACTGGGTGGTGGCTTTACTGTGGCCTCGCCCGCAAACCAATGGATCACCAATATTGGGGCTACCGTGGTTGCGGCGAATACCGCCAATGTGACGGGTATCGACGATGGCTTCCGTTTATTCGCCAATGTCGATTTAACCCATTACACTAGCGCGACGAGCGGCTACGTGTCGCGCGATAACGCCAGCAGCATTGGCCTGCATCCTAGCCTCGACCCCAGCAAAGGCGGTAACGCCGGGCTGCTGGCCTTGGCGAACGATCCGTTTACGAAGAACCTCGCTAAAACGCTTTCAGATACGTTTGCGGCGGTTCAGTCGGTCGGTCAAAGCATCGGCGGGGTTTCGGCGGGTACTTACAGCTATTCCGGTTACGCCAAGTCGATGGTGTCGCAAAACGCCATCGTGGCCAGCAAAGCCGCTGCCGACTCGAGCTTCCAGGTGGAGTTTGTGCGGTCGCTGCAAAGCCAGGCTTCGGAACTCGAAGGCGTGAATGTCGATGAAGAAATGGCCAATCTGGTCACTTACCAGAACGCCTATTCGGCCTCCGCCCGCGTTGTGACCACCATCAATCAAATGTTCGATACCCTGTTGGGTATCGGTGCTTAAAGCCCTGACGAGGAGAAATAGCCATGCCCAGCCGGATCGGAACTGAAGCGCTCTTTCGCTCGCAGCTCAGCTATTTGCAGCGCATTCAAACGCGGCAGTATATGACCGACGAGCAAATCGTCACGGGCTTTAAGTCCCAAACCTTTGCGGGCGTGGCATCGGACGCGGGCGCGATCATCTCGTCCAGCGCGATGATGCAGAAGATCGACCAGTACAATCGCAACATCGTGATCGCCGGCAACCGCATGAAGCTGATGGATAGCTCGCTGAGTGCGATTGATAAGTCGATCAGCACGCTGAACGGCTACATAGCCCAACTATCGGACGCAACCACCCCACCGAATGTGCCGCGCCTTGCGAAGGATTTGCTCAATCAGGTAACGGATTTCCTCAGCGTAAACGATGGCGAGCGCTATTTGTTTGCGGGATCGAGCGTGAACACGGCCCCGGTGAAGACGCTCTCGGCAGGCAGCGGCGTTGCGCCGACGGTAGCGGCGGTTCCAAATAGCCTAACGAATGCGACGACTCCGCGCCAAACGGCCTCCGCTCTTCCGCTCCCATCTGGGGGGGTATTCCCGGCCTCAAACTTTGACCCGGTCACGCAAACCTTTTTCCGGCCCGATCCCGATAACCCGACCGTTCTGCAATCCTATAAACAAAGCCTACCCCCCCTAACGACGATTGAAATCAGTCAAGATACGGGCAGTGCGATAGAAATAGGACGTGTTCTGGAAACAGGAAACGGTGCAAAAGCGCGGGTTATTTACGCAACAACACCAGCCCCCACAGGGACAGGGGCTAAGAGCCGTGTTTACGTTGAATTGCTGAACGAAATACCGTTCGCTCCAGATGCTACGTTGACAATGAATGAGTTAACAGTGGCAGGGGCAAACTACGTAGAAACCGCTACAACGAGCACGTTCACCATGATTGGCGGCGTTCGTAACGCTAATATCGACACCCAATCGGTTCAGATCAATGGCGCGCTTCCAACAAGTTTGCGTCCTGGAGTTACGGTCCAGGTGGGGCCGTTGTTAGCTGATCGGTATATCATCACTGAAATTGAACCATCGACCACAGCTACTGCAAACGCTGTATTGAAATTGCGACCATTAACAGCGGGAGCGACTCTTTCGCCGACAGGTCTCAGTAGAAACATCAATTTGATAACTGGTCCTGCCGCAACCGATATATCCAACTCTACCGTTGGGACTGCCGTCGTCGGCGGTTCTGAGTCAATCGGTGCTGCGGCTGATTATCGTACAGATCAGCCCGCTGGTGCTAATAGCACTGGCTATTACACCAATATCCAAGCCGCGCGAGAAACCCTAAACCCGCAAAAAGTCCAAGTTACCGACAATACAACGGTCGATTACGGTTTATCCGCTGATAACCCCGCTTTTGCCCGACTGATCTACACGCTAAACTTCTTGCAACAGCAAACGTCGCCTTTGAATAAGGATGATGTGACTGCCGCCAGCAAAATCCTGCTCGAAGCCCGCACACAGATCACCAGTCTGCGCGCAAGCTCGGGCATCAATCAGAAGACGCTCCTGGGCATCCAAGAACAGAACAAGCTGCAAAAGTCGATCGCGAATAGTAACTTCGACGATCTCGCCAAGCAGGACAAAACCGAGGCGATTGCGACCCTCACCAGCCTTCAGACCATTCTGGAAGCCTCCTACAACTCCTACTCGCGCATCCAAGGCCTGAACCTTCAGAGCTTCCTGCGCTAAAATTTGCTGAGGGTGGGGTGCTTCACCTCACCCTCCGATTGTGAGTGAAGTGCTTAACGGTTTACCTTTTGTAAAATTATGCTATCTAAGCGTCTATGTTGAATAATCCCTGTTAGCATCAGAATTCTATGCTGCGCCGCGCCAAATCCGTTGATATTCCTTTTATGGTCAAAGGCTATGAAATCGGCCTTCGGGACGGAAATTTTTCCGAGTCGAAGATGCAGATCAATGCTTTCTTTGCCAATACCACCACGCACAAGACTGTTAATTCATTTGTTTACGAACAGAATGGTGCGGTAGCAGGCTATGCTATTCTTCGCAAAAAAGACGCAACCCGCCACGAGATTATGATGATGTTTGTCGATCCGGCCCAGCAGGGCAACGGGATCGGCAAACTGTTTTTCGGGGCTTTACTGTCCGGCCCGATGAAAGACTCAGCCATTTTATGCTCGACGACCCAACCCGCCTCCACGCGGATGATGGCGCTGCTGAAAGCCAACGGCTTTGAGCGGAAGGCCGAGGCGGTCGATGGGGTCTATTGGGAAAAACCGAACGGGCCAGGGGCCGCTCTTGCGTCTGCGCCCGCGCCCACACTCACGCCTGCCAAAGCGCAGCCCCTGTCGGGCATGGCACCGCCCCCGCGCTTTGCAGTGCCGCTATTGCTCCCCTCCTCTGAGCACGAGGTGGAAACGGTAGCCCTAGAACAAGCCACGCAGGTTTCGCACCGCCTCCCCGCCGGATACCGCCCCGCGCCACGGCCCATAGTGTCGCCGCCCACGCTTGAGGGGACGGCAACGGAAATCCCGCCCGCGCCTGCGGTAGAAGCGGCACCCGAACCCCCGCCCGCGCCAGCATTCCCCCCGGCGGAAGCGGAGGAAATACCCGCATCGGCAGTGGAGCCTACCCTCCCCATTGCCGCAGAAGCCGCCGCCGAGGCCGTTGCCTACGCCGACACCAAGCCGCAAAACGCCGCCAAGTCTCTGCCAACGCCGCCGATTGATTTCTCCGGCAAGGCAACTCCGGTAGGGGCCGACTCGCGCCAGCAGCGGGCCAAGCAACTGGCGAGAGAGTTGTTTGGAACTCTGAAAGGGGCGGAGCCGGAAGCCCAAGCGGCGCAGCCCCTGGCTCTGGTTGCGCCTGCCCCCGCAGACCTGCCCGCCCCCGTTTCGTCTGAAGAGGATATTCCCTTGCTAGCCACTCTGAACGTCGTGCGCGAAAAAATGGGGTCGCTACCGGGGGTAAAGCTCCCGCCGATAGACCGTTACAGCCTGATGGAGTTCAATAAAAAAGACCTCGAAAATATGAACGTAGTTGAACTCGCAGCCCTATCGGCGCAGTTAATCAAACTCGCAAAAGACCAGTTGGAAGAAATCGACCGGCTGAAAATCGCCTCCCAGAAACGGCGCTAATCAAGTACGTCGTCTAGGGCGGTTAAAACCGCATCCGTTTGGGTCAGCCAACTGCGGCTTTGGGCAAGTTGGGTTCCGTTGCGCGCAATTTTCTGGGCTAAAGCCTGATCGGTGTAGAGTTGTTCGAGCGCCTGCACGAGTTCTTCTACCGAGCTTTCGCCCCACCCGTCCAGGCCCTGCATCCCCGGCGCTTCCCTCACGCGGCGTTGCTGCTTTAACGGCAGGCAGGTTTGCGCGTCGTCGGACATAAGATCGAGATGCCCGGTATTCGCCGACAGGATAACGGGTACATTCACCGCCATACATTCCAGCGCCACCAAATTGGTCGCCCCTTCGGCCCGATTGGGGAATACGGCTACATGGGCCTCGCGCATCACCTGCGCCATCATGTGATGGGGAATCATGCCGAGATCGACAAAGGCATCATCGGGCACCCCTTCCCGCACCAGCCATTCACCGAGGGCCAACCGCCCATTCTGATCAATCCCCGGTGCGGTTTTAACATTCCCCGCCAAATGAACATCGGCGGCAAGTTGCGGCCAAAAATTCTGCCAGTTGATCGCGAGCAACGCATCGGGATGGCGACGCTGAAAAATTTTGAAGGCGGCAATGACGATATCTTGCCCCTTCCGAAATTCGAGCTTACCGCCAGAGAAAATAATGAACCGCCCTGGGCAAAGCCCTTGGCGCGGGGCCGGGAAGAACACGCTATCGTCAATACCCTCATGAACCATACGAACATCACTCACCCCCGCCGCCCGCAGCAGGTTGGCATTCCAACGCGACGGTGTGAGGAAACAATCGTAAGCCGCAATCTCGCGGCAGTCTTCGGGCGTTAGGTTCGTGTCTTCAAACACCATGCGACCGATATTCTGCGCGCCCCGATGCCGATGGCGGCTGCCGGTCCCACTAAAATGATTGCCCAGCGGGTGCATAACCGGAAACGGCCAATCAGCCCCTTTGCCGTTCACGCCCGCGCTGCGCTCCCGCCGTTCAAGCTCTAAGGGCAGCAGAGTCCATAGATGCAATCCGTGAATGGCGAGATCTTCCGGCGCCTCCAGCAGCACCGGTCGGGTTTTCCCCAGG
>JAAFIC010000028.1 GCA_013298565.1 Alphaproteobacteria bacterium | reverse complement strand
CTTCAAACGCGGCACGGGGGAAGTGCTGGCAGGGTGTGCAGCGTTAGGGTTGGCGGTGACGCTGCTTCTCGGCGGTTAAGGACTAATCCCCCGCTCCAAATACGTCCGCAGCACCACGAAGCTCTCTGTGCGGCGCACCGCGCCGGTATCGAACAGGCGGCGCAGCAGTTCCTCAAGCCCGGCGGCGTCGTGGGTGCGGACTTTGAGGATGGCGGAGGAGCTTCCGGCGACGCCGTGCATTTCTTCCACCGCCGGATCGGCCTCCGCCACCTCGCGCAGAATATCTTTGGCATAGCCTTCGGTTTCGATATGGACGAAGGCGCAGAAATTACGGTCGAGCGCCTGCGGGTCAAGCTCGATGGTCGTGCGTTTGATGACGCCCTTGGCTTTCAGTTTCTTTACCCGGTCATGCAGCGCGGGCGGCGAGAGATGCAGGTGAGTGGCCATATCGGCATAGGTGCGGGTGGCATCCTCCCGCAGCAAGCCGAGGATTTTTCGGTCGAAACTATCCATCGCGGGGTCTCCTGAACGAATTAGCCGAATGCCATTCGTATTTTGAATGGGGTTCAGTCTATCGCTTTTATCTCTGAATAATCTACGCCATGCTGTGCTTCTCGAGCATCGTGCGTCAACTATGACGCACGATGCTCTCGCTTTATTTTAGCCCTCGCCGGGCGGGCGCATCCGCGCCCTTGGCCGCCGCCTCAATGGCGGCTTATAGAGCCGCGCCAGAGTTAAGGCGCGCGGCTCCAATGCCAGTAGGAGACTATCATGAGCCACGCCCTTGCGACCGGCCTAAGCGCCGCTCTTCCGTTTTTTGGGCCTGCGAAGGCTCGGACGGGCCGCCCCGCACCGTCGCTGAACCGTTCGGTGGCGGTGCTGATTGCCTGCGTGGCGCTGGTCGGGCTGCAAGCGCTGTTGGCAGCACCGCTGGTGCCAGACATCGCGCAGGGGTTGGGGGCGAGCATTGCCGACATCGGTCAAGCGCTGGGGGCCTATGGGGCGATGGCGGCGCTCTCTGCCCTCTTCCTCGGGCCGTTGGCGGATCGACTGAAGCGCGGGCAGGCGTTGGTGGCGGGGATGGTCGGCCTGATCGGCGGGCTAGCGCTGTGTGCAACCAGCGTCAATTGGATCGTGTTTGCGGGCGGGCAGGCATTGATGGGGGCCGCTGCGGGTGTGGTCCTGCCGACGGCCTATGCCTCGGCGGGGGATTTAGCTCCGGTGGAACGCCGTTCGGCCATTCTGGGGCGGGTACTGCTCGGCTGGTCGGTGGCGCTGATTTTGGGCGTGCCGCTGGCAGGATTGCTGGGGCAGGTTATCGGCTGGCGCGGCGTGTTCGCGGGGCTGGCGGTGCCGGTCTTGCTGGCCATGCCGGTCGCTTTCGCGCTGCCCGATCCGCGCACCGAACGGGGCGGGGCGACCAGTGTTATCAGCCGCTTGGGGACTGCGGTGCGCGTGGCTGGGGTTGCGCCGATGCTGTGCGTTGGTTTCCTCAATATGACCGCTTTTTATGGCACCTACGCCTATCTCGGCACGGCAGTGCGGGCGGCGCTGAACGGCGGCTCGGCCCTAGGGGCGGTGCCGGTGCTGGCCTATGGCGTCGGCTTTACCATTACGGCGCTGCTCAGCGGTTTCATCGACCGGCTTGGCGCACGCCGTGTGCTGCCGGTAGCCTGCTGCGCCTTGATTGGCATTTTCCTGACCCTGCCGATGGTGGTGGGCGTGCTGCCCGCGTTGATCGTGGTGATGATGGGGTTCGGCTTCACGCAGCATCTTATTCTGAACTGCTTCATCGGCCTGCTCTCGATTCGGGGTGGGGCGCAACGCGGCGTGGTGCTCTCGCTGAACACGGCCAGCACTTACATCGGCCTCATGATCGGCACCGCCAGCATGGGCCGAGTCCTCGATACCTGGGGCTATGCGCCCGTAACGGCGGTAAGCGCCGGACTGATGCTGATTGCGGGCGGCATTGCCTTGTGGGACCAGCGGCAGGGGTGAGGGATTTCCAGGTTTGCCGCAAGAATACCAGCCAAAGACCCGCTTGCTCCCGAACAATGCGATTGCAGCGCTCTCCCGCCGGGGCGAAGTCCGCACGCCTTTTCAAAGTCAAACGCTTCTGCGGCCTTGAAGGACCGGGGCGGGATCGCTAGCTTCTGAGGCATGGCAGCCGGAGGACCGGCGGTTGTTTTTGATCCGTCAGGAGATGCGTTCGGATGTTTGCTTCCCCCTTTGCTTGGTTGATTAGCACAGCGATTAATCTGCTGTTTTGGATCATTCTCATTCAGGCCATCTTAAGCTGGCTGATGGCGTTTAACGTGGTCAATACCCGCAACCCTGTGGTTGCAACGATTTGGGATTTGACCAATCGGCTCACCAACCCGCTGCTCCGCCCCATCCGCGCGATCTTGCCGAATTTCAACGGTGTCGATCTGTCGCCCTTGGTGTTGCTGGTTTTGCTGCAATTCGTTGAGCGGGTGTTGATTGCTTACGTCTATCCGATGCTGCCGTAACTCCCGTGCTGCGGATCATCGAGGAACTAGGAGCGTGCGCGCCATGACGACCCCCACTGCCACTCGAATCGACGGTAAAGCCTTTGCCGAAAAGCTGCGCGCGCGCCTTGCGGTCGAGATCGGCGGGCTTGAGTTTCAGCCCGGCCTTGCGGTGGTTCTGGTGGGGGAGGATCCGGCCAGTCAGGTCTATGTTCGCAACAAAGCCGCGCAAACGCTGGAAGTGGGTATGCGGTCCTTCGAGCATAGGCTGCCCGAGACGGCAAGCGAGGCCGACGTGTTGAGCCTCGTCGCGCGCCTAAACGCCGATCCTGCCGTTGATGGTATTCTCGTGCAACTGCCCCTGCCCAAACAGATCGCTGCCGACAAAGTGCTGCTCACCATTGATCCGGCCAAAGATGTCGATGGCTTCCACCCGGTCAATGCCGGGCGACTGGCAACGGGGGCGGCTGCGCTCGTGCCCTGCACGCCGCTAGGGTGCTTGATGCTGCTGCAAGACCATTTTTCTAGTGTTCTGGGGGGTAGCCTCGCCGGGATGGAAGCGGTCATTCTCGGGCGGTCCAATATCGTCGGTAAGCCAATGGCGCATTTGCTGCTAAAGGCCGATTGTACGGTTACTATCGCCCATTCGCGCAGCCGCGATTTGCCTGAACTCTGCCGGAGGGCCGATATTCTGGTCGCCGCCGTCGGCCGGCCCGAACTGGTGCGCGGCGATTGGATCAAGCCGGGGGCAACGGTGATTGATGTCGGCATCAACCGCCTGCCGCCTGATGAGACGGGTAAAAGCCGCCTCGTCGGCGATGTTCATTACGCCGAAGCCGTTCAGGTGGCGGGCGCGATTACCCCCGTGCCGGGCGGGGTTGGCCCGATGACGATTGCTTGCCTTTTGCATAATACCGTGACAGCCGCCAAGGCCAGACGAAGCCTATAGTCTTCGCAGCGTATAGTCTTCGAGCGCGGTTGATAAGGGGGCGGGGATTGACGGATATTGTGTGTATCGGTGGGCTGGTGTGGGATACCCTGGCAATCGCTCAACAGTCGGTGATAACGGGAACCTCGAATCCAGTGGTCGTTAGCCATTCTGCGGGGGGCGTTGCGCGCAATGTGGCCGTGATGGCAGCGCGGGCAGGGCTTCAAACCGAACTCGTTAGCCTGATTGGCCGGGACGTGGAAGGCGAGATTCTGCTGCGCGAATTGGCCGCCGATCACGTGCAAACCCGGCTCATCACCCCGCATCGCAGCCTGCCGACTGCCAGTTATGCCGCCCTGCTCAACCCCGATGGCAGTCTGCACGTGGCCTGGGCCGATATGACCGTGTTAGAAGCGATGACCCCGGCCTTCTTCCAGCCGCTGATGATCGCGCTTTCGGCTACGCCGCTATGGTTTTTGGACACGAACCTAACCGCAGAAACGCTGGAGCATCTAGCCCAGCACCGCCCGAACGGCACGCGACTGGTGGTCGATGCGGTTTCAGTTTCCAAAGCCGAGCGGCTAAACGCCTGCCTGCCCGCGCTCGATCTGCTGTTCTGCAACCGCGACGAAGCCCAACTTCTCACCGGCGCGCCAAAAGCGGTAGAAGGTTTGCCGTTGGCGATTGCCCTGCGGAACCGGGGCTGCCGCGCCGTTATCGTTACCGATGGGCCGCGCGGTGCCGCGCTTGCAGCGGACGGCGTGGAGCTTCTGCTGCCACCGCCCCCGCTGCCCGGCCCGATTGTAGATGAAACCGGCGCGGGCGACTCGCTGGTGGCGGGAACCTTGGTTGGGCTGGTGCGCGGCGAAGCCCTGCCCGATGCCCTGCGTGGGGGAATGCGCCTTGCCGCTGAAACTTTGACCCGTTTGGGAGTCTAATATGGCCCTGCCGTTCGCCGTTCGACTGCACCCCGAAGTTGCCGACGCTCTGGCTGAAGGCCGCCCGGTAGTGGCGCTCGAATCGACCATTATCGCCCACGGTATGCCCTACCCGCAGAATGTAGAAACCGCGCGCCGGGTAGAAGGCTTAATCCGCACGGGCGGCGCGGTTCCGGCGACGATTGCCGTGATAGATGGCGCGCTTCAGGTGGGGCTGGATGATGTTTTGCTGGAGCGCCTCGGCACTGCCCCCGATGTCGCCAAGCTCTCCCGGCGGGATTTGCCGATTGCCCTTGCCACCAAACGCCTCGGCGCGACCACAGTGGCAACAACGATGATCGGTGCCAGCTTGGCGGGGATTGCGATTTTCGTAACCGGGGGTATCGGCGGCGTTCATCGCGGGGCGGAGCATAGTTTCGATATTTCTGCTGACCTGACCGAACTCAGCCGCACCAACATGGGCGTGGTCTGCGCCGGGGCGAAATCTATTCTCGATTTGCCCAAAACCTTGGAAGTGCTGGAAACCCTGGGCGTGCCCGTGATCGGTTATCAAACCGATAGTTTTCCGCCGTTCTACGCCCGCACCTCAACCCTGCCGGTCGATCATCGGGCGGAGAGCGCGACAGAGATTGCCGCTATTCTCTCGGCAAAATGGTCTCTAGGGCTTGATGGCGGCGTGGTTATCGCCAATCCGGCCCCCTTAGAAACAGCGCTGCCGCCCGACGAGGTGGAAGCCTATATAGCGCAAGCGATTTCCGAGGCGCGCGCAACCGGCGTGCGCGGTAAGGCGGAAACGCCATTTCTATTGAAACGCATTGCCGAACTGAGCCAAGGCCGCTCCCTTGCCGCCAATATCGCGCTGGTGGAAAATAATGCGCGGTTGGGGGCGGCGATTGCGGTAGCCTTGGCAGGACGACGGCCCGTCGCTTAGGAGTGCAATTGTGTGTAGATTTTTCGCCTCCTCACCCTGCGAAGCCGTTGGGGGACACGCGGAAACAGGATAGTATGCAGCGCATGGCCCAGTCGTCCCCAACCATTGCACCACAGAGCGGCCCTAAGCTCGCTATAGATCCGCAACTCGCGCTGTTCGTACAGCAGATGGCGAGCCGCGAATTTGTGGCCGAAGACATCGTTGCCCTTGCCCGTACGATCTATGTTCACGTGCTGCTGCGCGCGCGCCAAGCGGCAGGCGGGCAACGGATGAGCAAAGATATGATCTTGGGGCTGACAGGCCGGGTTCTCACTCAAATGGTTGGCTTTTCCTTCGATGCCCGCGATGTTGCCGAACTGCTGGATGAAGCCGATGGCGCCCCAGCACAGGCCGACGCAGAAGAGGCGGACCCCAATGCGGACCCGATGGAAGCCCGCCGCAAGCGTTTAGCCGCCACAAAACAAAAATAACAAAATAAGATTCTGAGGGGTAAATCGCAAAAAGCCATTGAACTTTCCCGTAGGCTTGCCAAAGTAGGGCTGTGTCCTGGTAGATTTGCCAGGGATTGAGACGGAGAGAAAAATGGCTCAAGGTTGGCAGACGCAGCGCACGACGCGCACCGTCGATCAGGCAGCATACGACGCCGGCCTCCGCAGCTATATGTTACGCATTTTCGCGTATATGGCCGGCGGTTTGGCGGTCACGGGTGTCGTTGCCGCAATGGTGGCGAGCAGCCCCGCGATGACGCAGATGATTTTCGGCACACCGCTGAAGTGGGTGGCAATGCTCGCCCCGATTGGCGTTGTGCTGCTATTCTACAGCATGATCCACCGCATGTCGGCCGCAACAGCCCAGGCGGTATTCTGGGGTTATTCGGCGCTGATGGGCCTGTCGATGGCCAGCATCTTCATGGTTTTCACTGGCCAGTCGATTGCTAAGGTCTTCTTCATCTCGGCGTCGGTATTCCTCACGGCTGCGGTCTATGGCTACACGACGAAAAAAGACCTGACGTCCATGGGCAGCTTCATGCTGATCGGGATGGTCGGGGTTTTCATCGCCGCGATCGTGAATATCTTCCTTGGCTCTAGCTTGATGAGTATGCTCATCTCGGTAGTGATGGTGATTGTTTTTACAGGCCTGACCGCGTTCGACGCGCAGCGCCTGAAGGAAGAGTATGCCGAAGGGTACGGTCACGAAAGCCTGATGAAAATGTCGTTGATCGGGGCGCTGTCGCTCTACCTCAACTTCATCTATATCTTCACCGCGCTGCTCAATCTGATGGGCGACCGGGAGTAGGGACGGAAGGTCACTTGACCTGAAACGAAACCCGGCGCGACACTGTTGCGCCGGGTTTTTTGTTGGACTTAAGATGATTGTGCGCGCTCTAAGTTTGGGAATGTTCCTGGTCGCCGTCAGCCTGAGCGCCACGGCACAACAAACGAGTCCGCCCCAAAACGCTACCAAAGTGCCGCGCACGGCAGCCGACCAGAAACCGCAGCCCTACCCGCTCACGAATTTCTACCAACCACCGCCGACACCAACCGAAGTGGGCCGCACGACGCGCCCCCACGCCTATCTTTATGCCCCCTGCCTCGACGCAAAAGTCGCCGCGCTCGCCGGAATGCCGCGCGAGGCCGCCTTAGCCAAAGTCCGCACCATGAACCTGATGCAGGTCCGCGTCATCGCCCTCGAAACTCCCGTAACCTACGAGCGCGTGCCGGAACGGCTAACCTTGATCGTCACCGCTGCGGGAAAGGTAAGCCGGGCCTTCTGCCGTTAGAGCAAATAGGGGCGATATACGTTGGCCTGATACGCTTGCGGGAGTTTTTTAAGCCTATCATGATGGTCTTAAATATCGTGTTTAAGCATAAATACACTCAAGATAGCGCGATGACTCAGCATAAAATTATGGACCTAGCCTGTTATTGGCTCTCCTAGAGCGTCTTGCGTAAAGGTTGACGCAAGACGCTCTAGTTTTATCTTAGCCCTTGGCCGCAGCCTCACCCGACACGCTTGGCGTGTCAAACACGCCTGATGCTGCTTTTAGAGTTGCGTCCGATTAATCGCACGCAGCCCTAAGCTTACGCATAAACCTTGCCAAAACGGTTCGCCAAGAACGCCGGAAGCGATACGTCTTCTTGCCGCACGAAGCCGGTTTGCGGCAGGTGGCGGCTGTTCTTCAGGTCAATCACCGCGCAAGCCGCCGCTGCCGTAGTTAGTTCGATCGCGCTGAACTCACGCTCGCCCACCATCTGCCCGGAGATCGAGCGGGCGAAGCTGGTTTGCATCAAGCGGCCCTTTTGGAAGCCCGTGGCGGTGACGAACACCACGACCACATCCTGACGGGTTTGCGGAATCGCGCCTTCCAGAATTTCCTTTAGCAAGCCGCGACGGCTCTTAAGGTTCAAATCTTCCAGAATGAGGCGCATGGCGGCGCAATGGCCGGGGAAGCGGATGGTTTTATAGGTGAGGGTTTCCACCCGGCCTTCATAGGTTTCGCAGAGGCTGCCGACCCCGCCCGACGTGGTGAAGGCTTCGTACTCGACGCCATTGATGGCGAAATGCTCAAGCCCTTCCATCGGCGGCACTGCCACCCGATGATTGTCCATAATCACATCGCAGGGATTGAGATATTCGTTAATCAGCCCCTCGGTGCTCCAGGTCAGATTATAGCCAAGGCCGTTAGCGGGATATTTCGGTAGCGCGCCGACGCGCAAGCGCAACTCGCGCAAACTATCGAACTGGCTCGCAAGATCGTGGGCGACAATGGAAATGACCCCTGGTGCCAGGCCACACTGCGGCACAAACGCGGTTGAAGCCCCTGCCGCCAAGTGGCGAACCCGGTTGGTCACGGCCACGTCTTCGGTCACATCGTAATAATCCAACCCATAAGCGCGGGCGGCTTCAGCGATGTGAACATTCACCGCGAACGGCCCGGCACCCACGACAGCCCCATGCCCCTGCATCGCCTCGGCCAGCGCCGCCGCGTCGGTTGAATCGACGGGGCGCGTGTAGGCACCCGGTACATCGACAGCGGCCAGCGCCGCCGGGTTCACGTCGCCAATCGTAACCTGATAGTCGCCCGTTCCTTGCAACAGCGCCGCCATCGACGTGCCGATACGCCCGGCCCCCAGAATCAAAATCTTGTGCATTGCTGCCCCCTCCTTGAGATCTTGAACCGGAGTGTGCCGGGCAGCAGTGTCGGCAGGCTACCCGGCGAATCGCCGGAAGGAGAGAAATTTTCGGCGTTTCGCCGGATTATTCCGGTGTTTTAATAGTTTCGGCAAAAACAGATGAAGCCGCGCGGGAAAAGGCCCATAACTTAAGCCTGCCGGGAGTGCGGATACCCGAGATTGAGTGAGCGGAATGCAGGTCTATCTGCCGATTGCCGAAATGTCGATCAACGTCCTGGTGTTGCTGGCCTTGGGCGGCGGCGTGGGGTTTATTTCGGGCTTGTTCGGCATCGGCGGCGGGTTTTTAATGACGCCGATTCTCATTTTCCTCGGGGTGCCGCCCGCCGTTGCCGTTGGAACGCAAGCAAATCAACTGGTCGGTGCCTCGCTGTCCGGCGTGCTCGGGCACTGGCAGCGCGGCGGGGTTGATCCGCGCATGGCGGGCGTTATGCTGGGGGGGGGCGTGATTGGCTCTGGCCTCGGCGTGTGGATTTTCGGGCTGTTGCAGCGCTTAGGCCAGATTGATACGGCGATTTCTATTCTCTATGTGCTGGTCCTAGGCAGCGTCGGCGGCCTAATGCTGATCGAAAGCCTTAAAGCCTATCGGGCCGCGCGAAACCCCAGCTTAGCGCTGCGCCGCCTGCACCAACATTTATGGATGCACGGGCTGCCCTGGAAGATGAAATTCCCCAAAAGCCGCCTGTATATCTCCGTGTTCGTGCCGATCACCATTGGCTTTCTCGGTGGGTTGATTGTTGCGATCATGGGCGTGGGCGGCGGGTTTTTCATGATCCCGGCCATGGTTTACATCGTCGGGATGCCGCCGAGCGTCGTGGCAGGCACCTCGCTGTTTCAAATTATTTTCGTTACCGCCATTACGGCCTTGTTACAGGCCGTGACCAATCAAACCGTTGATGTGTTTCTGGCGCTGCTGCTGCTGTTGGGCGGAATTGTTGGCACGCAGTTCGGGGTGCGCTTCGGCGTCAAACTACGCGGCGAGCAGTCGCGCATGTTAATGGCGCTGCTCATTCTGGCCGTGGCGGTAAAGCTGTTTTTCGATCTCACCCTCACACCCACCGATCTGTTTTCGCTGGAGGTGGTGCGATGATCCGCTGGTTGCTGGCGGCCCTGCTCCTGCTCACTCCCCACGGCACGCGGGCGCAAGCGGTGTTGGCGGACGTGACGGACCCGCTGGTGGCGATCACGACCGGCTTTAGCGGAACGGAGGTTACTGTGTTCGGCACGCTGGAAGAGGCGGGGGCGGATGTTATCGTCGTGCTGCGCGGCCCTGGCCAAACGCTTAAGTTGCGTCATAAGCAGCGGGTATTCGGCCTGTGGCTCAACGGTCCGGCGCAGCTTTTCGTGCAAGTCCCCGGCTTTTATGGGCTAGCGGCAACGAAGCCTGTGAGCAGTCTGCTCTCGCTTGAAGACCTGAACCAGAACCGGCTGGGCCTTTCGGCACTGCAAGCCAGCTTAGACCCCGTGAGGGCGACCAGCGGCCCGGAGGTGCTAGACACCGACCGCGCCGCCGTGGTCAGCGAACTCGCCAAACGCGGCCTGATTGTGCAAAAGCCGGAGCCGATTCGCCTCTTGGCCGGGCGATTATTCAAGGTCAATTTCGCCCTGCCCTCGAATGTGCCGGTGGGGCCGTTTCAGGTTTCAGTTTATGCGGTTAAAGATCGGCAGATTATCGGTGCGATCACGACACCCTTGATTACCAGTCAGGTGGGCATTGCCGCTGATGTGCATGATTGGGCCTATATCCACCCCTTGATCTATGCCTTGGTCTCGCTCAGCCTTGCGGTCCTGATGGGCGGCTTCGGCTTTTGGGCGTTCCGCGCCCGGTAATAGACTTTTCGGAGGAAGACGCCATGCCCCACGATCATCGGGTGTTTCTCGTCGTCGTCGATGATAGCCCGGAGTTGAACACCGCGCTGCATTTTGCCTGTCTGCGCGCGCGCCACACCGGCGGCCACGTAGCGCTGCTGTATGTGATCGAACCTGTAGACGGGCAGCAGTGGCTGTCCATCGAACACCTCATCCGCGCCGAAAAACGCGAGCAGGCCGAGCAAACCTTGCAGCGTTTGGGCGGCGAGGCAATCGACTGGTCGGGCCAAATCCCAGCGCTCTACGTGCGCGAAGGCGACCGCCGAGAAGAACTGTTGCGCTTGATCGAGGAGGACGACTCGATCTCCATTCTCGTGCTTGGCGCGGGTACTGGTAGCGAAGGCCCTGGCCCCCTGGTCTCCCACGTCGCCGGGCGCGTGGCCGGGCGCTTACGGATTCCGATTACGATCGTGCCGGGGGCGCTAACGGACTCGCAGTTAAGCCTGCTCGCGTAAACCGGTTATCATACGGTTCCGGTACGGATCGCACCTAAGAAACCATCGACCTCCCGATGCAAGTCGCCCGCTTCGCCCGCTAAGAGTTCAGCCGCGTGCAGCACGCCTTTGGCCGCTTGCCCGGTGGACGTCGTGGCCCCCCGCACTCGCTCGATCACGCGGGCAACGCCTTGGGTTCCTTGCGCCGCTTGATCGGCACTGCGTGCGATTTCGCCGGTCGCGGCCCCTTGCTGTTCTACCGCTGCGGCAATCGTTGCGGCGATACCGCTAATGTCGCCGATGATCGTATCTATCTGGTTAATCGCCGTGATGGCAGCGCGCGAGCCTTGAGTAATCGAACTGATTTGCGCGCTGATTTCCTCGGTGGCTTTGGCGGTTTGACTGGCGAGGGTTTTGACTTCGCTGGCGACCACCGCAAAGCCTTTACCCGCATCCCCCGCCCGTGCCGCCTCGATAGTGGCATTGAGGGCCAACAGATTGGTTTGAGCGGCAATGCCATCAATCATCTTGGCAACTTCGCCAATGCGCTCCACGGCCCCCGCGAGGCCGCGCACCGTATCGCCCGCTTTGCGCGCTTCCAACACCGCTTGATCGGCAATCGTGTTGGAATGAACCACTTGCCGCGCAATTTCGGTAATCGAGACTGTCAACTGCGCCGAAGCAGCAGCCACTGCATCGACATTCCCGATAGCTTGCGCGGCGGCTGCCGCAACTTCGGTCGTCTGCTGTGTCGCCCCATCGGCCATCGTGGCCATGGAACCCGAAGCGTTCCGCATTTCATCGGCAGCGCGCCGCACCGTCGTCACGATCTTCGCCACGCTTTGCTCGAATTGATCGGCCATCGTGCGAAGCGCTTGCCGCCGCTCTTCGGCAGAGCGATGGCGCTCCGCCTCAGCGTCGGCGCGGGCGCTCTCGACCTCCAAGGCCGTCTGCCGGAACACGTCCAGCGCGCGCGCCATCGTGCCGATTTCATCCTGACCGCCTACCCGCAGCGTCTCGTTCAAGCGGCCTTGCCGAACAGCGTCCATCCCCTCCGACAGCAGCGTAAGGCGGCGGGCAATCGTGCGATGACCGATGCCCCAGGCAACCGCCAAGGCAATCACTAAGCTGACAGCAACAAGAGCAATCTGCATGACGCCCGCTTGATCGACCAGCGCGAGCGTGCGCTGGCCTTCAGCGCGCGCCTCTGCCTGAACGGCGTGAGCCATTTCATCGACCTGCGCCGAGAGCATCTGCGCTTGAGCACTAACGCGCTTCAACGCCTTAGTAACATCAATTTGGGCCGCAATCCGCTGCTCCGCCAGCACGAAAGCGCCGACTTTGTCTTCGGTTGCCAGCAAAATCAAACGCCGCACCGGCGTCACCAGATCAACATTCTGCGCGTCTTTCGAGAGCGTTATCAGACGGGTTTCAAGGTGGCGTAGAATGGCGAGGGCTTGAGTCTTATTCCGCATCATCTGATCGGCGCTCGTGGCCTGTGCTGCCTGACGCGCCATGACCGAAGCGCGTTCAACATCCATCATAAAGGCCGAGCTTTGTTCATACAGCGGGAAATGTATTTCTGCTAGAGATTGAAGTATGTTCAACCCTTTCTCGAAATCACTAGAGAGTTCGAGCGGCGCTTCAGTGAGTGAGAGTGATAAATTAAAGCGGGCTTTTTCATTAATCGGGGCAAGCCGATCATTCAAAACTCGTGCAGTTACAGCAATATTTGCTAACTTAGCGCGCAAATCTTCCTCGTTCGTTAGGTATAATTCGCGAACTTTATGAACTTCTGTTACCTGCGTGTTAAACTTGGTTACCATCTCGCTTAAACGCTCATTATCCTTGAGCTTACGGGTCAACTCCCACAGCTTCTCAATACGATTGTCGAGCGTGATCTTGCTCGCTTCTAGGTTGGCTATATCGGGCGCATCAGCCAAGGCGGGGGCAATCGCCGCAATGGCATTTGCTTCCGCTTTCAAATCGCCTGCCACCGCGACTGCGGGCAGATTCTCTTCCTGCACCTGCGTGAAGGCCGTACCCATTCGCTCGTAAGCCCAAAGGGCGGCACCGCCGCCAACGGCCACCAAAGCGGCTAAACCTGCCAATGCCACGAACAGCTTCGTTTTAATTGTGAGCCGCATATCCCTATCTCCCCCAACGAAGCTGATCGTTATTCGATCTTTTAGAGCGCCTCATTACACTGATGTTACACCCTTGCGGAAGGAAGACGAAAGTATCATCCCGCAAAAAGAACCGATTTTACCCCAAAAATTGACACCGAAACGACAGAATTTATCTTATGAAGCCCGGTAATCGACCAAACATAACCATCTTTTTCTGTTATATTTCGCGCAGAGGTTACGTAGAGTATGTCCAAGGCTGGGCCGCCGAAGCAGCAGGAGGTTGGCCTTGCCATCGGCACGGCCAGCACGCGCTCGCGGCTGCCATCGGGGCGATAGCGCGTAATCCGTCCGCCGTCCCAGTGGCAGGACCAGATATGATCTTCGGCATCAACGCACAGCCCATCGGGATAACCTTCCTCCGGAGTAAGCTGCGCGAAGACCTGGCGCGCACCCACCGCGCCGGTTGCAAGCTCGTAATCGGCACGATAGATCGTGCGGTTGGCGCTATCGGTTAGATAGAGGGTGCGGCCATCGCCGGACCAGCCGATACCGTTCGTGACCGTAAAGTTGACGGGGAGGGTTGCCACCTGCGGCACAGGGCCAGTGAGGCAGTAGAAATGCCCTGTCGGCGCGGCTTCAGAATCATCCATGCTGCCAATCCAGAAGCGACCACGGGGATCGACCTTGCCGTCGTTCAGCCGATTGCCCGGCATTCCCGGCTCCAAGGTAGCAAAGGGCGTTAGCGCGCCGGATGAAGGGTGGAAGCGATAAACGCCGGATTTCAGTCCGACCAGCCAGTCGCCCGCCGTTGTCGGCACCGCTGCGCCGACTGGCTCGGGCAAGGGGAAGCGCTGATAATCACCGCCCACAACCCCGCCCGCTAACCGATGCAGGCTTGGCTGTTTAATATCCACCCACCATAGGGCGTTATCGTGCCAAACTGGGCCTTCGCCGAGCGCGCAGGAAGTTTCGGTGAGTTGCGTTAAAACGGGATTGGTCATCATCCACCTCTTAATGGGAGTGCCGCAGCGTGCTGCGCGCTACGACCTGATGGTAGGCGGTTGCAAAATCGAGACAGCCCCCCGTTTGCAACTGCCCGACCGACTTTCGATACATCTCTTGCCAGGGGGTTTGATGGGCCGGGATCGGCGGTTGCGGCGGCTCGTTGGCCTTGCGCGCCTCCCAAACGTCGGCGGGTAGCAGCACATTCACCGTGCGGGCGCGCAGATCGACGCGAATGCGGTCCCCCGTCTTCAACCACGCCAACCCGCCGCCCGCTGCCGCTTCCGGCGACACATTGAGGATCGACGGGCTACCCGACGTGCCAGACTGCCGCCCATCGCCCAACGTGGGCAAAGCCATAATGCCGCGTTGAATGAGCGCATCGGGCGGCTGCATGTTCACAACTTCCGCCGAGCCGGGGTAGCCGATAGGGCCGCACCCACGAATCACCAGAATGCAGGTCTCATCAATGCCCAAAGCGGGATCGTTCAGGCGCGCGTGATAATCCTCCGGCCCCTCGAAGACGATTGCGCGGGCTTCAAACGCCTCTGGATCGGCTGGATTGGCGAGATAGCGCGCGCGGAAATCTGGGTCGATCACGCTGGTTTTCATCAAGGCGCTGTCGAACAGATTGCCGCTTAGAACGACGAACCCTGCCGCCGCTTTTAGGGGATCGGTATAGGGGCGGATCACGTCCGGGTTGCCTGCCGGGATGCCGGCCAAAATATCGCCAATCGGCTTGCCGGTGACAGTGATTACGCTGCCGTCGAGCTTCCCCGCCCGCAACAATTCGGCCATTACCGCAGGCACCGCGCCCGCCCGGTGGAAGGCTTCGCCCAAATAGCGTCCCGCCGGTTGGCAATCGACCAGCAGGGGGATTTCGTGGCCATACGTTTGCCAATCGTCCAGACTCAGTTCCACTCCGGCATGGCGGGCAATGGCAATAAGATGAGGTGGGCAGTTGGTGGATGCGCCAATGGCAGAGGCGGCGCGAATGGCATTCAGAAACGCCGGGCGGGTCATAATTTTACGCGGTGTCAGCTCTTCCGCCACCATCGCCACAATCCGCCGCCCGGTTTCATAGGCCATATGGCCGCGCGCGGCATAGGGCGCGGGGATGGAGCCGCAGTAGGGCAGCGACATGCCCAACGCTTCCGCCACCGCGTTCATCGACAGGGCAGTGCCCATGGTATTGCAATGCCCGACCGAGGGGGCGGACGCCGCCGTAGCTTGCATAAACTGCTCATAATCAATTTCGCCCGCTGCCATGCGCTTGCGGGAATCCCAAATGATCGTGCCGGACCCCGCGAGCTTGCCTTGCCAGTGCCCATCCAACATCGGCCCGCCCGACAACACGATGGCGGGAATATCCACCGTCCCCGCCGCCATAAGGCACGCCGGGGTGGTTTTATCGCAGCCCGTGGTGAGCACAACCGCATCGAGCGGGTAGCCGTGCAATATTTCGACCAGCCCAAGATAAGCAAGATTGCGGTCGATAGCCGCCGTCGGTCGTCGGCCCGTTTCCTGGATCGGGTGAACCGGGAACTCGATGGGAATGCCGCCCGCGTCTCGGATCCCGTCCCGCACGCGCTGCGCCAAGTCAATATGATGGCGGTTGCAGGGGGAAAGGTCGCTGCCCGTCTGAGCGATGCCGATAATGGGCTTGCCCGACTGCAACTCTTCGCGCGTGATGCCGTAATTCAGATAGCGCTCCAGATAGAGGGCGGTCATATCCGGGTTTTCGGGATTGTCGAACCAGTCGCGGCTGCGGAGTTTGCTCATCGGGATGCGTCCTTAGCGGGAAATAGAGGCCGCCCAAGCCGCCACGAAGGCGCGGGCGTTTTTACCAACGGTCACCGGCGTCATGCCCGGCTTATATAGGGCCGAGCCAAGGCCAAAGCCTTGCGCCCCGGCGGCAAGCCACGGGCCAAGGCTCTCCGGCGTTACCCCGCCAACGGCAAACAGCGGTACTCCGGGCGGCAGAATGGCCTTCAAGGCTTTCACCATTTGCGGCGAGGCGGCTTCGGCGGGAAACAGTTTTAACCCATCGGCTCCAGCCTGAAGCGCGGCAAAGGCTTCGGTTGCAGTAAAGAAGCCTGGCAGCGCGTACAATCCACCCGCTTTTGCCGCGCGGATAACGGCAGGATCGGTGTGGGGGGAGACGATCACGCGCGCGCCAATGTCTTTCAGCCGCGCAACCTCGGCCTCGGTCGTTACCGTGCCCGCGCCGATGAGCGCCTGATCGCCAAAGCGGCGCGTGATGCGCGCGATGGAATCGAACGGCTGCGGCGAGTTTAGCGGCACTTCAAGGCAGCGGAACCCCGCCTCGATCAGGGCTGCGGCCACGCCTTCCGCCTCATCGGGTTTCAGGCCGCGCAGAATGGCCACTAGCGGTAGCGCTTCGATCTCAAACCAAAAGCTCATCGGGCGTCTCCTTGCGCGCGGTGGAAGATGGCAAACTGAGCGAGACCGGCCACAGCGGCGGCATCGCCCGAAATCGGATGGGCCGTATAACCGCGCAACGCCAGCGCCCAAGCGTACCGGTCAGCCAGTGCCGCGCTGGCGATAACAGGAATGGGGGTGCCAAAGCCTTCAGGCAGCGCCGCCGCAACCTCCGCCCCAATCAACAAACCAGAGAGATAATCGGCGATGGCAACAGCGGGAAGCCGATCAAACAGCCCGAGCGTGCGCGCCGAAAACAGTGTGCGAAGCAGGGCCGGATCGGCAAACGCCTGGGCCACGCCGCGCTCGAACCCCGCGCGCGCCACCTCAACCGGCGCGGTCTCGATAGCCCCCTGCCCGTCGCGCGCCATACCGCGCCCAAGCAGAGACTGATCGCGCAATAACGCAAAGAGTTCGCCCGTCATATAAGTGGCAAACCGCATAATCCGCCCACCTTCGACCTGCACCCATTTGCTGTGCGTGCCGGGGGCGCAAACGGGGCCATCGGCCAAACCAGACAGGGCCAGCGCGCCGATAATCTGAGTTTCCTCACCGCGCATCACGTCCGGCACGCCGTTCCGCAGGCATGATACGCCGGGAAGAAACAGGGCCGTGCGGCCATCGGTGAGGGTTTTTGCGGTAGCCTTTGCCAGCAACGCTTCGATCCCCGCAGGCGCCTCGGCATAGGGAACCTCTACCCAGCCCTGACGGCTGCCAACCATGCCCGACAGGATGATCGGCGCTGTGGGCGCATCGGTCAGCCAATCGCCGATGATCTCGGTGAGCGCCGCCTCGAACCCGCCAGGGGGAACAGCGAGAATACCTTTCGCAGCGGTGCGCTGGGCCACGCAAACGCCATCTGACGTAAGCCGAAACGCCCGCAGATTGCTGGTGCCCCAATCCAGGGCGAAAATCGAACCGCTCACGCTTTCCTCATCTTTTTGGGGACACTTCCGTATATGCGCCGTTTAGCCGCAGTCGATGCTAACAGATTATTGTATGATGAATAGCAAAATCCTCAACGCCTGTGCCGCCGTTGCGATGCTTGCCCGTGACGCTTGCCCGTGACGCTTGCCAGTCAGGGGGGAGAATGCGAGGGTTCGGCCCAACGGAGGATGATGATGGCGGATCGCGGAAAACGCACCTACTCACGACGCAGCCTACACGGTAAAGTGGCGCATACGCTAGGCACTCGCATCATGAGTGGGGAATATGCCCCCGGCGCACTCCTGCCGAATGAAGACACCCTCTCGGGGGAGCTTGGGGTAAGCCGCACGGCCTTACGCGAGGCTATTAAAGTGCTGACCTCGAAGGGTTTGATCGAAAGCCGCCCGAAAATCGGCACGCGCGTGCGCCCGCAGCGCGTGTGGAACCTGCTCGATCCCGATATTCTTGCTTGGTCGCTCGCCACGCGCCCCGTGCTGGAGTTCATAGATAAGCTGCTGGAGTTGCGCGAAATGGTGGAGCCGGGCGCGGCAGCCCTGGCCGCGCGCAATCATACCCCCGCGCAAGCCGAAGCCCTTCGCCTCGCCTTCGCCGGCATGGTTGCCGCGCCGGATCTCGATGCTTGGAACGCCGCCGACGTACGCTTTCACCAAGCCTTGATGGCCGCGACGGGCAACGAGCTTATCGCCTCCTTGGGCGCGTTGATTGATCTAGCGCTAAGTACTAGCTTCGATTTCACCGCAAAACATATACCCGCACCGCGCCAGGGGCTGCCGCTGCATAAGATTTTGTTAGAGCGGGTTTTGGCCCGCGATGTCGATGGCGCGCAGGAAGCGGCGCACGCACTGCTGAAAGACGCCAAAGCGACCGTGGCGGAGATCAAAATTTAACCCCGCACACTCTAAAACAGCCCCCCTAGCCAAACCCCCTATTCCGCCCTAATCTCTTTGTCATGAGCACGATCCTTCTTGTCATGCTAGGCGCGGCCATGCTCGCGGTGCTAGCAACCCTTTTCATCGGCCTGTTCACCATGGCGCGCGGCGGCGATGGTACGGGCGTTAAGCAGAATAAGCTGATGCAAATGCGCGTCGGCTTTCAGGCTTTAGCGCTCGTGCTGTTTGTTCTGATACTGCTTCAGAGCCAAACCTAGCCGTGGTGCGCTTGACGCGAATTTACACGCGCGGCGGTGACGCGGGCGAAACCTCGCTGAGCGACGGTAGCCGCGTGCCGAAAGACGATCTGCGCGTCGAAACCTATGGCACCGTCGATGAATGCTCCAGCGCTATCGGCCTCGCCCGATTGCAGGCGATACCCGCGATTGAAGCAATTCTGGCGCACATCCAGAATGATCTGTTCGATCTGGGGGCAGACCTTGCCTGCCCGGTCGATCAGCCGTGGAGTTTGCGGGTCACGCAAGCTCAGGTCGATTGGCTGGAAACCACGCTTGACGGGCTGAACGCTGAGCTAAAACCGCTCGATAGCTTCATTCTACCCGGCGGCACCCCCTGCGCCGCCTATCTGCATTTGGCGCGCACAATGGCGCGGCGGGCGGAGCGGCACTGCGTAACGCTGATGCGCCACGATGCAACGGTTAATCCCGTTACCCTACGCTACCTTAATCGCCTGTCCGATCTCTTGTTCGTTGTCGGGCGCTGGGTGAACGATAAGGGCGCGTCCGATATTCTGTGGGTGCCGGGTAAGAATCGGGAAGGATGAGGGTTATTGACGCGCTGGTTAGCCGCATAACCTATACGTCAGCGTCACTCTTGACTTGTCGAGCGTTGCCCCGCAGAACAGAGGCCCTAATTAGAAAATACGATGGGCGGAGGAATTCGCAGCAATGAAGCTACTCGTCGCGGTGAAGCGCGTCATTGACTATAACGTCAAGGTGCGGGTTAAGGCGGATCAGACGGGCGTCGATCTCGCTAACGTCAAAATGTCGATGAATCCCTTCGACGAAATCGCCGTCGAAGAGGCGGTTCGCCTCAAGGAAGCCGGGATTGCCACCGAAGTGGTGGTGGTTAGCCTTGGCGTGCTCCAATCTCAAGAAACCCTGCGGACTGCGCTTGCGATGGGTGCGGATCGCGCTATTCTCGTGCAGACCGATGCTGAATTGCAGCCGCTCGCGGTCGCCAAACTGCTGAAAGCGGTTGTGGATAAAGAAGCACCGCAGCTTGTAATTCTGGGTAAGCAGGCGATTGACGACGACAGTAACCAGACCGGCCAAATGCTCGCAGCCCTACTGGATTGGCCGCAGGCTACCTTCGCCTCGAAAGTCGTGGTTGCAGGCAGCGAGGCTACGGTCACACGCGAAATAGATGGCGGTTTGGAAACGCTTGCCGTTAGCCTGCCCGCGATCATCACCACGGATCTGCGCCTGAATGAGCCGCGTTATGCCTCGCTGCCAAACATCATGAAGGCGAAAAAAAAGCCGCTGGATGTGATCGACCCGGCCAGCCTTGGCGTCGATATCGCCCCGCGCCTAACCACCTTGAAGGTTACGGAACCACCGAAACGCCAGGGCGGCGTCAAGGTCGCGTCGGTCGCCGATTTGGTGGCGAAGCTCCGCACTGAAGCGAAGGTGATCTAATCATGGCCGTTCTCGTTATTGCCGAACAAGGTGCGGGCAGCCTGAAGCCCGCAACGCTCAACGCCGTCACGGCAGCCGCCAAGCTCGGTGACGTTCATGTGCTGGTCGCTGGGGCCGGGATTGGCGCTGCCGTCGAGGCCGCCAAGGCCATCGCAGGCGTGAGCAAGGTTCTGAGCGCCGACAGCGCCGACTATGCCCACGGCCTTGCGGAAGCGCTAACGCCGCTCGTCGTTTCGGTTGCCAAGGGCTATGATGCAGTGGTGGCCTCGGCGACCACTTTCGGCAAGAACCTGCTACCGCGCGTGGCCGCCTTGCTCGACGTGCAGCAGATTTCAGAAGTGGTGGCAATTGAAAATGCCGACACCTTCGTGCGCCCGATTTATGCCGGGAACGCACTCGCAACCGTAAAATCCGCCGACACGATTAAAGTGATGACCGTGCGCGCGACTGCCTTTGATGCGGCCCCGGCTATCGGCGGTTCGGCCTCGGTGGAAGCGGTTGCGGTGATCGCAGGCTCCGGCAAATCGGCCTTCGTCGGTCAGGAACTCTCGAAGTCCGAGCGCCCGGAACTTACCGCCGCGCGGATTGTTATTTCCGGCGGGCGCGGGATGCAGAACGGCGAGAACTTCCAACTTCTCGAAGCCGTCGCCGATAAGCTGGGCGCCGCCGTGGGGGCCAGTCGCGCCGCCGTGGATGCCGGGTTCGTGCCGAACGATTATCAGGTTGGCCAAACGGGTAAGATCGTGGCCCCCGATCTCTACATCGCCGTTGGTATTTCCGGTGCCATCCAGCATCTCGCCGGGATGAAGGACAGCAAGGTAATCGTGGCGATCAATAAGGACGAAGAAGCCCCGATCTTCCAAATTGCCGATTATGGCTTAGTGGCCGACCTCTTCAAAGCCGTGCCCGAGTTGAAAGAGGAACTAGACCGCAGCGCCTAAGCCTGGGTAAGCTACAAGCCCTTCGTATCGCAGATGCGAAGGGCTTTTTTGTCGGAGAAGGAACCCACTATGAACACCATCGGTATCATCGGCGCGGGCCAAATGGGCAGCGGGATTGCTCAGGTTTTCGCAGCCGCAGGCTACCCGGTGCATATTTTGGACGTAGCGGAAGAAAAGCTGGCGGCAGGCGTTTCTATGGTCGCCAAAAACTTCGACCGACAAATCGCGCGCGGCAAATTGTCCGAGGCGGATAAGCAAACTGCCTTGGGGCGGATTACGACAGGCACCGAGTTTACCGCCTTCGGGCAAACCGATCTGGTCATTGAAGCCGCGACCGAAAACGAAGCGCTGAAGCGCGATATTTTCAAAACCCTGGTGCCCTATTTGAAGCCGGAGGCGATTATTGCCTCTAACACCTCCTCCATCTCCATTACCCGCCTTGCCGCCGCCACCGACCGGCCCGGTAAGTTCATCGGGATGCACTTTATGAACCCGGTGCCGGTGATGCAGTTGGTGGAGCTTATTCGCGGTATCGCGACCGACGAAGAGACGTTTTCGCGCGTGCGGACCTTGGCGGAATCTTTAGGTAAAACGGTTGCGGTATCGGAAGATTTTCCAGCCTTCATCGTCAACCGCATTCTGCTACCGATGATTAACGAGGCGATTTATACGCTCTACGAAGGCGTCGGTTCGGTCGTGGCTATCGACACGGCTATGAAGCTGGGGGCCAATCACCCAATGGGGCCGCTAGAGCTTGCGGATTTCATCGGTCTCGATACGTGCCTCGCTATTATGCAAGTGCTGCACGAAGGACTGTCGGACACTAAATACCGCCCCTGCCCGCTGCTAGTGAAATATGTCGAAGCCGGGTGGCTGGGGCGCAAAGCCGGGCGCGGCTTCTACGATTATCGCGGCGAAAAGCCCGTTCCAACGCGCTAATTCTGCTGCCCCTGCGGCACCGGCAGCGCCGCCGCCTCGATCTCCGCTTCCAGGTTAGCGGTGAAGGCAGCAAACATCTCGGGATCGGCCTCGGCGTGCTTACGGTACTGCGCGGCCATCCGCGTTTGCAGGAGTCCCATCACGTCTTCCAATCCCGTGAAATCTGGCGTGGTGTGGCGGAGGCCAAATTCCGATTCAAGCCCCGCGATTCGGCTTAAAATCGGCGCGTAGCTAGGATCGTCGGCCAGAGTGATGAAGCATTCGCGCCAAGCGGTTTGCAGCGCTTCGGTGCTCAGGCCCTCAAACATCCGCCCGGCTTTTAGATAGCCTTCAATAATGGCAAGCCTCTGCTGCGCAAAAAAACTAGCGAGGGCGGTTTCATCCATTATTGGGAAGTCCCGGCAGGCTAGGGACGGCGCTCGTCCAGCGCAGCGCGGTTTCCACGGGTGGTGGGGTTTCCAGGCTTTCACCAAGCCCTGCCGTATCGCAGTCAGCAAGTTTGCGCGCTTGCACCAGCACGCGGTTATCGAAAGCCCCCACAGCGCTGTTATACGCGCTGGAGGCGGTTTCCAGCCCCTTACCGATCTTCGTAAGATGCTCTGTGAACGTGGACAGCCGCTTGTGCATCTCGCGCCCGTGGGCGGCAATCTCGCGGGCATTGTCGGCCAGTCGCTCCTGCCGCCAGCCGTAAGCAACGGCGCGCAACAAGGAGATCAACGTCGTCGGCGTCGCTAGAATCACGCTTTGCTCCACGCCGACTTCGATCAAGCCGGGGTCATGCTCCAAGGCGGCGGCGAAGAAATGTTCGCCGGGAAGGAACAACACGACAAATTCCGGCGTATTGCCCTTAAACTGCTCCCAATAGGTTTTTTCGGACAGCGCCTTGATATGGGTCCGAATCTGGCGCGCGTGGTGCAACAGATGCAGGCGGCGAGTTTCATCATCCACCGCTTCCACCGCTAAGAGATAGGCTTCCAGCGGCGCTTTCGCATCAACGATCACGCTTTTTCCGCCTGGCAGCCGCACGACCAAATCTGGCCGTAGTTTTCTGTCTTCCGGCGTTTGCACCTGTTCTTGAAAATCGCAATGATCGAGCATGCCTGCGAGTTCTACGACGCGCTTGAGCTGAATTTCCCCCCAACGCCCGCGCACAATAGGGGCGCGGAGGGCGCGGGTGAGATTGCCGGTTTCGGCTTTAAGATCATGGTAAAGCTGCCCCATGAGCGTGGCTTGCTCTCGCAGCCCGTGGTAAGCCCCTTCGCGATTCTTCTCCATCTCGCGCAAATTGGTATCGAGCAGCCCCAGGCGCTCCGTAACCGGCTGAAGCATGGCCTGAATGGCCTGCCCGCGCTGATCGAGATCGCCCTTAGCGGCTAAGTGGAGTTTGCCGAAATTCTCCTCCGCCAGTTGCAGAAAACTAGCGTTGGAGCGCGCAAGCGCATCGGTGGAAAGGGCGCGGAACTGATCGGTCAGGGCGCGGCGGGCATCGTCCAGCAGCGCCAAATTCTCCCCCGTGCGGGCTTTTTCGGTTTCCAGCAACACGCGCAACTCGGCGTTCTCGGCACGCAGATCGCCAATCGAGCCGCTGGCGTCGGTAAGATCGGTTTCCAAGCGGGCCAGGCGGCTATCACGGTCTTCCAGATGGGCGCTGAGAATGCCGGTGCGGCTGCGCGCAATCAGCCAGCCTAACAGCAGCCCCAGCAGCAGCGCCGCCAACCCTATCAAAATCAACGCTATGTCCATCGCTTGCACCACGCTCGCCCACCCTGAATAGACAGAACCGAGCACATCTGGGATAACAGCCTTCTCGGTTGGGGGCGACTGTAGCCCCTTTGTTCCGTTCCTGCTAGGGTTAGGTAGTTCGTTCGATGGCTGTTGTTTCTGCTTCCTGGCCGCGTGCGGCGCGGATTTTAGCCTTGATCCTCGTGGCCGTTGGGGGACTGCTCGCCTTTCGCCCCGACGCCACGATCTTCACGACGCCGCTGACGGAGGATGCCTATTACAGCCTGTCGGTCGCGCGCAATATCGCTGCCGGGCGCGGCGTTACCATCGACGGAACCTTGCCGACGAACGGGTTTCAGCCCCTGTTCACCTTTATGGAAGCCGGAGCCTACGCGCTGGCCGGGGGCGATGAAAAGCTGGGGGTTCGCCTCGTTCTCGGCCTCTCTTGGGCACTCTGGATCGCAACGGCGCTTCTGCTAGGCCGGATCGCGCGCGACGGCGCGGGCGGCAGTTTGGCCGAAAAAGCCACGCGCGGGTGGCTGGCAACCCTTCTGTATCTCAGCGGGTTCCTAACCTTCATGCACCACTTCAACGGGCTTGAAACCGGGTTGCTGATGTTGGGCTATGCCAGCCTGTGGCGGGGGTGGCAGCAGGGTGTTTATGAGCAAAAAAACGGCCCGCTGTGGATCGGCGCGATGCTGGGGTTGCTGGTACTCACCCGCATTGATGCCGCCATTTTTGCGGCCCTCTTCGGCCTCTGGCTGTTGGTGCAAGAAACCCGGCGCTTCGGGTTGCTGGCGGCGTTAAAGCGCACGGTGCCGATGGGGGTGGCGGCGCTGCTGATTTCCGCGCCCTGGTGGGCCTATAATTTCCTCGAATTCGGCAGCCTAATGCCTACCAGCGGCACCGCGCAGCAGGAGTGGGCAATCAACGAACGCCGCCTGCGCTGGGTGTTCTGGGCTTTGGGCGTTGCCGGACTGCCGCAGCTTTGGCTGGGGGAGTTGGATGAAATGTTCTACGACGGGATTCTGTTATCCCTCCTGCGTGCTCTCGTCGGTGGCGGGCTGCTGTGGGCGTTCTGGCATGCGGTGCAGCAGCGCAAACCCTTCGCGCAAAAAGAGGCGAAGCCACGCCGCACCTGGGAGTTCGCAGCGATTTTGGCGGCAGCCCTGCTGGTGCTGTGCCTCTATTACGGCTTCAGCTTCATCGCCTATTGGTTCTATTACCGCTATCTCTTCTTCTTTGTGTTGCTGACGACCGCAGGGATAGCCTGGCTGCTCGCGCCCTGGGTGGCGCAGGATAGGGGCCGAACGCAGCTTGCCGCCGTGGCCTTCTGGGTGCTCGCGCTGCCAACTATTACCTCGGCTATCCTGGCGCAGGGCGGCAAAACCCTGCATGTGGAAACGGTCTATTTCGAGCAACTCGCTCTGATTAAACAGCATGTACCGGACGATGCCCGCGTTGCCGCCGGGCAATCCGGCACCTTGGGCTACTTCCGCCCCAGTTCAGTGAATGTCGATGGCAAGGTCAACCGCGCCGCCGTGCCGTATCAAGCCCGCATGTGGGACTATTTGCGGGAGAATAATATCGTCTGGTTCTGCGACTGGCCGAACTACGTGGAAAAATACCTGGGCGAAGACCCGACCCAGCACGGCTGGAAACTGGTGGCGGAAAAAGGCTTTTGGCGGCTGTGGAAATATGAGGGGTAAGCAAAAGGCCGGGCAGAAAGTTGCCCGGCCTTTTGCCGCTCAGGCTTACGGCTTCGGGTTCGTAATATTCTCCGGCACGATCAGCGGACGGTAGCTGAACAGGCCGGGGGCTTCCGTATCAATGCTTACGGCGACGGCGTGGATTTCATTGGCACCCATCACCTGAAGGCGCGTGACGTTTTCGATCGTTTCTTTTTTATCGGTCTTCAACGGTTGATCAATCTTCAACACGTGCGAGTCGCCGTGAATCAGCAAAATCGGCTTTTTGAACGCCAACGCGCCCTTACGGAAGGCTTCGATAGTGTTCCAGAAACCCTGATTGGCGTAAGCAAGATCGCCCAAATCGCGTTCCAGCGACATATCGGCCTGGAAAGCGAAGACGACGCCCTTGGCGTTGCTGGCAGTGGCCTTGGCAAACGTATCGTTGATCCAGGCGGTATTAGCGGCATCGCGGGCAAAGAACTCCTTCACCGAGTCGATATTGCGCTCCATGCCGTTGTTGGAGCCAACGATGTGCAGTGTTGCGAACACGACACCATCTTTTTCCCACCGGGCGTTTTCAACGATTTGCTTATGGTCGGGCATCACGTCGGCTTCGCGTTCCACCGTCATCGGCGCTTTACCGAAGGTTTTGGTGTCGGCGAAATGCAGCGCACGCACGCGGGCAAGGCGCTCTAGCGGATCGAACTTACCCGCCCGCTCGCGGTGGCAGTCGGTCCATTCATTATCGCCGATGGTATAGACCAACGGCTGATCGAAGGTTTGGAACAGGTCGCGGGTTTTCAGCAGCGTTTCGTCGGCGCAGGAGGAGGAACCGCTTTTGGTATCGCCAATGAACACCGAAAAGCTGGGCTTTACGCTATTGATGCGGGCAATCAGCCGCTCGAAGCGCGGGTAATCCTGCGGAATGGTGTAGGGCATATCGCCCAGGGCGACAAAGGTGAAGCGCTCGGCAAGCGCCGGAGCGGTCGTGACGGTCAGCAACAGTGCGGCAGTAAGCCCGGCGGTACGGACAAAACGAAGCATGACGGTTCCTCTGATAAGGGACGATGGGACACGCAGTATAAAAAAACCCTGTGACGGTGAGGTTGCGGGCAGGCAAAAAAAAGCCGAACTCTCGAAAGAGTCCGGCCTTCCTGGTAGAAATACGAGGGAGCGGTTTACAGGTCCGCGTCTTCCTTCTTCGACAAATCTTCACCCGTTTCCTGATCGACGACTTTCATCGACAGGCGGATTTTGCCGCGATCATCGAAGCCGAGGCATTTTACCTTTACGCTATCGCCAACCTTCACCCCGTCTTCGGTCTTGGCGACGCGCTTCGAGGCAAGTTCAGAGATATGCACAAGGCCGTCGCGGCGGCTGTGGACGTATGAGGGGCAGTCTTAAGCCGCTTCGGCGGGGTTCACTTCGGTCAGAATACGCGCGCCGGTTTCCCGCTCGGCCACAGCAAGCTCGAAATCCGTCTGAAGGGTGAGCCAAAAGCGGGCGCTATTACCAAAATAGCGCCCAAGACGTAAGGCGGTATTGGGCGAAATCCCGCGCTTGCTGTTCAGAATATCCGTGATTCGGCCCGAAGGCAGCCGGAGAGCCAGCGCAAGTTTATTGGCCGACAAGGCCCGCGCCTGTAACTCGCGTTTCAAAATGCGTCCCGGATGAACGGCAATCATGGCGGTGCCCTCTCAATTGACACTATGGAGGAGAGAGTGTGGCCTCGGCGCTAAAGGCGCGGTGATCCAGCCTGCCAATAACTACGCAAACGCAGCCACCCTTAAGGATGCGTGTGGGAGAGAAGTTAAACCCGTCAATATCATAAAAGAACGCCCCGAGTCACCTCGTGAGCGTTCTTCGTAAACACCGGGATTGTTAAGGGACCGCAGCCCCTTAACAATCCCAGAAAGCGGAAGCCTTAAGCCTCAGCGTCTTCCTTCTTCGACAAATCTTCGCCCGTTTCCTGATCGACGACTTTCATCGACAGGCGGATTTTGCCGCGATCATCGAAACCGAGGCATTTCACCTTTACGCTATCGCCAACCTTTACCACGTCTTCGGTCTTGGCGACGCGCTTCGGGGCGAGTTCGGAGATATGTACAAGGCCGTCGCGGCTACCGAGGAAGTTGATGAACGCGCCGAAATCGACCGTTTTCACCACTTTACCCGTGTAGATAACGCCAACTTCCGGTTCAGCAACGATGCCTTTGATCCAATCGATCGCGGCTTGCGCCTTTTCGGGATCGCTGGCCGCCACTTTAATCGTGCCATCGTCTTCAATGTCGATCTTAGTGCCGGTCGTTTCAGTGATCTCGCGGATCACCTTACCGCCCGAACCGATGACTTCGCGGATCTTGTCTTTCGGAATCTGGAAGCTGGTCACGCGCGGCGCATTGGCCGACACCTGACCGCGCGGCGCCTCTAGCCCCTTGGCCATTTCGCCCAAAATATGCAAACGGCCATCTTTCGCCTGATCGAGCGCGATTTTCATAATATCGCGCGTGATCGAGGTGATTTTAATGTCCATTTGAAGGGCGGTGATGCCGACTTCCGTCCCCGCAACCTTGAAGTCCATATCGCCCAGGTGATCTTCGTCGCCCAGAATGTCTGACAGAACGGCGAAATCCGCGCCTTCCTTAATCAGACCCATCGCAATCCCGGCAACAGGGCGCAACAGCGGCACGCCTGCATCCATCATCGCTAGCGACGCGCCACAGACCGAGGCCATCGACGAGGAGCCGTTCGACTCGGTGATCTCCGAGACAACGCGGATGGTGTACGGGAACTTTTCTTTCCCCGGCAGTACCGGATGCACTGCGCGCCACGCGAGCTTGCCGTGGCCGATTTCACGGCGACCTGGCGACCCCATGCGGCCTGCTTCACCCACCGAGTAGGGGGGGAAATTATAATGCAGCAGGAAGTTTTCGCGATATTCGCCGGCCAGCGCATCAATGATCTGCTCGTCCTGGCCAGTGCCGAGAGTTGCGACCACGAGGGCTTGCGTTTCACCGCGCGTGAACAGGGTAGAACCATGAGCACGCGGCAGGATGCCCACTTCCGCCACAATCGGGCGAACGGTCACAAGGTCGCGGCCATCAATGCGGCGCTTGGTTTTCAGCACGTTGCCGCGCACGATGTCGGCTTCCAAGTCCTTGAACTTAGCGGAAACGAGATCGGCGGCGAAGCCTTCTGCCACCAGCAGCTTGACCGTTTCGGACTTTACCGCACCAACTTTTTCGTACCGCGCCTGCTTTTGCACTTCCGAATAGGCAACCGTCAGCTTATCGGCGGCAACGGTTTTCAGACGGGCGGCAATCGCAGCTTCGGCTTCGGGAGGGGCCGGAAGATCGTAGGGTTCCTTAGCGGCGGCATTGGCGAGATCTATGATCGCGTCGATCACGGCCTGGAACTGATCGTGCCCGAAGTTGACCGCGCCGAGCATAATATCTTCAGGAAGCTCTTTGGCTTCCGATTCAACCATCAGCACGCCTTCGACAGTGCCCGCAACCACGAGGTCGAGGCTTGAGGCATCGAGCTGCGCGGGAGTTGGATTCAGCACATACTGGCCGTCGATATAGGCGACGCGCGCCGCACCGATAGGGCCGAGGAACGGCGAGCCTGACAGGGTGAGCGCGGCAGACGCGCCAATCATGGCAACGATATCGGGATCGTTTTCCATATCGTGACTGAGAACAGTGCAGACCACCTGGGTTTCATTGCGAAAACCCTCCACAAACAGCGGGCGGATCGGGCGGTCGATCAGGCGCGAGACCAGAACTTCCTTTTCCGACGGGCGGCCTTCGCGCTTGAAAAAACCCCCCGGAATTTTACCGGCAGCAAAGGTTTTTTCTTGGTAATTCACCGTCAGCGGGAAAAAATCCACGCCCGGCTTTACCGATTTATTGAACACCGCCGTGCAGAGCACTGTGGTTTCGCCATAGGTTGCCAGCACAGCGCCATCGGCTTGACGGGCGATACGGCCCGTTTCCAGCGTCAGCGTGCGGCCACCCCACTGAATTTCTTTTTTGAACATAGTGAACATCGTCATTCCTTCCGGTCGTTCGTGCGGCGGGGGCGCTCATCGCTTGCCTCGTCCGCGCGGGCTGGGTTTCCCCCAGGATGCAGCCCGCCCCACCCTGCGCCGGACCCTTTGAAAAAAGGCTTCAGTCCGGCCTCAAAAACAAACGATCCGCCCTAGGATGCTCCAGGGGCGGATCGCTGCTAATCTTACCTCCAGCGGCGCAGGTTAGCGACGCAGGCCGAGGCGTTGAATGAGGGTCGCATAGCGACCGTGATCATTCCGCTTCAAGTAATCCAGCAGGCGGCGGCGCTGACCGACGAGGACCAGCAGACCACGGCGCGAGTGGAAATCTTTCTTATGGCCCGACAAATGGTCCGTTAAATTGCGGATACGTTCCGACAGGATCGCAACCTGCACTTCAGGCGAACCGGTATCCCCGGCTTTGGTGGCATATTCTAGGATAAGCGCGGTTTTGCGCTCAGCGGTAATCGACATCGGGTCTCTCCCGTTGAAGGTTAAACACGCGGATAGGACGCAAAACCGCCCCCTCGCGATGGCAGAGGGCTATAGGGAGGGAATCCGAAATGGCCACAATGACAGCGTTCGGAGTGCAATTCGCTAGAACGCCCCAGTCACTCAAGGCGAGCGAGCAGGTTTGCCCTTGGCGAAGGCGCTGCGCCAGTGCTGCCGATAAGGCCAGAGCCGGGATGTCGTCCAGCACGGTCAGAATCGACAGCAAGCGATCCGACAGCGGCGGACTATGACCAGAATCCTCCGTCGAATCCAGCGAAATCGCATCCCGCTCGTGGAACGGGCCGACTGCGGTGCGCCGCAGCATCGAGACATGCCCCACCGTGCCTAAAGCTAGGGCCAAATCTCGCGCCAACGCGCGCACATAGGTGCCCTTGCCGCAGTCCATTTCCAGCGTGGCATGGTCTGCATCGGGCAGATCGACCAGCTTGAGGCTGAAAATTTCCACCGGGCGGGCGGCAAGCTCCACCACTTCCCCCGCACGGGCAAGATCGTAAGCGCGCTGCCCATCGACCTTGAGGGCGGAATAAGCGGGCGGTTGCTGAAGAAGAGTGCCGAGAAAGCCCGGCAGGGCAGCATTAATCGCCGCGCGGTCGGGCCGATGATCGGCGGTGGCGGTAATCTCGCCTTCGGCATCGTCGGTCGTGCGGGCAATGCCCCAGCGCACGGTGAACCGATAGGTTTTGCGCCCATCCATCACCAGCGAGACGGTTTTGGTGGCTTCCCCGAACGCCAGCGGCAGAACGCCCGACGCTAACGGATCGAGCGTACCGCCGTGGCCGACTTTTTCGGCATTCAGCAGGCGTTTCGCCGTACCGACGACCGCTGCCGAGCTAACGCCCAAGGGCTTATCGACCACCAGCCAGCCATGAATCGGCACACCGCGCCGCTTGCGGCTCATTTTACAGGGTCGGGGTCAGCTACGTCGTCTTCGCCCAGATCATCGCCCGCGTCTTCATCCTCTTTGGGAAGCAGATCGCGCAGCACTTCCGGGCGGTTGAACAGCGCGCCGATGCGCGCCGCCTCCCCGAAGGACGTATCGGCCTGGAAACCCAGTTCCGGCACAAACTGCAACCGCAACTCCTTCGCCATCTGCCCACGCAGGAAGGGGGCCGCCCGGCGGCAGGCTTTCACCAGCGCCTTTTGCGCTTCCGGCGTATCATCCCCGCCCAACTTAGCGACGAAGGCGGTGGCGTGGCTAAGATCGTGACTCATCCGCACTTCCGTTACCATTATGGGCACGCCCGCCAAATCGGGATCGCGCAAGGAATCGCGCGCGAAAATCTGCGTGAGCACATGCCGCACCTCTTCCCCCACGCGCAACTGGCGCGGCGAAGTCGCTTTGCCCGTGGGCGCGGACGGAGTGTGAGAGGCGGCGGGGCGGGGCGGGCGGGGCATAACCTGAATCCTGAAACCAACGTAATCGGGCTAAATGCGCCGCCTACACCCTTCTGTCAAGAGTGCGCGCCATCCAGAAAAGCGGGTAAGGGAGCCTCGAAGTCAGGCCCAATCACTATCTTTCCCTTTAGGCTTCCGGGTTCTCGGACACCAATCTTCTCCACCCCCATCACCGGCTCTAGCGCCACCCGGTGCGCTGAAGCGGTGAGGAAATAGCCTTCCGGCACTTCACTCCAGCAGGCATCGTCGCGGTCGAGCGGTTCGGAGAGCACCAGCACCGCCCCCGTGCCGCAGGGGAAGTGGCAGGCACCGTTTTCCACCTGCACTTCTTGCCCTTGAGCGTAGAAGAGCGAGGGCGCGCTGTTATCGGAGGAATAGCGGATGGCGTGCAGCGTTTGCCCATCGGTAGCGCAGGCGGTGAAACGCAATGGTTCGGTCACGCCATTGGCCTGCATCGCGCTTTCAATCTCGGCGATGGTCTGGCGATAGGCGCGCGCCGGGTCTGTTAAAAGCCCGTTGCTGATCAGCAGCAGAAAAATGATTTCGCTGTCGGTCGTGCCGATGCGGTCATTGTACAGGTGCGGGGCGATGCGGAATTCCAGATCGCGCCGCAGCTTATCGTAGCCGCCAATCCGGCCATTGTGCATGAACAACCAGTTGCCGTGGCGGAAGGGGTGGCAGTTTTGCCGCGTCGTCGGCGTGCCGGTTGAGGCGCGAACATGGGCAAAGAACAGCCGCGCTTCGATTTGTTCGGCAAGGCTGCGAAGGTTATCGTCGTTCCAAGCCGGGCGAATATCACGGTAGAGGCCCGGCTTTTCTTGGGTTCCGTACCAGCCCACGCCGAACCCGTCGCCATTGGTGGCAACACTGCCGCGCTGGCAGGCGAGCGACTGGTTAATCAGCGAGTTCTGCGCTTCAAACAGGAGTGAGTGAAGCCGCAGAGGGGCACCGGTATAGGCAAGCCAACGGCACATGATCGGTCCCGAACCTGGGCCGTGCACCCCCCTCCACCAGGAGAAGGCTCACAGAGGCCCTGCTGACATTTCAGTAACACAATCGTAGCAAAGCCCCTTCCTGCTGTCGAGCGGGATGATTCTAAATTTTCTGTTATCGACTCGTCGCTTATCCGGCGCGCTTGCCGTAACAGGTGAGAGCTTAGGCGTCTTTTGCCGTTTCTGTCGTGTGTCTGGCAACGGCGCGCGCGCGGTCATCGTCGTCGGCCTCTGCCTCGGCGGTAAAGAGATCGTCGTCGTCGTCATCGTCTGGGTCGGAAGGATCGAGGGCCACGGCCTCGCTTTCCTCGCCGGGTTCGTGAACCAGGCTCCAGTCTCCCACGCCCCAAGCCGCCAGCCGCGCACGCACAGCAGCGGGCCGAGGGAGATCGTGCCGCTCCAACTGCTGATCGGGGAAGCGCAAGGTGCCGTAGAATAGACCTTCTAGGGCCGGAATCCGCTCGGGTCGCCGCAGCCGATTGAAGATCACGCCATCGGGAATGCGCCCGGTGGTGGTCTCCCCACCCCAATAGGCGCGGGCGACGGAAGCATCGACCGCCTCGCTATCGTAGCCCGCCAGAATCTCGGTCCACAGCGAATCATGCAACGATACGATGAACAGGCCGCGCGTTTCTGCTAATTTTAGCACATGGCCGCTGAGGGCTTCATGGTGCATATCGTGGTAAAGCCAAGCATCTTCCAGCCGATCAAACACTAGGGCGGCGCGGTCACGGGCGGGATAACCGGGCAGGTATTGGGCGCGGTGGTTCTCCAGCACAAGTTCCGCCCGATGAACGCGCCGCTGCGCCGGTTGCGCGACGCCGCTGGGGCTGGGGGCGGGCGCACCAGCGACGGTAAGCGTTACGGTGGGGGCGTCCTCTTCAGCCGCCTCCGTCTCCACGCGCCCGAATAGGCTTACCTGCTTCCGCACGCTGGGCAAACGCGGATCGAGCCAAAGATAAAACCGGCGGCGGCGGTTGGAAAGCGTAAGATTGGCCATCCAGCGTCATTGATCCCACAAGGCATCGTAGAAAGGCTTATTGGCAGTGCGCGCGCGCTCGTGCGGGTCGGCCTCTGCCGAGGCGAGTTTAGCACGCACGGTCCCCATTCGCGCTTCCCAGAAACGATTCTTTCCAACTTTCGCCAGCGCGGCCTCGACAGCGCCCCGAACAGCGGTGCTGGGGTCTTTCCCCGTGAGGGTTGCCAGCCGTCGAATCGCGGTCTCGGTTTCCAAATTTATAATCGTGATGGCCATTTATCCCCCCATCCAGGTTTCAGAATAGACCGAAATACTCGGAGAGGCGAGGGATGAAATCCCCCCATGCGCGAGGCGTGGATTGATTCCCCCGGCCATTCCGATTAGGGGTTGTGCATGGGATTGTCGTTTTTGAAAATGCACGGCCTGGGGAATGATTTCGTCATCCTCGAAGGCCGCCGGGCACCGCTAGAGTTGCCGCGCGATTGGATTCGGGCGGTGGGGGATAGGCGCACGGGCGTGGGCTTCGATCAACTGATCGTGATGGAGCCGCCGAGCGATGGGCGGGCGGACCTTTTCATGCGGATTTTCAACCCCGACGGCTCGGAATCCGGGGCGTGCGGCAATGCTACCCGCTGCGTCGCCCATCTTGCTATGCAGGCCGAAGGGCGCGGCGCGGTTGTCATCGAAACCCTGGCGGGGATGTTGCCGTCCGAACGGGTCGATACAAATATCGTGAGCGTCGATATGGGGCCAGCGCGACTGGGGTGGGACGCCATTCCGCTCGCAGAAGCCCTCGATACGCTGCACGTGCCAATGCGCCTGGGTCCGCTCGACGATGGCGTCGCCAGCAATATGGGCAACCCGCACATCACCTTCTTCGTGCCCGATGCCGAGGCGGTCGATCTTGCCTCCTGGGGGCCGCAGGCCGAACATCATCCGCTGCTGCCGGAACGGGCGAATATCGGCATCGTCTCGGTTTTGGCGCGGGACCATATCCGCTTCCGCGTGTGGGAACGCGGCGCGGGCATTACGCGCGCCTGCGGTTCGGGGGCCTGTGCGGCAGCGGTAGCGGCGATCCGGCGCGGGCTGACGGATCGGCAGATGATTGTTACGATGGACGGCGGCGACCTTACGCTCGAATGGCGCGAGGAAGACGGTCATGTGCTGATGACTGGCCCCATCGCTATTAGCTTTTTTGGTGAATTCGTCGGCGATTTAGCGCTGGAGCGCTTCGCGTGACCGGCCCGCAGCTTGTAACCTTCGGCTGCCGCCTCAATACCTACGAGTCGGAAGTGATGCGCGACCTTGCCACCAAAGCGGGCGAGGATAAGGCGATTATTTTCAACACCTGCGCGGTGACATCGGAAGCCGAACGCCAAGCCCGTCAAGCCATTCGCAAGGCCCGTCGCGATCACCCCGATGCGCGCATTATCGTTACCGGCTGCGCTGCTCAGGTGAGCACGGCCAAATTCGCCGACATGCCGGAAATCGACCGCATCATCGGCAATGATCTAAAGCTAAAGCCGGAAGCCTGGGGCGTAACGCCGAACGAGGCCCGCGTTGAGGTAAACGACATTATGCAGGTGCGCGAAACCGCCCAGCACCTCATTGAAGGCTTCGATGGGCGAGCGCGGGCGTTCGTGCAGGTGCAGCAAGGCTGCGATCACCGCTGCACTTTCTGCATCATCCCCTATGGGCGCGGCAATTCGCGCTCGGTTCCGGCGGGCGACGTGGTGGCCCAGGTGCGCCGCTTGGTTGAGAATGGGTATGCCGAAATCGTGCTTACGGGGGTTGATGTTACGTCCTACGGGCATGATTTACCCGGCACTCCCACGTTAGGAATGCTGGTGCGCCGGGTGCTGAAGCTGGTGCCGGAGTTGCCGCGTTTGCGCCTCTCCTCCCTCGATCCGGTCGAAATCGACGCTGATCTGTGGACGGCGCTGGCCGAAGAAGAACGGCTGATGCCGCATTTGCACCTGTCGGTGCAGGCCGGGGCAGACCTGATTCTAAAGCGCATGAAGCGCCGCCACCTACGCGCCGATGCGATTGCCGTGGCGGAAAAAGCCCTGCGCCTGCGCCCCGATACGGTGTTCGGGGCGGATTTGATTGCAGGCTTCCCCACTGAGACGGACGACCATTTTCAAGATTCTCTAAGGATCGTTGCGGAAGCGCATCTAACCTATCTGCACGTCTTCCCCTACTCCCCCCGCCCCGGCACCCCGGCGGCGAAAATGCCGCAACTGAGTGGCCCAATCATCAAAGCCCGCGCGGCTGAGTTGCGCGCGACGGGCGAGGCTGCCTTGAGCCGCTATCTCGACAGCCACGTAGGCCGGGTTGAAGAGATTCTGCTGGAAGAAACAAACCTCGGGCGCACGCGCCATTTCGTCCCGGTCATCGGCGTTTCCGGCATGCCCGGCGCGCGGGTACAGGCCCGCCTGCTGGCGCGCGAAGGCGAACAGATGCGCGGAGAAGCGGCATGAGCGAAGCCCGTGATATTGCGATGATTGACGATTTTTGCCGCAAGCGGTCTGAGCAAAATTGCGTTGAATTTAAGAAAAATTTCCAAGAACCAAAGAAAATCGGAGAATATATATCAGCACTTAGCAATTCGGCACGTTTGTACGACCAGCGCTATGCGTATGTCGTTTGGGGCGTTGAGGATGAAACGGGCGAAATCATCGGAACTAAGTTTGATCCGGCTGTTGTCGTTAGTCCAGGGGAGCCTTTGGATTTTTGGCTGACCAAGCGCCTCCAAAATGGCCCCTCCTTTCAATTTAGAACCATCAATCATCCACTAGGGCGATTGGTCCTGCTTGAAATCCCTGCCGCTACGCGAAATCCTGTTGAATTTGACCGGATGGCCTATATCCGTATCGGCAGCGCAACCCCTCGATTAGCCGATTATCCTGAACGGCAACATGACCTTTGGACAAAACTTCAACCCTTTATCTGGGAGGAAGGGGTTGCAAAACAGTTTCTGCCGCCAGAAGAAATTATCAAACTGATTGACTATCCTTCTTACTTTGATTTAGTGAAAATGCCTCTCCCAACCGATTTAGCTGGAATCCTTGATCGGCTTTCAAACGCTAAAATTATCCGACAGGATCATGGTGGGAAATTTGATATTACAAATCTGGGGGCGATACTGTTTGCGAAACGTCTGGATAGTTTCGACCTGCCTATTAGCCGGAAAGCTGTTAGAGTTACTGTCTACGAAGGGCTGAACCGAGCCAGTACCGTCGTCCATTCGCGGGATGAGGTAAAAGGTTACGCGAATGGCTTTAATGAAATTATTGATTACATCAAGACAGTCCTACCGAAAAATGAGCATATTGGGCAGGCTTTTCGGGCAGAAACGCCGCTCTATCCCGAAATTTCTTTGCGAGAACTTGTCGCGAATGCGCTTATTCACCAAGATATGACACTTAAGGGCGTTTGCCCCTCTGTTGATATTTTCTCAAACCGAATTGAAATCACTAATCCAGGGGTGCCCCTGATTGCCCCTGATCGCTTCATCGATTCAGCGCCGGGATCGAGAAATGAGGCTTTAGCCGATTTGATGCGTCGTTCAGGGTTATGCGAAGAACGCGGCTCAGGCATTGATAAGGTTATTAAGGCAGTTGAACTATATCAATTGCCACCACCAGAGTTTCGGCAGGAGACGCATGCCATGCGAGTGATCTTGTTCGCTCCACGAAGTTTTAATGATATGACAAGTAGTGAAAGATTACGCGCCTGTTATCAACATGCTGTTCTAAAATTTTTGAGTGGCGAGATGATGCGTAATGAAAGTTTACGCGAGCGTTTGGGGGTTTCTAAGGAAAACAGTCCTCAAATCTCTAATGTCATTAGCTCGGCACTGAAAGCTGATCTTATAAAATCTGCGGATGAACAGAGGCCGCGTAGTGGATATTTACCGCATTGGGCGTAGAAAAACAATTGAACATGAATTCAAAAATGACATCCCAATATCCCTGAAAATAAGAAAAATCATTGTAAATCAGTAGCTTAACAATTGCGCGAAATCTAGGGGCGGTTTGATATGATGATCGCAGAATGAAGATGGGCAAGGTAGCGCGGCGATGACTGAAGAAAAAC
>JAAFIC010000027.1 GCA_013298565.1 Alphaproteobacteria bacterium | reverse complement strand
AACCCAAGAAAATTTCGTCAACCCCTTCGCGCGTGTCGTCTCTCCGGCACAAATGCCCAAATCTGCCGATCAACCACGGACCGGATTGATTCTGATTATCGCCGCTATCGTCGGTGCCGGGCTGGCCTTCATTCTGGCCGTGCTGATTGATGCGTTCGACCGTACCGCCCGGTCCACCGAACAGTTGGAACGGGAAATTGGCGTGTCTTGCCTTGGCTTAGTGCCGCGCACGGGGCGGCTGAGTAATCGCGCCGATATGGTGCTGAGCCAACGGGCTGGCCTGTTTGCCGAGGCCATTCGCTCCGTCCGCGCTGCGCTTAAGGTCTCTTCGGTCGGTGCGCCGCCCAAGGTGATCTTGCTGACCTCGGCGGTTGCGGGAGAGGGCAAAAGCTTGATCGCCCTCAGTCTTGCCCGTTCGGCGGCGCTGGACGGCAGCCGTGTGCTGCTGATCGACTGCGACTTTCGCAATCCCACCGTCGCCCGCGCGCTGAAAGTTCCGGCGACGAATGGGTTGGACCACCTCTTAATTCACGGCAATTCTGCTGGCTCGCCGATCCGAACCGATGATGCCAGCGGCCTGCATTTCATCCCCACCGAAGCGGCACCCCACAAAGCACAAGAGTTGCTGGGCGGGCGGCTGTTTGCGGGATTGTTGAAAGAAGTGCGCCGCCATTACGATCTCATCATTCTGGACTGTCCGCCCGTCGCCACTGTGTCGGATACGCTGCTGATTGCCCAACAGGCCGATGCCACCTTGGTAGTTGCCCAGTGGCGTAAAACACCAACCCATATGCTGAACCGCTCGGTACGCCGTCTTGCCCAAGGCCAAAGCCGCGCGGTTGCCCTCGTTTTGAACCGGATTGATCCGGGGCTGTTCGATCGCTATACGCGCGGTCGCCGCCTGTCGCTCGATTAACCCGATGTCGCGCGGTGGCCGTATCGGAACGGCGCTCTCCTTCTTGGCCTCCTACGGCATCGCGCGTGGTTTGGCCTTTCTGGGGCCACTGCTGCTCGCACGCCTGTTGACTGCCGAAACTTATGGCGGGCTAGAACTCGCCTTATCGCTCGCCGCCTTGATCGGCAGTGCGGTTGGTCTCGGCGTGCCGCAAGCGACCCCGCGTTTGAAGCTGATCTTGGGGCAGGCCCGGATTGCCGATGTGCTGGCCTTCGCCTTCCTCCTCTCGGCGCTGCCGCTGCTGATAGCGAGTTGGATGACCGCGTGGGCGGGGCTATCTTGGGTGCTGACGCTGACGCTGGGTCTCGCCGTTCTCTACGGTGGCCAATATGGGTTGAGCTTTTGGGCGCGCGTGGAGGGGCGGAAGTTTCTCTCCACTTGGGTTGATAATGGCACGCTGCTGCTGCTAGGGGTGGGTGCCGGTCTGCTGACCCTTGCGGCAGTAACGCCAACCGCGCGCGACCTGATTGGCAGTGCTTGGGCGCTGGCCGTCCCGCTCGGTGTGCTGGGAGTTGGCGTACTTGCGGCTCTTCGCCCCAAAGGATTGTTCACTCTGTGGCGGGGTGCCCTGAAGGAAGGGCTGCCGTTGCTGGCGACCGGGCTTGTGCTCGCCGCCTTTGCAGCCGCGCCGCGCCTATTGGCTGGGCGATTTTTACCTCTGGCCGATGTCGGTGCTCTCGCCTTCGCGGGCCGCCTCTGCCTGCTGCTGCTGGTCGTGCATCAATTGTTAATGACGTGGCATTTCCGCAATCTCTACACTTGGCCCGCTGCCCGCTGCGATAAGGTTTTCGCGGGGTTGCTCAGTGGTCTTGCGGTCTTAGGCACCGCGATCATGTTGGCGTGGCCGACGGTCGCCCCGTTGCTGGCCCCAGATTACCCACACCTCCCCCGCCTCGTCGTCGGGCTGGTCGCGACGCAGACGATTCTGTGGATTGGGCTGGCGCTGTTTGAAGCAATGCTGGGCCGTCAGGGGTTAGGGGCGCGGGCCGCACCGATTCTGGCGCTCGTTGGAGGTCTAAGTTGGGGTGCTATCGAAGCCGGGCTGCTCGTGCTCCCCGCCTCGCCGCTCTTGATCGCGTTGGGAAGCTGTGGCCTGTTGGGATTAGGCGTCGGCACTCAATGGCTGCTGCTGCGCCAGTCCGGTCTTGTGCTGCCCCGCGCCGGGCTGGCCTTGGTGCTGGTGGGTTTGCCGCCCCTGGTGGCGTTGGTGCCGCTTTAACACGAAGGACGTGAGGACCCATGCGCCGCCTACTCACTGCGCTGATTTGCCTGCTACTGCCCGCCCGCTTAAAACCACCGCTGCTGCGGCTGCTGGGGCATCGGGTCGCCGCTTTCGCTCGTATTGCGCCGTCCCTCATTCTGGTGAACCGGTTGGCTTTGGGAAAATCTGCGCGCATCGGCCCCGGCAATGTTATTCTTGCGCGGCGGATCGTGCTGCGCGAGCGCGCCTATATTGGTTACGGCAATGTAATTCTAGGGCCGCTATGCCTGGGCTTTGCGCCGATGGGGGCCGTCGGCAACCGCAATGTCGTGATCCGCAGCCGCGCACAGAGCCTTGCTTTGGGGGCCGTGCTGTGGCTTGGAGAAGGCTCCAAGATCACCGCTGGGCATCATATTGACCTCACGCGCAGCATTCGCTTTGGAGAATGGTCCACGCTGGCGGGCAAAGGCTCGCAGGTTTGGACGCACGGGTATATTCACCTCAGCACGGGGCCAGGGCGCTCGCGGGTCGATGGGCGGGTTACGATTGGTGATAATGTTTATATCGGCGCGGGGTCTGTGGTAGGGCCGGGGATTACGATTGCAAGCCGGGTTAGCGTTGGCTCGCTCTCCAGCGTCGCAACAGACCTGCTGGAGCCGGGCTTGTGGGTGAGCCAAAAACTGCGCCACATCGCGCTTATGCCGGAAGAGCGGGTTACGCGACTCCCCATCATCTCCCCGCCCGAAGAGCGGGAGCAGGTGCGATGGAAAGGCCCATCTCGCCCAGATAAAGCCTGAGAGTTATAGGGTTTCCCGTTCGCTGGAGCCGCGTGCGATTTAACGCACGATGCTCTCGCTTTTCAAATAAAAGCGATTTACGAACGGATCAAACCCCGGCGGCAGCGCGGCCACGGGCTTGGCGGGGGCGTAGGGTAGGCCCATCAGGCAGTAGGTGACTTGGAAGATCAGTCGAGGCCGGTCACGCGGCGGCAGCCCTCGGTGAAAGCCGTAGGTATTTTCGAGAAAGCAGTTTCCCGCCGGGCCGATAAAGTAGATTTCAGCCCCCAGTTCTGCGGCTTCACGATCCGTATAACGGCGAATGGCAAGATGGGTAGTGCTATCGTGGGAGCCTGGAACATAAACATGCGGGCCACTGCGCTCATCCACATCGGTGAGATAGAGGAAGAATTTATAGAAAGCCCAATCGTCCACATCGCGGTGAAACTGCTCGGCGTGCTCGGGCGTGCCATCGCCTGGCAAGGACCACCAAGCGGCAAGATAACCGATACTCGGTTTACAGCCGAATAAGGCTTCAAGTCCCGCCAACAACCTTGGATGGTTGGCCAGGGCGACCGCATGGGGTGCCGCAATCACGGTCGCGGCCTCAAAATAAGCTACATGGGTTTCAGGCTTCGCCTCGGTCAGCGGCATAAAGCGCCCCAACGTCGGACGATACGGATCATGGGCTTCGTGTGCAGAGAAATAGGCGTGCATCTCCGCCACCTGCTCCGGCGTCACCAATCCCGTCAGCATATGATAGCCCTGGCGGCGCATATCCTGAACCAGCGCTTGAGTTTCCAGCGTTTCTGCGGTGCCGACGGGTTGACGGCGGCGGCGCGCAATCCAACGGGCGACTGCCGCACGGCGCTGCGGCGCTAAAACGTGCCGCTGGACCTCGAACCCCCAGTAATAGGGCGAGGCCATCAAACGGCTGCGACGTAGGATTTTTTCGAGGAGAGACCGCATAGCCTTCTTACGTCCTGGTCTTATAGCGCACGGGCTGTCCGGTCACGATGGTATAGGGCGGCACATCTCGCGTTACGACAGCACCCGCGCCAATCACCGCTTGCCGCCCCACAGTAACCCCGCCCAGGATCATGGCCCGCGCGCCAACCCACACACCGTCTTCCAAAGTGATCGGCTTAATCGTGTGGCGATAGGGCGGGGGTTGGCTGAAATCGAGACCGGCTGTTTCTATAACCGCGCCTTTCGAGAGACGCACATGGTCGCCCAGAGTGATCTGCCCCGCCGCCCCTAACGTGCACTCGGGTCCAACGATCACGCGCTGCCCCCAGGAAATACGGTCGGGATATTTAACTTCGGCGCTCCAATGCACCACGCAGTCTTTCGGTGCGGTCGGGGCTAAGGCCGCAAAGCGCGCCCGACTGGCCACGCGCCCCAGGCATCCCGATAGCCGCAAAACAAACCAAGTGAGCGCGCGCATTGGGCCGCTATACAGCAATGCGAACGAAAGCCCGCGCAGAAAAAATCCCAACTAAGGGTGCCCCTTTACACAGCGCGCAGTTTACCGAAAAAAACCGGCTTAGCAGACAATATCAGCAGCCATGTTGCGGCCATAATAAGCCACAGCAGCGTAAGGCCCGGCGCGAAGACACTCAGCACAGCAGGAACCAAGGTTGCGCTGGCGTAGAGCGCGCCTGCCAAGCGCGGGGGTAGGTGATCCCACAAGACATGGTGCAGGTGATCGCGCCCGCCCCGGAACGGACTCTGCCCCCGGCGCAAGCGCACGGCCAGCACGCGGCCCGCATCGAACACCGGCACAATGAACCACAACAGTAGTTGATCTATTGATACAGCGCCGTCGTTGTGGGCATGAAGCCCCAAAATACCGATCGTGCAGGCAACCAGATAGGCCCCACTATCGCCCGCAAATACCATTCCGCGCAGATTGGCGACCAGGAAGGCCCCGCAACACAGCATGGCGACGATGTAGAGATTGAGGGGAAGCGATTCCGCCGTCACCTGCAACAGCGTGAGCCACAGCATCGCATAGCCCGCCAAAATACCATTACGCCCGTCGATAAGGTTGACGGCAAAGACGAAGGAAACCAGCACAAGCACGCCTGCCGCGAAAGCAAAGGCCGGAACCATGCCAATGCTCATGTCCCAAGAAAAATTAAGTCCCGCCGGTATCAGCGTTGGATCGAGCCAAAATGCCGCCGACGTTACAACCGCAGACAGAACAAGGCGCAGGCGCGCATCAATATCCGAGCGATCATCAACAAGACCAATAATGTAATGGCAAGCCACCAGCATTACACCAACCTTAACGGGCATCGGCATTCCCACATCGAAGAAATGCAAACAAACGCAGGCCAAGCCAGCCACTGCGAGCGCCGTTCCGCCCATTTTAGGGGTGGGGCGTGCGTGAAACTTGCGGGTTTTATTTGGTATATCCAGCACGCCAAGGCGCAAACCAAGCGGGTGAGATAGCCACAAAATCAAAAGAGTAAGCCCGACAGCTACCGCCGATTGGATAATCACCGCCGTCATAAGCCGCTCCTGTTCCCGGTTTTTAACGTCATACTTATTGGGCCGAACATAGGCCGATAAGTATAAAATTTCCCTTAATAAGGAAATGAATTGTCTGGAAAATACCGATGTTTCATACATCAGTGATGTAGCAAAAAAACAGCATCCCCTCGCGTGGCGAGCCGGAAACCTTTCCGGCGTCATAATTTCGTAATCGACAGTTAAGAGTTGAGGCGCGATAAACACTGTTATGAACCAGCTCACGATGACAGAAATTGCGGATATGCTCCGCTATGAACCCGATACACTGAATGATCTGGTGCAGGACTGGGTTTTGCACCGGGATGGGTTGGTCCTCGTGGTCAATAAACCAGCGGGATTGCCTGTGCATTCGGTCGCCGGCGGCAAAAGCGCGGACCTCAGCCAACTGCTGTTCGCGTGGCAATATGGATTGAAGCAGCCGCCCATGCTGGCCCATCGGCTTGACCGCGACACCTCGGGCTGCCTTATTCTCGCGCGCCATCGGCAGGCCATGATCCGTATGACCGATCTGTTTGCATCCCGGCAGGTCGAAAAAGTCTATTGGGCCGTGCTGGACGGTGTGCCAGAGACCGAAAGCGGTACGATTGACGCTCCCTTAGTCGATCTCAAACGCCCCGGCGGCGTTACAGTGCGCCTCGCCCGGTTGGAGGATACCGATGCCTTAGCGGCGGTGACGGACTGGCGCGTCTTGGGTGTTCACGACCGCCGCACCTGGATCGAGTTCCGCCCGCAAACGGGCCGCAGTCACCAATTGCGCGTTCACGCGGCTTCGGTCTTAGGGTACCCGATTGTTGGCGACCGGCTCTATGGGCGGCACGAGGCAGCCGGCCTCCACTTACACGCCCGTAGCGTGACGTTTTCTCCGCGCGGCAATAAGCCGCCCTTAACCGTAAACGCACCAGTGCCCGAGGGGCTAGCGGAGGTTCTGAGCAAATTTCCTCAGAGGCCGTCGCCGGAATGAGTCTCGTCGCCTTGATCCGGCAGAAGCTCGATACAGGACGTAAAATCTAAGATAATTGCCGTGCCGGTGCCCACCTGGGTCTCAATCGTAATCGTGATACCGTGCGCCCCCAGCAGCTCTTTGGTAATGGCGAGGCCAAGGCCCGTGCCGCGCTCCCCCACCGAGCGGTAGGCATCGCGGTCATCGAAGGTGGCGAACGGGCGAAAGAGGTCGCCCAAGCGCTCCGGCGGAATGCCCGGCCCCGTGTCGCGAATAGTCAGCAGATAACGCTGTTCCGCGCTAATCCGCGCCTTCATCTCGACGATCTGGCCAGCTTGCGAGGCTTTAATGGCATTCGAGAGGAAATTGCAGATAGATTGCGCGAGGCGCGTGCGGTCGCCAATCACGCGCGGCCAATCATCGCCCCCACACTGAAATACCGAAATGCCCTGCCGCCGCCCAAGGCCCGAGCTAATCCGCGTCGTCTCCTGCAAGAGTTCAGCCATGATAATGGGGCGGCGGTGCAGAATGATTTCGGCGTTCTCAATGCGGGCGATATCCAGCATATCGTTGATAATCGCGAGTAAGTGCGACGCGCTCTGATGAATATCGCCCGCATAGCTTGAGATGCGGGTAGGCTCGATCACATAACGGTCGCGGATCACTTCCGAAAAACCCATAATGGCGTTCAGCGGTGTGCGAAGCTCGTGACTCATCGTCGCAAGAAACGTGCTTTTAGCCCGGTCGGCCCGCACAGCGCGGGCGCGTTCGGCCTCAAGGCTCAACTCGCGCGCCTTAAGCTGGCTGATGTCGCGGTGGCATAGCACTCGCCACGCCCCCTTTTGCGCCAAAATGGTTTGCAGATAACGGCCTTCCCCCAAGGCATAATCGGCGCTCCACTGGCCCGACCCAGCGCCATCAATCGCCTCAGTCTGCCACGGGGCGAGGGCGAGAAAAACGGGAAATGTCATCCCCTGTACGGGCGGAGCGCCCAGCAGTTTTTCCATTCCCGCGTTCCACAGCACTAAGCGCCCAGCTTCGTCGAACAGTGCTACCGCATCCGTGACAGAGGCCACCGCCAACCATTCTGCACGCAAACGGGCCAAGTGCCGCGACAGCCGAAGCTGCGAGCCTCGCGCCACAATCGCCTGCCGATACGTGCCGTTGACGCGCTGAATGGAGAAAATCAACGCGACCCAATAAACCGACGCCAAGACCGACAGCGTCCAATAGCTGCCGCCGTACCAGCCGAAAAATAATATCCACGGGAGCAAGGCCGCCGAAACGAACGCATATGCAGCGCGCGGTAGCGCACTCAGTGTCGTCGCCGACCCCGAGACGAAAGCCGCTACAACCAACGCGACAACATACTGATCGAGCGGCGCAGCCTTCACGGTCAGCAGCGACGCGGCCCCCCAAAGAAAACCAGAAATACCGGCGCTCCACACGGCACGCCGCGCGATCCGGTCGAAGCGGGCGCGCGTTAGGGGGCGTGCGGTTTCGCGCATCCGCGCCCAACGCTGGAAGTTCCAGAGGCTGCCCGCGAGATGAAACACCATCCAGAGCAGCAGAACGCCCCATTCCTGAACCGTCTCAGGACCAACGAAAGCCAACTGCCCCGCAATCACCAAGGCTGCGACTGCCGTTGCACCGCTATTGATCGGGGTCTGGTGAATGAACAGGCGCAACACTTCGGCGTGGTAGCGGTTGCTTCCCGGATTGGCCCTAATCATGGTGCACGTCTGTCACCTTTCCCCAATCGTCCGGGAGCGAGCGGCTGAATAAACAATACCGCAACGGTTCCCTGCATTTTTGATATTGAATTTTAGCATATTTTTAAGCGTATTAACCAATATATCCGTTAGGCTAAAAAGCTGCGGTTTTGGTAATTTGCGAAGCGTGTGTTTTCCGTCGATCTCATTGTCGCCCAAGTTAATTGAGCGAAATGATCCAGAAACATATACACTCCGTTTAGCGTGCAACTATAGCATTTTGAGGTTCGCCTAAAATGGAAGAGCTTTCTAAAATACGTCACAAAATGGCACTATTTATGGTGGTGTTCGTTTCTGCTCACGTGCCTATCGTGGCGGTAATGGCCTGGGCGCGCGGTGAGCCGATGCTGACCCTAACCCTGGCAAGCCTAGGGCTTAGCGCCGCCACGCTTGCGACTTGGGCGATCCATAAGGAAGCGCTCGCCACCCGCCTCACAATCGCAGCGGCGTTGATCGGTCAGGTCTCGCTCATGGTCTATGCGCTCGCAGGCCATCCGTGGCAGGCCGATATGCACATGTATTATTTCGTCGCGATTGCCATGCTCGCCACCTTCTGCGACGTAAGGGTGGTGTTGATGGGGGCGACCGTGACCGCCATTCATCATCTGGTATTGAACTTCATTTTTCCAGCGGCGGTATTTGCGGGCGGGCCTGATTTTGCCCGCGTTGTGCTACATGCGGTGTTTGTGGTGATGGAAACCGGTGCGCTGGTCTGGCTGTGCTGGATGTTGGGAAAAGCACTCCTGCTCTCCTCCACAAGCCTCAATCAACTGGAAGAGAAAATCCAGACCGAAGCTGAACAGGCCGAACGCCTTCGCCAGCGGGAAGAGGCGCAAGACGCCAAAGTGCGCGGCCAACTCCTTCAGTTGGCAGAACAGTTTGAGAGCCGCATCGGCGAGATTGCCCGTCGCCTGGCCGAATCGGTTACGACCATGCAGACATCGGCCACCACCTTGGCCCATTCCGTGAGCCATGTCGCCGATGCCTCGCAGGACGTTACCCAAAGCTCGCGCATAGCGAATAACGGGGCAGTGGCCGCCGCTTCTGCCACCCAGCAGCTTCATCAATCAATCAACGCCATCGGCGCAAAGATTGATGAAACCGCAAGCGCGGCAGAACAGGCCGTGCGATCTGCCACGCAGACCGGCGAGCGCGTTCAACATCTGGCTGAAGCTGCCGACCGGATCGGCCAGGTGATTAGGCTTATTCAAGATATTGCCGCGCAAACCAATCTGTTGGCGCTGAACGCCACGATCGAGGCCGCCCGTGCGGGCGATGCGGGTAAAGGCTTTGCCGTGGTCGCCGCCGAAGTTAAAGCGCTCGCAACACAAACCGCCCGCGCAACGGAGGATATTCAGCAGCAGGTTTTGGCCATTCAAAACGAAACCAATCAAGCTGTGGCGGCAATTGCTGAAATTGGCGCGGCGATTACCGATATCAACGGGCTAGCGGCCTCTGTCGCAGTAGCGGTGCATCAACAAGATTCGGTTGCCGGTGAACTCGCCGAGCGGGTCGATCTTGTGGCTCAGGAAATCTCAACCGCAACGAGCGCTATCGGCGCCATCTCGGGCGATACCCGCGCTGCACGCCAAGTGGCGGATACGCTGCTAACAGTGTCCAAAACCCTATCGGAACAAACCAAACAGTTGCGCGGCGATGTGGAGTATTTTCTAACCGACGTACGCGCCGAGGCGAAACGTGCCTAACAAAACCATACCAGAATGGGGGCGGCTCTGGGGGGGCCGCCTTAGTCTGCTGCTGTGCGGGGTCTTGCCTCTGGTGGCTTTGGCCGCATCGCTGAACGCGGCACCCGGCACCCGCGCGCCCGTCGCAGTCTTCTTTCCGCCGACATATTCCGCCACCGACACACTCACCGCACTAGCACTCCCCGGCATTCGGCTCGTTGCGCCTGGCGGGATAGGCTCGGTCTTCATTGTGCAGAGCGACGATCCAGCCTTGCTAACGCAGCTTTCTCAAGCGGGGGCTTGGCTCGTGCTCAACAGCACTGCCGCCGCGTTATGCAGATCGTAAAACCGCTCTAAGCCGCGTGGCTGCTGGCCGATTGCGCGGTGAGAATCAGATAGAGCGCGTCGGCAGTTTCGGCCCCGCGCAGTTTATCGCAGGTGCTTTTGTCGCGGAGCAGGCGAGAGACGCGGGCCAGCGCCTTCAAATGGTCGGCCCCTGCGGCTTCGGGCGCGAGCAGCAGAAAAATGAGATCGACGGGCTGTTCATCAATCGCTTCAAAATCTACGGGCCTGTCGAGCTTGGCAAAGAGGCCGCGCAGTTTGGAAAGCTGCGGCAGTTTGCCGTGGGGAATGGCAATTCCAGCGCCCACGCCGGTCGTGCCGAGCCGCTCACGTTCCAACAGCACTTCAAAAATATCGCGCTCGCCCGTGCCATCCGGCCCCATCAGATCGGCGGCGCGCTTTGCCAGTTCCTGCAACGCCTGCTTTTTGGTTGCTGCCCGCAAATTGACGACTACCGCGTCTGGGGAGATGAGGTCTGCAATATCCATCGGTTCCTGCTCTGACAATTGTCAGCGTCACTGTCACGGCCTAAGAAAGCCAGCAAGGGCGCGTTTAACCCGCGCCCTTGCCACTTTTCCGCAGGCATCCCCACGCCGAAATCGCCTTAAAAGACGATCATTGCGCGGCAGACAGTACGCCCTTTGGCTCGCCCCGCGTGGCAGAGATACCAGACGGGTTTACCGTCTGACTATTCCCTTGCGGATCAATCCAGCCGATATGACCGTCGGCACGGCGATAAATCACGTTCAACCCGCCGTGGGTTACGTGGCGGAACATGAGCACGGGCAGGTCGCCAAGGTCAAGCCGCATCACCGCATCGGGCACCGCAAGGGTTTCGATGGAAACCTGGAGTTCCGCCACGATCATCGGCTGCGTACTCAGCGGCGCGGTCTCTTCTTCCGCTTCTGGTGCCAACACATAAGAGGTTGCGGATTCAATATCGTGCGGCATAACCCCGCGATGATGATCTTCCTTTAAGCGGCGCTTGTAGCGACGAATACGCTTTTCGGCGTGTTCAATCGCCTCATCCGCCGCTCGGTGCGCGTCGGTCGCGCTGGCTTTCGCTTGAACCGTTAGGTTTCGGGCGACGTGAACCGTAATATCCACCCGAACCAGATGCGCGTCGGGCGATAACACCACCGTCGCGTCTAAGGGGCGGGCAAAATATTTATTCACGGCGTCGGTGAGGGATGTTGTGATGTGGGTGCGGAGGGCATCCCCAACATCCATTTGTTTGCCCTTAACAGTAACCTGCATGGCAACCTACCTATTTTTCTGTGAAAGACTAGGTTAGGCAATGGGTTCGGGTAAAAGAGAACAATCGTCCCCTAATTTTTCGCTCAGTCAACGCCGATCATAATCGGCCTAGTACCAAGTTAACCCTCTAAACCATTGCATATAGGCAACAGTGTTGCTGGTTCCAACTCTTGTCGGCGCGTCTCCCTATTTGTGCTGGAAATAGCGTTACAGAGTTTTTTAGATTCCGAAAGCCTTTTCGCGTCGTCGCTGCACGGAAGAGGAAATTCGCATGGCTTCCCGATATTTTGCCACTGTCCGGCGGGCGATATCGACGCCATCGACCCTTAAAATCTCCACAATCTTATCGTCTGAAAGCACGTCGGTCGGCTTTTCGGCCTCGATCAGCGCCTTAATGCGGTAGCGCACCGCTTCCGCCGAATGCGCCGCCGACCCATCTGCCGATTGAATGGCGGAGGTGAAGAAATATTTCAGCTCCAACATGCCGCGTGGCGTTGCGATATATTTTGCCGTCGTCACGCGGCTTACGGTGCTTTCGTGCAGGCCAACGCCTTCGGCAATATCGCGCAAAATAAGCGGGCGTAGGTGCGTAATGCCGTGGCGAAAGAAGGCATCCTGCTGCCGCACGATCTCGCTTGCCACTTTTAGAATGGTCGTGGCGCGCTGGTGTAGGGCTTTCACTAGCCAGTTCGCGGTTTGGAATTGCTCGGAGATATACTCCTTATCCGTCTTGCTCAGGGGCTGGCGGCGCACGCGGCTATGATAGCGGTTGTTGACCAGCACGCGCGGCAAGGTTTCGGGGTTAAGCTCTAGAATCCACGTCCCATCGGGCAAAGCGTGCATGAGAATATCGGGCGTTACCGGGTCCACGTCACTCCGCTCGAACGCCAGCCCCGGCTTGGGGTTCAGTGCCCGAATTTCGCCGATCATGTCGGTCATATCGGCGGCATCGACCGCGCAGATCCGTTGCAGCGTCGCGACATCCCGGTGGGCCAGCAATGGCAGATGATCGAGCAAGGCTTGCATGGCTGGATCGAGCCGATTGCGCTCCGCCAGTTGCAAGGCAAGGCACTCCCCCAGCGAGCGCGCCCCAACCCCTGTGGGGTCGAAGCGTTGGACCTGCTTAAGCACGGTTTCGATCCGCGCCTCAGTGCAACCGAATTGATCGGCAAAACCCAACAAAGGTTCGGACAGATAGCCGGCATCATCAATCGCCTCAACCAAGGCCGCCGCAATCATCCGCTCGGTCGGGTGCGCGAAGGTCAGGCCCACCTGATCCATCAAATGCTGGCGCAGGGTGGGCCGCTCGGTGAGCGTTTCTTCTAGCCCGCGCAAATCTTCATCGAAATCGCCCCGGCTGCCGCTGCCTGAAGTGCCGCTGCCGCCGTTCATGCTAAGGCCCGCCTCGACCATACCAAGGTCGGTGCCATCGGTTTCGGTCACGCGGCCTGGGCTGCTGTCCGGGTCGGCCCAGGCGGTATCCAGCGGCGACTCGGCGTCCGGTAGCGGCAGTTCGGAGCGCAAGGCGTCCACGGCATCGCGGGGGGTTTCCACGACCGGCGGCGGCTCGGACGCCACCTCCTCCCGTTCCAGCAGCGGGTTGCGCTCCAACTCCGCCTCAACGAAAACCGATAGCTCCATGTTCGAGAGTTGCAGCAGCTTAATCGCCTGCTGCAACTGCGGCGTCATCACCAGAGATTGCGATTGTCGTAAGTCAAGGCGGGGGGCCAGCACCATGAAGCGGGTATGCTCTCTTACAGACTAAAACGGTCGCCGAGATAAACCCGGCGCACATCCTGATGGCTCACAATCTCGCGCGGAGTGCCGTGCATCAACACCACGCCATCGTGCAGAATATACGCACGATCAACAATATCGAGCGTTTCGCGGACGTTATGATCGGTAATCAGCACGCCAATGCCGCGATCTTTAAGATGCTTCACTAAATCGCGAATATCGCTGACCGCAATCGGGTCAATCCCTGCCAGCGGCTCGTCCAGCAGCACAAAATCTGGCTGGGACGCGAGAGCGCGCGCGATTTCAGTGCGCCGACGCTCCCCGCCCGACAAAGCCAAGGCAGGGGTGCGGCGCAAGTGATCAATGGAAAATTCGGCCAACAGCGCGTCCAGCATCGCCTCGCGCTTATCGCGGTCTTTCTCCACCACTTCCAGCACCGCGCGGATATTCTGCTCCACGCTCATGCCGCGAAAGATGGAAGCCTCTTGCGGCAGATAGCCAACGCCCAGGCGGGCACGGCGGTACATGGGCAGATGGGTGATATTATGGCCATCGAGCGTAATGCGGCCCGAATCGGCACGGATAAGACCGGTAATCATATAGAAACAGGTCGTCTTGCCCGCGCCGTTTGGCCCCAACAGCCCCACGGCTTCCCCGCGCGCGACCGAGAGCGACACATCGCGGACCACAGGGCGCTTCTTATACCGCTTGCCCAGGCTGTGGGCGACAAGCCCAGAGCCGCCCGTCGGCACAAGCCGAGGCGTGGCGTGGCGTTCGTCCGCCGCGCTGGGCGTGCTGCCTTGGCCCGTCAACCGCTGCCACCAGGAAGCCTGTTGCGTCTCTTGACTCATGAGGGGGCCTTTCCCGGCGCCGCGCGATTAGAGGGGGCTTCCGTTGCATTCGGCACCAGCAAACCCCGCACCGGCCCGCCTTCGCGCCCGGCAGCAGGACCGCGCAGGATTCGGCTGATTCCGGTTTTCAAATTTACCTCAGCATAATCACCATTAAGCTGATTCTTATTCTGCGTTACCTTGACCGCCCCGAACAGGGTAGCGATCTGCTTATCCATATCATACACACCTTTATCAGACGACGCGGCTTCCTTCGCGGTCGCAATTTGCAGATTGCCGAACCCATCAAGCTTTGAGATACGGTTAGCCTTGCCGCTGGCATCCGTCGCCAGATGGGCGGTGAGCACATCGGCGCTCACCCGCCGGTCGGCCTCAAGTGCCACCGCATTGCCGCGCGCCACCGCTACTTTGCGCCCGTCCCAATACTCTAAACTATCGCGCGCCGTGATCGTTTGGGTTTGCGTCGTCAGCTTCAGCCCCTTGCCCGTGAGCACCATCAGTTGACGCTCAAGGTCGTAGGTGCCCTTATCGCCCATCACTCGCTCCGTAGCGGTGACGATCACGACGTTCTGATCGGCTTCAACCTTCGTGATCTGGGTTTGCCCATCGGCCAGTTCACGGTAATAGGCGCGCAGGGTTTGCGCTGTCAGCGTCACGCCGCCGCGCTGCACGCGCGCCCCGCCCGAGGCGATATAGACTTTCTCATCCCGCCGCCACTCGATGCCCTTGTCGGCATCAATAGAAACCGGCCCGCCCGCGTTGTCGCCGCCCAAAGGCAGTTGCGCCAGTGCAGGTGCCCCCAGCAGAAAACCGATTAACCCCAGCCGAATCGCAAGCCTCATGATGCTCCCCCGGCATCACGCAACACGACGCGCGAGCGCCCGAACAGCAAAATCTTCCGGCCCTTTTCGAGAATCTCAAATCCTTCCTCGGCGCTCATATCCCCGCGCGGCCCTTGGCCGGTGACGGGTAGAATCCCGGCAATGCGCTTGCTGGTGAGATCGACTTGCGATTGCTCTGTGTGCATTTCATAACCACTATCGTGAAACAGCGTGACCGCGCCACTGAGCGTGAGCAAACCATGCTCTTTATCGTAGCGGCCTTCATGCGCCGAAAGCTGCGCCCAATCGCCCTTATCTCCGGTTAAATCAGCCTTGGGCTGAGTTAGCAGAACCTGCGAGTCTTGCGTCACTGCTCCCGGAACCGCCAGTTGCGTTGCTTCGGTCGCCGTGACCGTATAGGGTCGCTGCTGATCGTCGGTGCCAACGAAGCGTGGGTTCATCATCCGCACGGTCGCCTCCTCCTCTCGCGTTACGGGGAGTTTTGACAGCCGAAAGCGCTTTTCGTCGGGAAACAGGCTGGGCCATGCCAGCAGCACGGCCAGCAGGGTAAGCGCCACGGCAGGCAGCATCAACCGCGCTGCCGCCACCCAACGGGAGCGCGACTGAACCCGCTGCACGGAGACCGAGGCCGCCATTAGTGAACGCCCGCGCGCAAACAATCGTGAATATGAATAAGCCCAACCGGCTTTCCGGCCTCCACGACGAACAGGCTCGTGATAGTCTTACTGTTCAAAATGGCCACCGCTTCCGCCGCCAGCGCTTGCGGGCGGATCGTGGCGGGGTTGCGCGTCATCAGCGCTTCAACGGGGGCATCAATCGTGTCGATATGGCGACGCAAATCGCCGTCGGTGACGATCCCCAGCAACCGCCCATCGGCATCGACAACGCCCGTACAGCCGAAGCGCTTGGAGGTCATTTCGAGAATGGCCGTCCGCAAGCTGGTGTCTGGCCCCACGAGCGGCACAGCTTCGCCGCTGTGCATCAGGTCGGCCACGCGCTGCACTTTTCGCCCAAGCGCGCCACCGGGATGGAAGGTTTTGAAATCATGGGCAGAAAAATTCCGCCGCTCCAGCAACGCCACCGCCAACGCATCCCCCAGCGCGAGCGCCAAGGTGGTGGAGGTGGTGGGCGCAAGGCCGTTCGGGCAGGCTTCGGCAGTATTCGGCAGGGGCAGCACCACATCGGCGGATTCGCCCAACGTGCTGGCGTCTTGCCGCGTGATCGCCACCAGCGGAATCTGAAAGCGGCGCGTATAGGCGATAATATCCAGCAACTCGTGGGTTTCCCCAGAGTTGGAGAGGGCGAGCACAACATCCGCCTGAGTAATCATGCCCAAATCGCCGTGGCTCGCTTCGCCAGGATGCACGAAGAAGGCGGGCGCACCGGTCGAGGCCAAAGTGGCGGCAATCTTGCGCCCGATATGGCCGCTCTTGCCCATGCCGGTCACGATGATACGGCCCGAGGCGCGCTCTAGGCAATCCACCGCTGCCGCCAACCGCGCCCCCAAAGTATCGTCCAGCCCCTCGATCAGCGTTTGCAACCCTTCGACCGCAAGTGCAAACACGCGCCGCGCCACCGCCTGATCGGAAGCGGCGGCGGGAACCAGAGGAAGATCTACCGTTAAGAGTTTCGTCACGTTTCTATCTTTTGAGTAAAGTGGCCGCGCTTTTGCATGGCAAGCCTTAGTCTAGTCCCACACTATGCGCCGCGCCTGCCGAACCCGTCAATTGCCCAGAAAGAGAGCGCGCTGGCGTTACCCCTGCCGCAATAGTGGCGCGGCCTTCTGCCCCAGCGCGATCCAGGTTCCAGCGAAACCCAGCACCAGAGTAATGCCAAGACTGAGCAGCGTAATCACCCCCACCGGCAACGGCAGAAACACCCAATCCGCCCGCATGAGGAAGGTAACGACGCCCCAACTGGCGAGCGTGCCGATGGCGATGGCGATAAACGCCGTCGCCAGCCCCAGCAACCCATATTCGAGCGCATAGGCCGCCAGCAGGTCGCGCCGGGTTGCGCCCAACACTTTCAGCACGATGGCATCATAGACGCGGCGGTGGTGCCCGGCGATCACGGCCCCCGCCAGTACCAGCGTTCCCACGACCAGCGTTAGCCCTGTTACCGCGCGCGCTGCCGCCCCGATAGCGGAGAGAATGACGCTGACGGTTTCCAGCGTCTCGCGGACACGCACAGCGGACACGCTGGGAAAAGCATCGCCTACTTGGCGCAGCATGGCCTCTTCGTTGCCAGGTGGTACATGAATAGTGGCGAGATGCGTGTGGGGAGCCGAATCGAGCAGACCGGGCGAGAAAATCAGCACGAAGTTGAGATTGAAACTCTCCCACTGAATCCGGCGCAGGTTGGCGATTTTGGCTTCCACGTTTCGGCCCAGCACGTTCACGGTAAGGCTATCGCCAATTTTGACGCCGAAACCCTCCGCCAAGCGGACATCGAGCGACACCAGCAGCGGCCCGCGATAGTCGGTAGCCCACCAATCGCCCGCGACGATCTGGCTACCGTCGGGCGGGGTTGCGGCATAGGTTAGGCCCCGGTCGCTATCGACGGCCCAAGACACCTCGGGGTCGATCACGGCTTTCTCAACCGGCGTGCCGTTAAGGGCGGTAATCCGCCCGCGCAAAGACGGCACTCGCCGTAACTCCGACGCGCCGGGGATACTGAGCGCCAGCGCATCGAACTGCGCGGTTTGACTGGAGGGAATGTCGATAAAGAAAAACGCCGGGGCTTGGTCGGGCAGCCGTTCGACCACCTGCCGATTAAGGTTGCCTTCGATCAGCACAACTGTGACCAACACCGCAAGCCCCAATCCCAACGAGAGCACAACGCTCCCCGTTGGCGCACCGGGCCGGTCGATATTGGCGAGCGCAAGGCGGAGTTTCGGGTTGCGGCCCCCCGCCCAACGGGCCGAAGCCAGGAAACGCGCGAGACGCTTTAACCCTTCCGCCGCTAACCGGAAGATGCCGAAACTCAGCACCGCCCCCCCGACAAACCACGTCGCCAAAAGCTGCTGTTGCGCGGTCAGAATCGCTAGCGCCGCCAGCATCGCGGCAGACAGCAGCATGGCCCCAAGGATGGCTTTGCCAGGGGCCTGCCCGCGCGACGATCCGGCATCGCGAAACAAGCTCGCCGCCGACACCCGCTGCGCGCGGCCCAAAGGCCACAGGCTGAACGTCAGTGCCGTCAAGAGGCCGAAGACTGCCGCCAACGCCAGCGGCGCGGGGTAAAGGCCGATGGCCAGCGGTACGGGCAGCAAAGTTCCGAGCGCTTCTGCCGCCAGCCACGGGGCCGCCGCGCCGATAATCAACCCCACCAGCGTGCCGCCGCCCGCCATAACCGCAATCAGCATGACATAAAGCCGGAAAATGAAGGCGGAAGGTGCCCCAAGCGCCTTGAGCGTGGCAATCGTGACGCTCTTGCCTTCAAGGTAAGCGCGCACGGCATTGCCAACGCCAACGCCGCCGACCAGCAACGAGGTAAGCCCGACCAGGGTGAGGAACAGCGCCAAACGCTCGACAAACCGTTCCACCTGCGGCGAGGCTTGCGAGGGGTCGCGCACGCGCCAGCCTTCGCCGGGGAATTTTTCGGCAAGTTCGGCGCGGAAACTGGCAACGCTAACGCCGGGTTTCAGCAGCAGCTTAGTGTGAAACTCGGCAAGGCTGCCCGGCTGTAAAAGCTGGGTCTGCGGCATCGCCGCTTCGGCAATCAGCACGCGCGGCCCAATATCGAGCGGCCCGGCGGACCGATCCGGCTCCTTCAGCAACACGCCGCTAATACGGAACTGGCCTTCGCCAACTTGCAGCATATCGCCAATTTTAAGCCCAAGACGCGCCAGCAAAACATCTTCCACTACCACACCGAAGCGCCCGTCTTGCGCGGCCAAAAGCTCCGGCAAGGGAGTTTTCGGCGCGGTTTCCACGGCCCCCAGCAGCGGGTAGGCGCTATCGACCGCCTTCAGTTGTGCCAGCGAGCGCCGCGCGCCATCGGGCCGCACGGCCATCGCCCGCATTTCAATGGATTGGCTGATCTGCGCGCTCTGGGCCGTTAGCCACGCGCGCGGCTCCTCCCCAATCGGGCGATGCACTTGGCGTAGCGCAATATCACCCCCCAGCAAACTGCGCGCATCCCGCTCCAACCCCGCCACAATCGCCGCCGATAAGCTGCCAACCGCCGCAATCACCGCCACGCCCAGCGTGAGGCAGGCAAGAAAAATGCGAAACCCAGCAACGCCGCCGCGCAACTCCCGCAGGGCAAAAGTGAGGGCAGGGTTCATGGGGCGCTCCTGATCGGCAGGGAGAAATACTTGCAGATTTGTCGCCGATGTGCGACAAATGTTCGATGAGCTTTAGCGTTCAAATGACCGGCACGTTTGAAACATGGCTGACCGGCCTGAGCGATTTTCGCGCCCGTGCCCGGATTTTTGAACGTCTGGACCGGGTTGCCGCAGGGCATATCGGCGATGTCAAAAACCTGGGGGGCGGTCTGTCCGAACTGCGGATTCACTATGGGCCGGGGTATCGGTTGTATTTCACGCGCCGGGACAGTCAGATCATCTGGCTGCTGACCGGCGGGAATAAAGACAGCCAGAACCGAAATATTGCTGCCGCGCTCCGGCTTTTGCAGCGCCTGCCGAGAGAGGACTGAACCATGACAGCCTTGGCGAACGAGCCTATTGAACAGCTTATCCCTTGGGATTCGGCGCGTTATTTGACGACGCCAGAAATCCAGGCCGAATATCTCGCCGCCGCCATTGAGGAAGATGGCGGCGACGGCAAAAATATCGCCCGCGCCCTGGGCGTGCTGGCGCGCGCGCAGGGCATGAGTGGCCTTGCGGAGACGGCGGGGGTCAACCGACAAGCGCTGTATAAGAGCCTGTCGGGTAAAGGCGCGCCCAGTCTGGCAACTTTGCTGCGGGTGACGCGCGCCCTGGGGATGGAGTTGACGGCGCGCCCGAAACCAGCAACCCCTCATGCTGCACCCCCCGTCTCGATCTGACCGTCTTTCACCCGCACGACCCGGTCGCAGCGTTCGGCTAGGCTGAGGTCGTGGGTGACGAGTAGCAGCGTGGTGCCGAAACGGTCGCGCAGGCTGAACAGCAGGTCCATAATCGCGGTGCCCGTGGTGCCATCGAGGTTGCCCGTCGGTTCGTCGGCAATCAGCAGTTTCGGCTGAATAACGAAAGCCCGCGCCAGCGCCACGCGCTGTTGCTCCCCGCCCGAAAGCTGATCAGGGTAATGGGTTAGGCGATGCCCGAGGCCCACTTGCTCCAGCGCTTCTTGGGCGCGGGCAAAGGCGTTCGGGCGGCCCGCGAGTTCTAGCGGCACAGCAACATTTTCGAGCGCGTTCATCGTCGGAATTAAACGGAAAGCCTGGAAAACGATGCCAACCGTTTCGCGCCGCCAGAGGGCGAGATCATCTTCGCTGAGAGCGCCAAGCTCCACACCGGCAACCACTACGTCGCCGCCGCTGGCGCGCTCCAATCCGCCGACCACCATCATCAGAGTAGATTTACCCGCGCCGGAGGGGCCGACGATGCCGACGCTTTCGCCTGGTGCAATCGCAAGATCAACCCCGCGTAGGATATTGACCTCACCGGCGGCACTCGCCAGCTTTACCTGGACATTGCGGAGTTGGATCATGGACACGAGCACTCTAGGGCCAGAGGTGGAAACCAGTAACAAACCTTACAAGTGGGGCAAAACCGAAGCTCTGCAACAGGGCCGGCGCGGTTTCTTAACCTTGTTGGTAGGTTTGGCTTTTTTAAGCAGCGGCTTTGCGGAAGCGCAAACCCGTGACGTGCGCCTGCTGGCCTTGGGCGATAGCCTCACGGCGGGCTATGGGCTACCCGCCCGCGCCGGGTTTCCCGCCAAGCTGGAAGCGGCGTTGCGGGCGAAAGGCAGGGCAGTGACCGTCATCAACGGCGGGGTTTCGGGCGATACCAGCGCGGGCGGCCTTGCGCGGCTCGACTGGATACTGGCCGATAAACCCACGCACGCGATTGTGGAGCTTGGCGCGAACGACGGGTTGCGCGGCCTCGATCCCAAGCAGATGGAAGCCAATCTTGGTGGCATTATCGTCAAGCTGAAAGCCGCCGGGGTGACGGTGCTGCTGACGGGGATGCGCGCGCCGCCTAACTTCGGCAGCGCCTATACGCAGGCTTTCAACGATGTTTTCGCGCGGTTGGCAGAGCGGCATAAGGTGGCTTTCTATCCGTTCTTCCTTGACGGGGTGGCGGCCAATCCTCAGCTTAACCAGGCGGATGGGATTCACCCGAACGAAGCAGGGGTAAACACTGTTATCGAACGCATTTTGCCCGCTGTCTTGAGCCTTTTGGCCCAATCCTGATTATTTTGACTTAGCAACGAGGGCTTTATGGAACTGCGACGCTTAGGGCGCACCGATATGCAAGTGAGCGTCATTTGCCTTGGCACGATGACCTGGGGCGAACAAAATAAAGAAGCCGAGGCCCACGCCCAGCTCGATTTCGCCCTCGACCGGGGAGTGAATTTCATCGACACGGCGGAAATGTACCCGGTGCCGCCACGCCCCGAAACCCAAGGGCGGACGGAAGCCTATATCGGCACGTGGCTCGCGAAAAACCCCAGCCTGCGCGCAAACATCATCCTGGCGACAAAAGTCGCGGGCGGCGGGCGCGCTATGCCCCACGTGCGCGGCGAAAATCGGAAGCTCGACCGCGCCAATATCGAGGCCGCGATCAACGATAGCCTGGCGCGGCTGAACACCGATTACGTCGATCTCTATCAAATTCACTGGCCGGATCGCGCGACCAATATGTTCGGCCAGTTGGGCTATGTGCATACGGACTCGCCCGATGCCGTGCCGATTGAAGAAACCCTCACCGCTCTGAGCGATCTGGTCAAAGCGGGCAAAGTGCGCGCGCTCGGCCTGTCCAACGAAACCCCTTGGGGGGTGATGGACTTTCTGCGCGCGTCCGAAAACCAGGGCTTATCCCGCGTCGCCGCCATCCAGAACCCCTACAGCCTGCTCAACCGCTCCTTCGAGGTTGGTCTCGCCGAAATGGCGATTCGGGAAGAGGTTGGCCTGCTCGCCTACTCGCCGCTGGCGATGGGTGTGTTGATGGGGAAATATTTCGATGGTGCCCGGCCCGCAGACGCGCGATTAACCCTGTTTGATCGCTTCACCCGCTATTTCACCCCGCAAGCCGAACCCGCCGCGAAACTCTATGTGGACATCGCGCACCGTCATGGGCTGGACCCGGCGCAAATGGCCCTCGCCTATGTAAACAGCCGCCCGTTCGTGACCAGCACCATCATCGGTGCCACCACGCTTGAGCAGTTGGACGCGAATATCCGCAGTGCCGAGGTAGTACTGAGTGACAAGGTTATGACCGAGATCGAAGCGGCCCATCAGGTTCACCCCTACCCCTGCCCTTAGAGCCGCGCGCCTTAACTCTGGCGCGGCTCTAAAAGCAGCCATTGAGGCGGCGGCCAAGGGCGCGGATGCGCCCGCCCGGCGAGGGCTAAGATAAAACTAGAGCGTCTTGCGTCAACCTTTACGCAAGACGCTCTAGGGCATGACCCGTTCACGCCTCAAGAGGGAGCCGTTTTGCGAAACGACCAGCCAAAGGACACGCCCGCCACCGCCGCCAGAATTAGCGCGCCGCCGATCATCTGGCTCGGGTGCAGCTTTTGCCCGAAGGCCCAATAATCTACTAGGATGGCGGCAATCGGATAGAGGAACGAGAGCGCCGCCGTTAGGCCCGTCGGCAGTCGCTGAAGCGCGCTATAGAGCAGGGCATACATCAACCCGGTATGAACGACGCCGAGTAAGATCAACACCCCCCAAGTCTGCGGCGCAGCGGGTAAGCTGTGCCACGACAGCAGTGGCGCGAGAACAATTGTGCCGATCACCAGTTGCAGTCGGGCGAGACGCTGCGGCGCAATGCCCGTGAGTTGCTTGGTAATCAGGCTGAAAACCGCATAGAGAAACGCCGCGCCGAGCGCCAACGCAATGCCCGTAAGGTAGGCTCCCGGCTCCAGCAAAACCTCCGGCTCCACCTGCACCACCAACAACAATCCACCGAAAGCCACCAGCAGCCAGAGGAACTTCCACAGCGGCAAGGCTTCCCGCCGCACCAGCGCCGCCAGTGCCACCAGAATAAACGGCTGCACATTGTAAGCGGCGGTCGCCATCGAGATCGAGGCAAGGCTGAAGGAGGCGAACAGCAGCAGCCAGTTACCAACCAACGCAACCCCGCCGAGAACGGCGAGAGCTAACGTCCGCTTGGTCCAGAACACGGGCGGCACACGGCGGGCGAGCAGCGACAGGACCAGCGCGCCAATCAAACACCGAAAAAACACTACCGTTACCGGATATTGCCCCGAGACCAGCACCAGCCAGCCGATGGTGCCCGAAATCAGCATGGCTGCCACCATTTCGGCCACGCCGCGCCGGTCGATTTCCTGTTTCATGATCCCCTCCTAGAGCAAATGATGCTCCTAGAATGCCAAGGGAAGGGGCTGGATAATATGGATATGAAAAGTATAATGTCGCTTTATACCTTTTTATCGAAGGATAAATGATGAAGCAGGCTTTGTTTCTTTCAAGCGCACTCGATACGGTCGATACCGCCCTGATCCGCGCCCTCACCGATAACGCTCGCCAACCCGTCAGCGCGCTGGCGCAGTTGGTCGGCCTCTCCGCCCCGTCCGTCTCAGAACGGCTGCGACGGCTGGAGAGTAGCGGTTTGCTGACGGGCTACACGGTCGATCTCGATCTCAAAGCCCTAGGCTACCGCCTTCAGGCCATCGTGCGGGTCAAGCCGTTGCCGGGGCAGTTACACTGGGTCCAGCGCCTGCTGGAAGACCAACCCGCCGTGATTGAATGCGATAAGGTAACGGGCGACGATTGCTTCATCGTCCGCATCGTGCTGCGCGACATCGAGGAATTGGATGTGATCTTGGAAAGTTTCAGCGAGCGCGCCGAAACCAACAGCGCCATCGTGAAAGCCTCCCCGGTGTCGCGGCGCTTGCCTCCGTTAGGCTAACGCCTCACGCTCGCCCGTATCGCTGCAATCTTCGCCTCAAACGCCGACCAATCGTCGGATGCGGCGATGGGGGACCAGAGGGCTTCCACGTCCTCAATCGGCAGATCGGCGGGCTGGTTGCCGGGCGGCGGCAGTACCGCAGAATCGGCGCGGGTTTCGAGACCAAGGCGGATTGGGGCGAAGTCGGGGCGGTTGTACAGAGCGCTTTGCGGGCTGGCAGCAGCGCGCGTGGCATCGCCGCCAAACCAATCGAAGCGTGTTTGCTCGAACCCTGCCTGCGTCTCCAACAGAAACTGATAGAGGCCGGATAAAAACGCCAAATCGGCGTCGAGATCGCCCGGCACGAGGCCCAAGCGTTTGAACCAAGCGGCGCGTAAGGCCGGACGAAACAGGTCTTGAAACCGCTCCAACTGCGCCACCAGATCGGCTTCCGGGGCGAAATCCATGAGGCATTCGGCGAAGCGTTCCAGGTTCCACAGCAGCGTGCTGGGCTGACGCCCATAGGCGTAAAGCCCGGTTTCGTCGAAGTAAGCGGCAGTGAAGCGCGGATCGTAGGTTTTCAGAAACCGCCACGGGCCGTAATCGAAACTCTCGCCGGTGATGGTGATATTATCGGTATTGAGCACGCCATGAACGAAGCCCGCCGCCATCCACTGCGCGCCCATTTGGGCAACCGCCGCCATGACTTCGGCCAGCAGTGTTAGCGCGGGCGTGGGGCCGGGTGCCACCTGGGGCCAATAGGTTGCCAGCGCGTAGTCGATCAAACGCTGGATCGCCTCGGTCTGGCCTAAATAGGCCAAGCGTTGAAATGTGCCGATGCGGATGTGGGAATGGTTAAGGCGGACCAGCACGGAAGCGCGCGTTGGGCTTGGCTCGTCCCCCCGTTGAAGCGCTTCGCCGGTTTCAATCAGGCTGAAACTTTTAGAGGTGGCGACGCCGCGCGCTTCCAACAGTTCTGTCGCTAGAATCTCGCGCACGCCGCCTTTCAGCGTTAGCCGCCCATCGCCCGCGCGGGAGTAGGGCGTGCGCCCGCTGCCCTTGGTGCCAAGATCGAGCAAACGGCCCGCCGCATCATACAACTGCGCGAACAGAAAGCCGCGCCCATCGCCTAAGTCCGGGTTATAATGCCGAAATTGGTGGCCGTGATAGCGCAGCGCGAGCGGCGTATCGAAACTCCCCGGCAGTGGCTGGAAGCGCCCAAAGTGATCAATCCACTCCGCTTCCGTCAGGGTACCAAGCCCCACCGTTTCCGCCGCGCGCTGGTTGCGCCAACGCAAAACATGCTGCGGGAATGCCGCAGCCTGAACGGGATCGTAGAAATCCGGCCCCAGCGCGCTGTGGGCACGGCTGGGGCGATAGTGGGGCGAGGGCGGCACTTGCTTGGGGAAGAGGCTACTGGGGAAGCTGGCTTAACTGCGTGCGCCGCGTGCCCAAGGCGGCGGCATAGGCTTCAACCTGAGCATGAATGTCGGGGTCTTCCGGGATCGTGCGGTCCAAGCGGATTTGATCGCCTTTCCACGCCTTCGGGTGGCCGTCGCGATCGAACGTCACCGCCAGTTTTCCAAGGTAATGGCCGAAGGACGCGGCTTGCGCGACCAGTACGGGTTTGCCTGCCGGACCATTGATTACCTGCGGCGCGCCTACGGGCGGCACCCCCGCCTTCGCGCCTTTGCCGGACACGCCGATAATCACGTCGATCCCGGCAATGCGGGCCGCAATATCCTTATCCTTCTCAAACCCTGCGGAGGAGACCGCCACCACGGTTTTCGCCCCCATGAACCCCAACTGCTTCAACCAGAACGAGGCTTTAGCTTCAATCGGCAGGAACGACACCCCCGGCGAAGGTTTGGATTTCTGCGGGATATTGAGATCGGCAATCCCAAGCAACCCAAGGCGCTGCGCCCCCCGGTCGGTCGAGAGCATCGGGTAGATTTGGTCTTTCAGATAGGGGTCGCGGTCAGTGCTGATATTCGCGCCCAAAATTGGGAACTGCGCCGTGCGGATGAACTTACCCAACACTTCCGAGCCTTCGGAAAACTCCGCCGGGCCTACCGCCATCGCATCGAAACGGGCGCGGTTCATCAACTCGGCCAGCACATCCTGCTTATGCTGACTCCAAAAGGCGGTGCCGCCGAACTGACCGCCCGCATCCAGCAACAGCACAGTACCCGCGCGTGCGCGCTCCACATTCGCCTGACCCGCAAGACGCGCAAGACCGCCTAGGCAGGCATCGGTCGTGCGCTCTTCCAGCGTGCAGGGCGTGCCATCGGCCTTCGATGGCTCCATGCGGGACGCAACGTCGCCGGTGAACAGCAGGGTTAAGGTGGTATCCGCCCGCGCGGTCTTGCCCAGGGCGAGCGGCATCAGCAAGCCGAGCGCAACGCCCAGCCCAACCGTAATCCCCAACCCACGCCGGGGGCTAAGGCGCCAATAACGATGCTCATCCTCACGCGGCGGCAATGCCATCTCGACAAGGCGCTCGGCCAGCGCATCCATTCCAGTCGGCATCGGAACCATAATCAGTCTCACTTCAAGGTTTTAGCTAAAATCGCTAAGACTTCGGATTCACAGGCGTAATACGTAGCGCAATCTCATCGGCTTGCCAATGCCCTTCTATCGCGCTTGGATAGCCCCTCTATATCGCGCCTAGGAGATAAGGATTTGACCCTGCTGCTCACAACCCCCGGCGACCCAGCCCCCTGGCTAAAAGCGCTGAAAACCCATATGCCGCAGCGCAAGGTTCACCTGTGGGGACAGACCGACGCAGCAACACTGGCGCAAATCCCCTATGCGCTGGTCTGGCGGCCCCCGGCAGATTTTTTTGACGGGCTGGCGGGATTGAAAGCGATTTTCAACCTCGGCGCGGGGGTGGATGCGCTGCTAACCCATCCGGCGCTGCCCGCAAACGTGCCGATTGTGCGGATTGTCGATGGCGGCATGGCGGCGCAAATGGCCGACTATGCACTCTACGGGGTTCTGCATGTTCACCGCCATTTCGATACCCTCGCCGACCAACAAAAGCGTTGCGTGTGGGCTGATCCCGGTATCTGCGAGCCAGCGGAAACCCGTGTTGGTATTCTCGGCTTGGGTGCGCTTGGGCTGGGGGTGATCGAAAAGCTACGGCCCTTCGGCTTTCCGCTGTCGGGCTGGAGCCGCAGCCTTCGCGCAATCGAAGGGGTGCAAACCTATGCGGGGGCGGAGAGCCTGCCAGCGTTTCTCGCCACCTGCGACGTGTTGATCGTGCTGCTGCCGCTGACGGACGACACGCGCAATCTGCTTTCGGCAGAACGCTTAGCGCTGTTGCCGGAGGGTGCGAGCCTCATCAATCTCGCACGCGGCGCTTTGGTGGATGAAGCCGCCCTGCTGGACCGGCTTAATTCCGGCGCGCTACGCTTTGCGCTGCTCGATGTGTTTCACACCGAACCGCTGCCGCAGGATCACCCGTTCTGGAGCCATTCGCGCGTGATCCTTACCCCCCACGCTTCGGCGGCGACCTTGCCGGGTCCGGCGATTGCCCAGATTGCCGCCAATATCGCCGCCTTCGAGCGCGGGGAGCCGATGGTGGGGGTCGTGGATCGAGCCAGGGGATATTAGACACCCCTCAAACCAAGCGCCGATCAAAGATAAACGGATCGAAACGGTCGGGAGCAATCAAACGCGACAGTGGGTGCGCGTGATTGATAATGACATTGCGATCAGGCGCACCGTCGAAGGCGACGATGGCAGACGGCACTTGAAGCAAGGCGCCTGTCCGGGCATTGAGCCAGTTCGTTCCGATCTGCTGGGTGTGACCTTCATCGGCTTGCCAGTCTGGCGGCAATTGCCCCAACTCGATACCCTCAATCGGCACTTCCGCCGGTACCGAATAGCGAACCATCACCAGATCCGGGAGCAGCGTGGGATCTTCGATATGGACCAACTTTTCTAAAACGCACAGTGCGGTCGATGTCGAAGTATAGGTGATAGCGATGCCCTGACTGTTCCAGCGCCCATCGTTCTCAAGCCCATAGCCGCCATCGAAGACATTGGCGTATCGGAGTGTTGACAATCGCCATAAGAACATTAGGCCGCAGCACCCCAAGCGATTTTTGCGAGAATTGTTTCAACGACGCGCGACCCGGCTTCGGTTTCAGCGACGTTAAGCGGCATGTCTCCGCCGAGTTCGGTGAGGGGCCGACGCAACCATCGATTCGCCTTCTCGCTGGACTCAAAGGTTTGTTCGGCGATTGTTTGGATCCGCAGCAGGCGAACCGCACGATCGGATTCATCAACCGTAAGGGGCTGCTCTTTCAAAGCTCGGTGGCGGCGGGTTCTTTGCGGAATGACGAACCGCTGAATTTCCTGATCGCTCAAGCCCGAAGCTGCAAGATGTCGCAGGATGGAGAGAGGGAGCCGCTGCCTGACAACATTGGCCAAATCTGCCTGGGATCGAACAATTGTCCCGAGAACCGATTGACCGCCGAGCTTCCGACCAACCTCTTCAGAAACGGTGGGCATGACGATTTTCTCCCAGGCAACGGCAAGATGCCTAATAATAGTTAGGCGAATTGCCATGCTCTGACAATCGAAATCAACCTCGGGTCACAGAAACCGCCCCCAGCCAGCCGCTAGAGTTGCGTGCGTTAAATCGGACGCAGCTCTAGCAAGCCGCCATTGCGGCGGCGGCCAAGGGCGCGGATGCGCCCGCCCGGCGAGGGCTAAAATAAAGAGAGAGCATTGTGCGTCATGGTTGACGCACAATGCTCTAAGGCTCTTCCCCAATCGCCTCTAGCTGTTCCAAATCCGCATCATCGAACAGGTGGCGCGTGGAGCAGAACTCGCAGACCGCCGAAACCACGCCATCGACGCGCAAATGCTCGCGGTCTTCCATCGGCAAGGACAGCAGCACGCGGGCGACCCTGCCACGGGAGCAGCGGCACTGATCCATCAGGCGGTGGGGATCGCCGATGCTCGCGCCTTCTTCCGCGTGGAACAGCCGGAACAGCAGATCATCGGACGGTAACTGCGGGTCGGTCAACTCGATGTCCGACAGCGTACCCACTAGCGCCATCAGGTGGCCCCAGGACTCATCGTCTTGCGTGGTTTCTCCGTCTTCGTCGGGCACATCGAGCCGCGTGCGGGCAAACTCGGTGCCGCCGTCGCTGGGCAGGCGCTGGACTAATAGCGCGCCCGCGCGCCAGCCTTGGGCCGTGCGTTGGGCCGCGAGCTTCAACCCCGTGTCGATCTGTTCCGACTGACGGAAATAATGCTGAACGCTCTCAACCAACCCGCCGGATTGCAACTCGACGATGCCTTGATAGCGCTCCATCTCCGCGCCTTGATCGACGGTGAAGGCCAAATAGCCCTTGCCCATAAGGGCTTCCACGCGCTCCGACGCCAACACGGGTCCGGTGGGGAGTTTATCCGCATCGACCTGAGCATAGCCGCGCATGTGGCCGCTGTGGGTCACGTCGGCCACCAACATCCGCACCGCGCCGTCGCTTTTGGCTTGCAGCGTGAAGACGCCCTCGAACTTCAGCGCGCCCGCCAAAGCGGCTGCCACCGCCAGCGCTTCCCCCAGCAGAGCCGCGACGGGTTCCGGGTAAGCGTGGCGCGTAACGATCTCGTGAAAGCTCGGCCCGAGGCGCACTAAGCGCCCGCGCACTGTGGCGTTTCGCAAGAAGAACGGCAGCGTTTGATCGTCGGCAATGCCAGGATCGTTCGCGGCCAGTGGGTTACTCATGCCAAGCACCATGCCAGAATACCTTTTTGGACGTGTAGCCGATTTTCGGCCTCGTCCCACACGAGGGATTGCGGCCCGTCGATCACGTCTTCGGTCACTTCTTCGCCGCGATGGGCGGGCAGACAGTGCAGAAACACCGCCTCCGGCTTGGCGCAGGCCATCAGAGCCTGATCGACCGAATAGGGCGCGAGGAGATAGTTGCGATTCGCCACCTCTTGCCCCATCGACACCCAAGTATCGGTGGTCACGAGATCAACTGCCGACACTGCCGCGCGCGCATCGGTGGTCACGCGAATGCTCGCGCCTTCCGCCTTGGCCCACGCCAGCAGGGCTGGCTTGGGGGCCAGCGCGCCGGGGGCGGCAATCCGAAGCTCGAACCCGAAGCGGGCAGCGGCATGGACCCAAGAGATACACACGTTGTTCGCATCGCCAATCCAGGCCACGGCTTTCCCAGCAATCGGGCCGCGATGCTCCTCGAACGTCAGAATATCGGCCATAACCTGACAGGGGTGCCCCATATCCGTTAATCCATTAATGACCGGAACGGAGCCGTGCGTGGCAAGATCAATCAGCTTCTGCGCGGGACCAGTGCGAATCATGATCGCATCGACGTAGCGGGAGAGCACTTTGGCGGTATCGGCCATCGTCTCGCCGCGCTTCAACTGCATCTCTTCTTGCCGCAGAATGATGGTTTGGCCGCCAAGCTGCTTCATCGCCACTTCAAACGACACGCGCGTGCGGGTGGAGGCTTTTTCAAACAGCATGGCGAGGGTTTTACCCGCCAAACGTGGCGCGGTGCCGTGACCCGCCTTCAGCGCCGCTTTCATGCGGGCCGCATCGGTGAGAATGTCCCGCAGGGTGGCGGCGGGAAGTTGATCGAGATCCAAAAAATGCTTAACGGTCATGGAATTACGCCTGCACACCCCAGGCGCTAGCAACGGCTTTAATCGCCGCCAGCGCTTCTTGAATTTCGGTATCGCCGATGGTGAGGGGCGGCAACAGTCGCACTACATTATCGCCCGCCGCCACCGTAAGCAGACCGTGCTCTCGCAAGCGCGTCTGCACTTCGCCATTCGGCACCACACAGCGTAGCCCAGAGAGCAGACCCTGGCCGCGCACTTCGGCATAGACCGCCGGATAATCGGCGACGATCTGCGCGAGACCGTGGCGGAATTTTTCCGCCGCCGCGATGACATGATCGAGGAACCCTGGTGCCAGAATCACATCCAGCACCGCATTACCAATCGCCATTGCCAGCGGATTGCCGCCGAAGGTGGTGCCATGCACGCCCGCCGTCATGCCCAAGGCCGCCCGTTCGGTCGCAAGGCACGCCCCGACCGGAAACCCGCCGCCGAGACCTTTCGCCAAAGCCATCACATCGGGGGCGACATTGGCCCACTCATAAGCGAACAGTTTACCGCTGCGCCCGATGCCGCACTGCACTTCATCGAACAGCAACAGCAGGCCGAACTCGTCACACACCTGCCGCAGCGCGTGCAGATAGTCGGGCGAGCTGGCGCGCGCCCCGCCTTCGCCCTGCACCGGCTCAATCATGATTCCGGCGGTTTCCGGCGTAATCGCCGCGCGCAACTCGTTGAGATTACTGAAGGCAACCTGATCGAACCCATCAACTTTGGGGCCGAAGCCTGCCAGGTATTTTTCCTGCCCGCCCGCCGCAATCGTGGCAAGCGTCCGGCCATGAAACGCACCCTGAATACTAATCATTCGGTATTTCTGCGGATGACCCTGGGAAGCGTGGAACTTGCGGATCATTTTAATGCCGCATTCCAGCGCTTCCGCACCCGAATTACAAAAGAAAGCCGTATCGGCAAAGCTATTGGCAACCAGCCGGTCGGCCAAGCGCGCTTGTTCCGGGATCTCATAGAGATTGGAGAGATGCCAAGGCTTTTCCGCCGCCGCTTTCAAGGCTGCCACAAGGTGCGGATGGGCGTGGCCCAGGCCCGTCACGGCAATGCCGCTCGCGAAATCGAGGTATCGTCGCCCGTCCGAGCCAAACAGATAGGCCCCTTCGCCTTTCTCGAACGAAAGGTTGATCCTGCTGAACACGGGGAGCAGGCTCGGAATCACGGTGGAATCCTCCAACACCTCAATCCGCCCGGAGCCAGCCACTCCGGCCCGGCGCGAAAAAAGGGGAATTATCAGGAGGGGGTTTCATCCTGTCAATCGCGGGAGTAAGCGCACCCCCCGCGCGCCCCGCAGGGCTGCCCAGCAATTATGCTGTATTTCTCAACTTTTTAAGCGATACCCCGTTCGAATCAGTGTGTAAGCGGTAAAAGAGAGCGCGAGGCACATGACAATCATCACGAGGAAGCCAACGGTTAAATTCCCATCGGCATGGCCGATAAAACCGTAGCGGAAGCCATCTAACATATAAAAGAATGGATTAAGGTGCGCCACATTCTGCCACGCTTCGGGCAGGCGGGTGGTCGTGTAGAACGTCCCCGACAGAAACGCCAGCGGGCTAATAATGAAATTGGCAATGGCATTCATATGATCGAATTTCTCCGACCACAGCCCGCCAACCAGCCCCAGCAGCGATAGCATGGTGCAGGCCGCGATCCCGTGAAACAGGATGAAACCGAGATGCTCCGGCGCCAACCTAACGAAGGGGATCATCGCAACGCCCGTGACCGCGCCAACCAGCAGCCCGCGCGTTACCCCTGCTGCCGTCAGCGCTAACGTCACTTCCCCCGGCGAGAGGGGTGGCATTAAGAGATCGACGATATTCCCCTGCATTTTGGAAATCACGAGGGAGGAGGAGGTATTGGCAAAGGCGTTCTGCGTCATCGCCATCATCACCAGCCCTGGCGCTAAGAACTGACTGTAGGGAACACCATCGACAATCTCCGCCCCCCGCCCCAGCGCAAGCGTGAAGACGGCTAAAAACAGAAAACTCGTGACCACGGGGGCCATCAGCGTTTGGGTATAGACGTTGAGAAAACGCCGCACTTCCTTAAGGTACAAAGTCCAAAGCCCCAACCAGTTTACACCGATGGGGGGGAGCGGCATGGGCGGCAAACCGGGGGGCCGGGCGGGGAGGAGATTAGACATGCAGCATGACTCGAAAACTGGAAACGGGGTCGATCCTACTCCCCGCCCTCGCCAGCGTCCACCAAGGCCGGAGCGCGCTACTCGCGAGCGCCCGATCAATGTTAGTACCGAACGGCTATGGGCAATCAGCCTGCGCTATCTGCAACGCTTCTCCGCCTCAGTCGAAATGCTGCGCCGAGTGTTGGATCGGCGCTTGCGGCCCGCACTCCTCGCCGAGATGATTGCGCCAGAGGAAGCCGCACAGCGCCGGGAAACGGTGCTTCAGCGCGCCGCCGCCTTGGGCTATCTCGATGATGCGCGCTTCACCGAAGGCCGCGTGGCGGCCCTGCTACGCCAGGGCAAAAGCCCGCGCGTGATTACCGAAACTTTACGCGGTAAAGGTATCGCGCCTGCCGCCGTGGGCGCGGTTCTGGCCGCAACAGCTGCCGACGCGGAAGAGGATATTGCCCTCACCGCCGCCCGCACTTTCGCCCGCCGCCGCCGCCTGGGGCCGTACCGCGTGAGGCCGACCGACGATCCGCGCCAACCTGAGAAGGATTTGGCAAGCCTGTTGCGCGCGGGGCATTCCCTTGCGGTGGCCCGGCAAATCGTGACGGCCTCAGACCCGCTAGACGATTAGGATCGAGAGCAAGGTCGCTATACCAAACAGCAGTAGCAGCGCGCCGGACAGATGGTGCAGCCACTGGAAATCGCGCTGACCAAGCCAGCGCCGCAGCACAATCCCAACCCCCACAAGCCCGCCCCACCACAGCGTCACCCCAAGAAAAATCCCAAAAATCACGGTCAACGTCGCGTCCAAACTCATGGCATGGCTCATGATGTCGGAGGCGGCGAGCAGGCCCGTGAAGGCAAAAATCGTCATCGGGTTTGTAATGGTCAGGGCAAAGGTGGAGCCGAAGGCTTTCATCAGCGCCGTTTGCGCGGCGTCGGTCGTATCCCCCGACCGGCTGCGCCAACTGTCGATGCCCATGCCGAGCAGCAAAAACCCGCCGATCAACCGCAGCGGCGTCGAATAATCCGTTAGCACTGTCGCCACTGCCGCCACACCAAAGCAGGCGATAACGCCGAACACCATATCGGCAACAACAGCGCCCGCCGCGCTGGTGTACCCGCAGAGGGCACCCGCTTGCAGCGTCCGGCGCACGCACAGCACTGCCACCGGCCCGACAGGGGCCGACACCATGAGACCGATCAAAATTCCCTTCAGAACCAGCAACATTTCCATAGGCTGAGACGAACCACAATCAGCCGCGCCAAGCAAGAGGGCCAAGCACGAGAGACTAAGAGAGATGCCGCCTCTCGCCGAATCCCACGCGCGGCCCTATATCAAACTGGAATAGCGCCTTACTCGGCCCGGCGGAGGGAGCGTAAATGAGCAAAGATGATAGCCTATGGGGATCAATCCGCACCAAGCTGATTGATCGTAAACAAGAATGGGCCAAAGAAGGCAGGCTGCTAACCGGGCAGCGCGGCACTCCGCTTAGTCAGCGCTTGCCGCCGGGGCAGCATGAGGTGAAAAACTGGCCGGTGCTCGATTTGGGGCTTAAGCCGCGCCTGAACGCCGACACTTGGCAGCTTCAGATCGACGGATTGGTGAACGCACCGCAGACGTTGACGTGGGAGAGCTTTGCCGCTCAACCGCAGCAAAAATTCCTCTCAGACATTCACTGCGTTACCGCGTGGTCGCGCTTCGATAACCATTGGGAGGGCGTGTCGGCGCGGCATCTGCTGGACCTTGTGCAACCGCTCCCGCAGGCCCGTCACGTCATGCTCTACAGTGCCGATGGCTATACGACCAATCTACGCCTCGATCATTTCGGCGCAAAAGATGTCGTGCTGGCCCATTCTTGGGAAGGCGAGCCGCTTACCCCCGAACATGGTGGGCCAGTGCGGCTGGTCGTGCCGAAATATTACTTCTGGAAATCGGCCAAATGGCTGACCCGTATCGAGTTCTGTGCCGACGATAAACCCGGCTATTGGGAAAATCGCGGCTACCACAACGAAGGCGACCCGTGGGAGGAAGAGCGGTACGACCGCTAAATGCAACTGAGAATGAATCGCAAAATTTATCTTGCCAATGCGATTCACTCTCAATATCTTCCTCAGCGAGCGTCGTCCTCGGACCACCTCGAACCCTTCCCTTAAAACCCCGTCCCTTTATGGGGCGGGGCTTTTTTTCGGCGTTACCCTTCAAGCCCCTCCTCGGCCCTTTCGGCTGGCTTCGGGAAAGGGGCCAGAGATGCGATGCGCCGATTGACAGAGGGGCGTGGGCTGTGGTTGCCTCGCTTTTAAGGGGTTCTGCGAGGCCCCGTGAGGCGGCAGGCCGAAGTTCGCGTCCGAGCTCTTATGGTAAGGTGGACGTTATGCCGTCGAATACTGAAATTACCCCAGCGCAACTGTCGCGGTTGGTGGGTTTGCCCACCTGCCCTGTGCTGCTGGATGTGCGCCTTCCCGAAGATTTTGAGGCCGACCCTCGGCTAATCCCCGCCTCCGTGCAGCGCGATCCGTTTTCCGTTGCCACCTGGGGGGCTGAGTTTATCGGCCAATCGGTGATCGTCAGTTGCCAGCGCGGTTTGAAGCTGTCGGAAGGCGTAGCAGCCTGGCTTCGGCACCTCGGCGTCGCGGCGGAAACGCTGGAAGGCGGGTTCGAGGCGTGGCGCGCGGGGGGGCATCTGCTAGTCAAGACACTCCCCCTGCCGCCCGCCGATAGCACAGGGCGCACGCTGTGGGTCACACGCGCCCGCCCTAAAATCGACCGCATTGCCTGCCCTTGGCTTATTCGCCGTTTTATCGACCGCGCGGCGGTGTTTCTGTTCGTCGATGCAAGCCAAGTCACTGCGGTGGCCGAGCGCTTTGGTGCGACGCCTTTCGACATTGAAGGCACGTTCTGGAGCCACCGGGCGGAGCGCTGCACCTTCGATACGATGCTGGAAGAGTTCGGGCTAACCTCCCCGGCGCTGGACCGATTGGCGACCATCATTCGCGGCGCGGATACGGCGGCGCTGGATCTTGCGCCGCAGGCCGCAGGGTTGCTCGCCGCCTCTTTAGGCTTTTCGCGCATGTACCGGGACGATCTGGCACAACTCAGCGCCAGCCTACCCCTCTATGATGCGTTTTACCGTTGGTGCCGGGATGCCGTGGGCGAGACCCACACCTGGCCGGCTGAAAGGGCGTGAGCCTCATGTCTTCTCCCGTCTCCTTCCGCGAGGCTTTTTGGGTGTGGGTGCGAATCGCCTCCCTCAGCTTCGGCGGGCCTGCGGCGCAAATCGCCGTGATGCACCGGATTCTTGTCGATGAAAAACGCTGGATCGGCGAGACGCGGTTTCTCCACGCGCTCAACTACTGCATGTTGCTGCCAGGGCCGGAAGCCCAACAACTCGCCACCTACATCGGGTGGCTGATGCACCGCACAGCGGGCGGCTTGGTGGCAGGGTTACTGTTCATCTTCCCCGGTATGATCGCCATTATGGCCCTAAGCTGGCTCTATGTGTTAGCGGGGCACCTAAGTGCCGTAGAAGGATTGTTCTTCGGTCTAAAAGCCGCTGTGCTGGCGGTCGTGTTGCAAGCCTTGTTGCGGGTGGGGAAGCGCGCTTTGCGGAACCGCACATTATGGGGGCTGGCGGGCACGTCCTTCATCGCCATTCACGCCTTCGACCTGCCGTTTCCGCTGATTATCGTGACGGCTGGGATCATTGGCTTTTTCGGCGGTAAGCTGGGATGGGCCGCCTTCGATGGGAGCGCCGGGCATGGCAGCAGCGGGCCGGGCCTCAGTGATGCCGACAGCCGCTTGGGCGACGGCGTTCCCGATCACGCCCGCCCCTCTCTAAGCTGGTCGCTGCGGATCGCCACGATTTTCGGTGCGCTGTGGTTGGGGCCAGTGCTGGCGCTGGTCCTGCTGCTCGGGCCGGAGAATGTGTTCAGCACGATTGCCGTATTCTTCTCGAAAATGGCGGTCGTCACCTTTGGCGGGGCCTATGCCGTGCTGGCCTATGTGGCGCAGGAAGCCGTCGCCACTTACGGCTGGCTTCAACCCGGCGAAATGCTCGACGGCCTCGGCATGGCCGAAACCACGCCAGGGCCGTTGATTATGGTCACGCAGTTCGTCGGCTTCATGGGCGCGTGGCGCGATGCGGGCGGCCTGCACCCGCTGCTGGCCGCAACTTTGGGCGGATTGTTGACGACCTGGGTGACGTTCGTGCCCTGCTTCCTGTGGATCTTCCTCGGTGCGCCCTATGTGGAAGCCTTGCGCGGTCATAAGCCGCTGTCGGCAGCGTTGACCGCGATTACTGCTGCGGTGGTCGGCGTTATCCTCAACCTCTCGGTCTGGTTTGCCCTGCACGTGCTGTTCGCCAGCGTTCGCCCTTGGTCCGGCTACGGGCTGCATCTGGACGTGCCAGACTTGAGCAGCCTTAACAGCGCGGCATTGGCGTTGACGGTGGCGGCGATAGTGGCGCTGTTTCGCTTCAAACGCGGCACGGGGGAAGTGCTGGCAGGGTGTGCAGCGTTAGGGTTGGCGGTGACGCTGCTTCTCGGCGGTTAAGGACTAATCCCCCGCTCCAAATACGTCCGCAGCACCACGAAGCTCTCCGTGCGGCGCACCGCGCCG
>JAAFIC010000026.1 GCA_013298565.1 Alphaproteobacteria bacterium | reverse complement strand
CTCTCAAAGATATTAATAGCAATGAAGGCGACTTCTGGTTGCCGCCGATGCGGAAGGGGGCATTTCATCATGAATTCATGGGGATGGCTATTGTCAGAAGCTCTATCAATCGCAAGATAGTGCAAGACAAAACTGTTCATAGCATCATTAGATACTACCTATCGTCGATCCGAGGGGTGGGGTGGTTATCTGAGTTGTTGTTGGAAAAGATCAATTATTCTGATATGATTGATGAGAATAAGGATCGATATTTTATATCGCAAATTCGACGGATGCAATCAATCCGGGTCAACAGCCATAGAGCGCAGTTAAAAAATGCAGAGAAATTCTGTGAATTGATGATGAGGCATGTGCAGAGATTATAGGATGTATATTATATGCATGTTTTGAATACATTGGAAGCCCGGTGGTTGTAGCCGGGCTTCTATTTTATCGAGTTCCGAGAGTGCCTGGATGCCCGTTTTAACGGGCGTGGCATAGTCGTCGATGCGGGGCCAGGGGGTGTTTGCGGCGGAACGAGGCTTCAGGGGTCTGAGCACCGTCCCTGCGCGCTTCAAGCAGCCTTCACCGGCAATGCCGACAGCCTCAACCCCATGACCTTCATTACGCGCATGACGGTCCCAAGCTCCGGATTCCCGTCCTTGCTGAGGGCCTTGTAGAGGCTCTCTCTGGATAGCCCTGCATCGCGCGCTATTTGGGTCATCCCTCGTGCCTTGGCGATGTCGCCCAGGGCAGCGGCCAACAGGGATGGATCGTTCTCTTCCAGGATCGCTTCGAGGAAGTGGGCTATGGCTTCCTCGCTGCCGAGGTACTCCGTCACATCCCAGGGAGTGGTGTCGACGGGAGTGGTATCAATCGTCATGGCCGTTACTCCTTGATGTTCCGTGCCAACCTCTTCGCGTGCGTGATATCTGCTGTCTGGGTGCTCTTATCGCCGCCACACAGGAGGATGACGATGCTGCGCCCTTGGGCCTTGTAGTAGACTCGATACCCAGGGCCATAATCGATCCGCAGTTCCGACACGCCTTCGCCAACAGGCTCCGCATCACCAGGATTACCATGCTGAAGCCGATAGATACGGGTGTTGATCCGTGCTCTTGCGCGCTCATCATGCAGGCTGGCGAACCAATCCTTATAGTCGGTGGTCTTGCGGATATCTGGCATATTGGATTGTAGCTTACAGGATACGAGACCAAAGGGAAAGGAAGATAGTGTTTAAATGGGGCGTGGCGTGGTCGTCGATGCGAGGCCAGGGATACCCGCTTCAGGGATCACAGCACGGCCCTGGAGGGCCTTGGGGCGGGGTCGTCGAAGTGGGGTGGCTCCTGCCCCCCTGGTCTGGATCGCCGGGGAAGATCGACGGGATCGATGGAACTGATTTAGGTAAAATACGATATATCGTCGATCCTGGCGAGATCTCCGTTCTTTGCTATGTTTTCTTGGATGGACCCTCTCCTTTTCGACGAAATCCCCCACGCGCCCCCCTGGCCCAAAGGCCAGGGGGGCTGATATCTTTAGATATTAGATAGGCCGCTAAATCATTGGTATTGCGTCGCTATTTCGACGATTTGTGCAAAAATCCCGGTAAACGATGCAAAAGTCCCGGTACTATATAAATGATTTCAATAATTTATATTATATATGCACGTTTTGTTCACTCGTGACATCATCAGAATGGACATGGTTCGTTCTCTATGTCGTCAGGAGGAACAGGAACGGCGTTAATCTGCTCATTCGGTGTCGGCTTGGATCGTCGGGCAGCAGGCCGGGGAGGGCTTTGGACGGTCGGGGCAGCAGGTCGGACGAACAGAACCGGGTCTCCTGACGATGCTTTCCGTCCCTCAGGCCTCTCGACGGTCGCCGTCCACCCCATCTTTTCAATCTCGTCGAAGAAGCGGTTCATGGCCTCCTTCCGACGTGCGAGGGGGCGGGGATCACCCCATGTTCGCTCACAAAGGCTCCCAATCAACATTCTGCCGGTCGATCCACGGTTGATCGTTGAGCACACTACGGCGTGCAAGATTCGACCTGTTGAATCAAGACGCATCCTTTCTTGAAGATCTATTTGGATATATCCGCTTCCTCCTTTGATGATGTGGCTGAATATCGGATGGATGCGTATCACAAGTTTTCCGTCTTGATCGCCCGTCAGAGATATCAAATTGTCTATTGAGACGGGCTTATACCGTCCTGATGATTGTTTTTTCTCGATCCGAACCGTCACGGATGCAAGTCGCTCGATTGCCTCCCTGATTCGGGCAAACTCTTTACCGCCCTCATGCCGGTCATCCAGGGCTCGAAGAATTTCGGCAGCAGTCGCCTCGATTGCTATCTTGCCGCCGTCTTCCAACCGGAAGCCTCTTCGGCTTGCAACTGACTCGATGGCAAGCAGAACATCTTGTTCCGTCGCACCAAGGTTAGTTCGGCTCGTTATCTCTACCTCGACGGGATCGCCGTCGTAAGTGAATTCCGTGCGATACCTGACCTCCTTCCCCTGTCCCATCTGGAACAGGGGTGAGAGGGCAACAGGTCGGTCGAGCTTGGCAATCTGCGGCTCGCGGTTCTGTCGCATGGGGCGCATGGTCATGCCCTCCTGCTGGATGCCGCAGCAGGCTTCTTCGATCTCGGCCTACCCGGTGTCATATCGAAGGGTTTCTCGCTGCTGGCCGATGCTTGAGGTCGTCCCTTACCTTTGCCCGCGATCTCCAGGGCTGTGCGGATCGAATCCTCGTTGAGAAAGGTCAAGTCTGGGTTGCTCATCGACATCAATATCGCCGCATCGACATCAATGTCGGTGCGGTACAGCACACCGCTCGAAGACCGATGAAGCCAAATTTCGTTGATCGGGGCAATTTTATTTGCCTTCGGAATCGCTAGCCGGACGAAATGGCGACGCAGATATTCATCGACCCGCACCCTCTTTCCGCCCTTATCCTTCTGTTGGCCGACCGGGGCCATTACACACCCGTATCTAGTATTGCAGGACCATACACCACTGCCGCGAACAACTTCGATTTGAGTATCGCCGTTGAAGCTGGCCTCTTTGGTGACGTGCGTAAGAACCAGAATCATGCATTTAAGATTCGCTGCGATTTGGTCAAACTGACTTAACGTCCTGTTCGCACCAACGTTATCGTTTTCGTCGTGCGAGTTAGAGCGCCGCAACGTATCGAAAATGATTAGATCGAATCCAACGAATCGATCTGAGATGAGATTAACGATTTCATCTCGGTCTTCTGGCGTCATTCCATCGGCGGAAACGTAGGCTTTCTCTCCCTTCCCCGACATATCGACGATGTGGAAATTTTCCTCGATCAGTGTGATCGTTTTCTTGATGTCGATATTTGAGAACTGCGGCTTGTCCTTGCTTTTGAGAAGGAATGCAAAGATCGAATGCAGTCGGCGGGTAGCCGTATCTGCATTGTCTTCGAGGCTGATATAGGCCACTTTGCGGCGCTTTAGGGTCCAGCCAGCGTCGGTTGGAACGCCGGAAAACAAGCCAAAGATATCGATGCCGCAAGCAAGGGAAATCGACATCTGAATCGCCATCCAGGATTTTCCGAGATTCCCGCCCCCGGCGATGACACCGACATCGCCGGCAACTCCCCCTGGCAAAATGAAGTCGTAGTCAGGCAATTTATCGCCTCGATAACCAGCCTCGCAAGCGGCTCGGATGTCCTGCTGCGACACGATTCCTTCCTCGGGATCAGCCCATGCTGTAAGCCGTTTGGGTTTCTCTTCCCTGCTGAAAGGCGAAAGCAATCCGGTCTTGGACCGATTCCGCGTCTGCTGCCGTCCAAGAGCAGCGGCAGTGGCTTCCTGCTCGCGCGGATCGACGGTATCGACGTCAGGATCGGGAAAGGCTGCGGCATGGGCCACCATCGCGGCGATTTTGTCAGAGGGCTGCGAATCCCAATCGAAGATGTGGTCGGACATCTCGTTATGCCCCCTTCTTAGAAGAGGGGCGGGAATGGCTTTCGCGCGTGTAACCCTCGGCGCGCTGGGTCCAGGCTTGAAGCTCTGTGAGTCGGTAGCGGACCTGTCTCCCAACAAATACGCAACGTGGGCCGACCCGCTGTTGCCTCCAGCGGCGAAGCGTTCTGGGCGTGATGCTGAGCAGCGAGGCAGCGTCATCGACACTGACCAAACCCAACGAATCGGCGGAAATTGTTGTGGATGTGGAGATTTCTGGCATGTGACACCTCTCCCCGCCTATTCAGCGGGTTGAAAAAAGGTGCCGGAATTCGCCAAAGGCCCCGGTTGCCGGGCGCGCGTAAATCAGAAGTCGGCTATTCGTTGAAGTTAATATGCATGGCCTAGTATGTCCAGTGGGGTCCGCAGGAATTCTGCGAAATTGTCGCTCGTGTCCTCTCCTGACCTGTCCCCTAGATTCGTACACAGGCCGTACATGGCTTTTCTGACGTGTACAAACCCCAAAAGCAAAACCCCGCTAAGTCGTTGACTTAACGGGGTTTTTGGATGGTGGGTACACAAGGATTCGAACCTTGGACCCGCTGATTAAGAGTCAGCTGCTCTACCAACTGAGCTATGTACCCATCCGAGTTGGTTTGTATAGCGACGGAACGGGAGCACGGCAAGGGGAAAAAAGGCGGGATTCCCGCTGGTTCCTCACGACGTTAATCGCTGTCTTGCAGGCCGCCCCGGCTGAACTGAGTGTCTCGGTGCACCCAGACCATCATGAGTAAACCGAAACCAAGCATCGTTACCAGCATTGATGAGCCGCCGTAGGAGATCATCGGTAGCGGCACGCCCTTCGCCGGAATCATCCCCATCACCATAGCGCAGTTAATGAAAACGGATAGAAACAGATGCGTGACAATCCCCACCGCCACCAGCCGCCCAAACTGAGTAGAAGCGCGCAGGGCGATGGCAAAGCCGTACAGAATAAGCAGCGCATATAATGCCAACAATGTCATCGCGCCCACCATGCCAAACTCTTCGGCGAACATCGTGTAGATAAAATCAGTCTGTTTTTCGGGCAGAAAATTCAAATGGCTTTGCGTACCCAGCAGAAAGCCTTTGCCAGTAAGACCGCCTGAACCGAGGGCGATTTTGGATTGAGTGATGTGATAGCCCGCACCCAAGGGGTCGCGGCTGGGATCCATAAAGGTTAAAATGCGTTCCTTTTGGTAATCTCGCAGAAAATTCCATGCCACCGGAGCCGCCGCCGCCGCGCCGATGATAGCAAGCGCAAACTTCCACCAGCGCATCCCTGCCGCAAACGCCACCGCCGCCGAACCCATGATGAGCATGAGCGACGTGCCGAGATCGGGCTGTTTCGCCACCAAGGCAACAGGCACGGCCAACAGAAGCGCTGGCGGTCCCCAAGCCGAAATTCTACCCATGCGTTCCAAGGGAATACTGTGGAAATGCTTGGCCAGCACAAGCACCAGCATAATCTTCATCAATTCAGACGGCTGAAGCTGCACGAAGCCGAAATCCAGCCACCGCTGCGCCCCCATGCCCACGCGCCCTTGTAGCTCCACCGCCACCAGCATCACCAGCGTTCCGGCGTAAAGCACATAGGCCCAGCGCATCCAGAAGCGAATATCAATGACGGCAACCACGATCATGATGCAAAAGCCCAAGGCGAAGCGTAGCATCTGCCGTTGTGCCCACGGCTCCATCGCACCGCCCGCCGCCGAATAGAGCATGGCAAAACCAATGCAGGCGAGGGCGGTTAAAATCAGCACAATGCCCCAGTTCACCTGCCACAGTTTTTGGCCGAGCGAAAGCTCGTGACGGTTGAGGCCAAAGCTCATCCCCGATGCTCCCCGCCGCAGGTGAGGCATCCAGCAACACGCTTGAGCGCGTCACGCTTCTGGGTTTCCAGCAGAATATCGCGCACCATCGGCCCGGCAACGCTGCTACCGCCGCCGCCATGCTCCACCACGACGGCACAGGCGAAGCGCGGGTTGACGAGCGGCGCAAAGCCAACGAACAGCGCGTGGTCGCGAAACCGCCACGGCAGGTCTTCGTTCTTTTTAACACCGGTATCGCGTTCGGCCTTACTAATGATCCGCACCTGAGCGGTGCCGCTTTTGCCCGCCATTTCCAAACCGGGTTCAGTAATACGCGCCTTATAACCCGTTCCCCGTTGCTCATTCGTAACCATCGCCATGCCGCGCTGCACAAGCGCCAAATGCTGCGGGTTAATGCCGAGGGAGGGCGGGGCTGCGTGGGCACGATCAAGTGGCACACGCCCGCCAATCGTTCGGGTCAGGTGCGGCGAAATTGCCAGGCCCGACGCGAGACGCGCCGTCATCGTTGCCAGTTGCAGCGGCGTTGCCAGGATCATGCCCTGACCGATGGCCGCATTCACCGTTTCCCCCTGCGGCCAACTGGCGGCGCGGCGGCGCTGATACCAGGCGCGGGTTGGCGCGAGGCCCGAGCGCTCGCCCGGTAATTCGATTCCTAAAAGACTGCCGATGCCCAGCCGTTGCGCCATATCGGAAATCTTATCAATGCCGATGCGCCGCGCGATTTCGTAGAAAAACACATCACAGGACTGCATGAGGGCTTCGGCCATATTCATGGCCCCGTGGCCGCCCTTATATTTCCAGCAGTGGAAACGCCGTTCACCAAGCTCGTAATGGCCCGGACAGTGGATCGTCTGGTTGGCCGTGATAACGCCCGCTTCCAGCGCCGCCAACGCCGTTACCATCTTAAAGGTCGATCCAGGCGCATATTGACCGGAGACGGCCTTATTGGTGAGGGGCGTTTTGGGGTGCGCCTGCAACTCCTCCCAGTCGCTTGCCTTCAATCCTGCCGAAAACATATTCGGATCGAAAGCCGGGGCCGAGACGAGCGACAAGATTTCGCCATTCCGACAGTCCATCACCACCGCCGCCGTGCTTTCCTCGCCAACGCGCTCCCGCACAAACGCTTGCAGGTGAATATCAATCGTGAGTTCCACGTCGCGGCCCGGCCGACCATCGTCGCGGTTCAGCTCGCGGATAACACGCCCAACCGCGTTCACTTCGATCTGGCTGGCCCCGGCAACCCCGCGCAAGGCCTGATCGTGGATCTTTTCCACGCCATTCTTGCCGATGCGAAAATCGGGTAGTTCCAACAGCGGGTCGCCCGTACCGCTCTTGAGATCAACCTCGGACACAATGCCGACGTACCCCAGAATATGCCCAACGGCCTCGGTGTGCGGATAGAGCCGGCTTTGACCAACGTCGATGGAAACGCCCGGCAAATCTGGGGCATTGACCTCCAGCCGCGCCACTTCCTCCCAACTTAAGTCCTCGCGCACCATAACGGGCACGAAGGCACGCTTGCGGCGCACGTCGCGCAAAACCCGGCGTCGATCCGCCTCCCCCACTGTAATCAGCCGGGCGATAGCATCAATTGTTGCCTCAACATTGGGGGCCTGCTCGCGGACCAGCACAACCCGGTAGTTCAAGCGGCTGGTGGCCAAAACCTCGCCGAACCGATCCAGAATACGCCCGCGCGGCGGCACCAGTAGCCGCATGTTCATACGGTTATCCTCGGCCAGCGTCGCGTATTTCTCGGCCTCGATGACCTGAAGATAGTATAGCCGCGCGCCCAACCCTCCGAACAAGCACGCCTGCGCCGCGCCCAGCAGCAACGCCCGCCGAGTGAACAACCGTTCGCGATCTTGATCTCGTTGCCGCCGTCCCATGCTCTATTGCCCCGGTAGTAAGCGCCGATGGGTGCGGATGAACAGCCACACCACCAGCGGAAACAACAGCAGCGTCGTCGCAAACTGCAACGCCGGTTGCAGCAGTGGCACCGGCGTGCGGGCGATCAACGAAACGATGATCCACGTCACAACGGTTGTTGCTAACACCACTAGAAAGAACCCACCCCAAGCCAGCGCAAACGGTTTTCCCAGAAACAAGCGTCGCTGCGACAATGCGAAGGAATAGGCCCCCAACAAAAGCAGTGGTGTTAGCCCCAGATAGGCCCCGCTTACAATATCCTGCACGGCCCCAATCAGAAAAATAAGCGCAGGCGGCATCAGGTCAGGCCGATAAATCGTCCAATAATACACCGCCATCAAAGATAAAAATGGCATGACGGTCAAACCATCAGGCATCCGTAGCGGCGCAACGGAAAGTAACGCAAAGACAAAGACCATCAGAACCGGCGTGACCTTCCCGAAGGCACTCCAGGCACGGGCCAGGCTGGGCAAAATCATCGCGGTGTCGTAACGATCCGAGGGGGCGGGGCCGAAGCGGGCAAATCCCCGGTGGATGATTGAGTTAAGCCATAGTCAAGCAGGCGCACATGATCAATGCGCTGCCAGTCGGCCAGGGGCCGCACTGTTACCCCCCGCTCCGACACGGTTTCGACCACGCCGATGGGCAAACCCGGCGGCAACAAGCCACCGTGACCGGAGGTCAGCACCAGATCGCCGGGCGCGATCGTGTTTTCCTGAGTGAGGTAGAGCAGACGGGGCAAGGCGCTATTGTCGCCTGCCAGCACAGCGCGCTCGCCGCGCGTGCCGACCGCTACCGGAATTTTACTGTTCAAGTCGGTGATTAAGAGCACGCGCGTCGTGCGCTCGCCAACATCGGTGACGCGGCCAATAAAGCCCTCACCAGAAACGGCGGCCAACCCCCGCACCACACCTTGAGACGAGCCGACGGCGAGAAGCAGATTACGAACATAGGCCCCGCCTGCATCGGCTACTACCCGCCCCGTGATTTGCCGCCCCCCTGGCGGCGGAGCGTAATTGACCAACGTGCGGAGGGAGCGGTTTTCGACATCGAGCCGTTGGGCAACATCACGCCACTGGCGCAAGCGCTCTACTTCGGCCTTCAGCAGCAAATTTTCGTCCCGAAGTGTGAAGACAGCGCGCAAATCCTCGGCCATTGCGGACACACGGGCAACAGGACTGCTCAGAAGATCGACGGCAGGCGCAAAGAAATCGACCGTGGCGACCCGCAAACGCTCCAGCACCTGAATTTCCGCGCGCTGAATTACCAGCAGCAAGAAGCAGGCCCCAATTAAGGATGCAAATGCGAAACGGTTTAGCGCAGCCCTGAGTGGGGCCGCCAGGCGAGAAACGGAACCAACACGGGGCTTCATCGGACAGGCACCCAAGCAGAACCGCTCTGAACTTCAGAGCGGCTTTGATAGTCCATTCCCCTGGGCCGAGCCGACATTCCGTCCCGATCCTCTTTCCTGACGAAGCCTTAAAAAAGACTATACGCGATTAGTACGCCGTGCTCAGCACATTTCTGAGCGTGCCCATTTCTTCCAAGCAACGACCTGTGCCCAGCGCTACGCATGACAAGGCATCGTCGGCAATCGAGACCGGCAGGCCAGTTGCATGGCGCAAGACAAGATCGAGATTAGACAATAGCGCGCCGCCGCCGGTAAGAACGATACCTTTATCGACAATATCCGCCGCCAGTTCCGGCGCGGTATGTTCGAGGGCAACTTTCACCGCTTCAACGATTTGGCTAACGGGTTCGGCTAGGCTTTCGGCAATCTGTCGTTCGGAGATCACCAACTCTTTCGGCACGCCGTTCATCAGGTCGCGGCCCTTGATTTCCATCAAGCGGCCTTCACCATCTTCCGGCGGGCAGGCCGAGCCGATTTCTTTCTTAATCCGCTCGGCAGAGCCTTCACCGACCAAGAGATTATGCATTCGGCGGATGTAAGCGATAATCGCTTCATCCATCTTATCGCCGCCAACCCGCACCGAACGGGCATAAACGATACCACCAAGCGACAAAACCGCAACTTCGGTGGTGCCGCCACCAATATCGACAACCATGGAGCCGGTCGGCTCGGTCACGGGCAAGCCCGCGCCAATCGCCGCCGCCATCGGCTCTTCGATAAGGTATACCTGCCGCGCACCCGCGCTTTCGGCACTCTCTTGAATCGCGCGACGTTCAACCGCCGTGGAACCCGAAGGCACGCAGATAATGATCTTCGGGCTGGCAAAGCGGCTACCGCGATGCACCTTGCGGATGAAATGTTTAATCATCTCTTCCGCAACCTCGAAGTCGGCAATCACGCCGTCTCGCAACGGTCTAATTGCCTGAATATTGCCAGGGGTGCGCCCCAGCATCAGTTTGGCTTCGTCGCCGACAGCCAAAACCTGACGCTTACCACGCACATTCGCTATGGCAACAACCGACGGTTCGTTCAAGACGATGCCGCGATTCTTAACATAGACCAGGGTGTTTGCCGTCCCTAAGTCCACCGCCATGTCAGCGGACATCCAGCCGAGGATTCGATTAAACATTTGACCCTTGTCGGACCTTGCCGATTCAGACTTTGCCTCGCACGTCCCAATCTTCGGAAGAGCCACGCCGATACCGATGCTATCGCGCCGATATGGCTAAGATCAAACCCAAGCAGAGATGTTCCTAAAGCAGCAAGCGAGCAGGGGCTCGCCGACGCCCCTTTGGTTTACGCCGATTGCACACACGGCGGCAATGCCTTTTTACCGCCTCGAAAATAAGGCAGGATCATTTTCGACACTGCCGGCCCCAAGACGCCCCCAAGAGCTGATCCGCGCGGGTATCTGGGTCTGCTTCAGGCAAAAGGAGAGAGTAAATGCGCGCAATTCTGGCAATTTTATGGGCGGAACAAACCGCTGGCCCCGTGTTGGCCCTGGCCACCCGCCTCGCCCGGCGTTTCGAGGGGCGCGTGACCGGCCTCGCCATTCGCCCTGCGTTTGAGAGCTTCGTGCCCTCCGGGGACTTTGGCCTTGCGCTGAGTCAAGAATATCTCGACCGTTTGCAGCAAGACGGGACAGCAAGGCTGACTAAGCTGAAGAACCTATTCGATCTGCACATCGGCACTGAAAATACTTCTGCCGACTGGATGGAAGCGCAAGGCCCTTCGGCAGACGCAATTGCTTCGGCAGGACGGCTTTACGATATCGCCGTGCTCGCCCGCCCAGACGTAGGCGGTTCGGCAGAGCCTGAAATTATGCTGGAAGCGGCTTTGTTTGAAACGGGCCGCCCCATTATCATGGCCCCGCCAACCCTGCCAGAGACCAATGGCACGCGCGTGCTGATTGCCTGGAACGGATCGTCCGAAACCGCGCGCACAATCGCCTCGGCCCTACCGCTGCTGCATAAAGCCGAGGAAATCCACATCATCTCTGTCGATAGCGGCATGGTCACTGGCCCCAGCGCGCGGGACGTGGCCGCCTATCTCGAAAAGCACGACCTGCGTGCTACCTACGCTCACATGCAGGTCGGGGATAAAAATGCAGGCGCGGTGTGGCTTGACGAAGCCCAGCGCCTAGGCTGCGATCTAATGATCAAAGGGGCCTATACACAAAGCCGATTGCGGCAGATGATCTTTGGGGGTGCTACGGTTCATATCCTCAATAACGCTAAAATTCCGGTGTTTTTCGCACACTAACATCAGGGAGGGGCGTGTGAAGCACGGGCGATCATCACCAATTCGTCACGATTCGCATTTTAGGTTAATCCTATGAGTGCTCCCCTTCCCTCGACCCTTCCCTCGGCCCTGGCAGATAACGCTGCCGCTACCCCCGCATCCCTGGCCGATACGTGGTGTTTGGATCGCGTTGCCCGAACCCTTGAGGGTCTCTCGCCTAAACTGAGTTGCCCGGCAGCGGTGCTAATGTTCGATGGGTTGCCGGATGTTTGGGCGCTCCCCGTCGTGTTGGCGCGCAAACCGATTGGCCTGCTCTCCCGTTCGGCGGCGCGTTCCAACTTGCAAGAGTTCGTTGGCACAGCGATGGACCCGCGCCCGCTGGTCTTGCCCGACGACATGCCGCTCGAAACCGTCAGCCGTATGGTGGCAGAGCGCTATCCCCACGCGCTGACCTATGGGGTGATTACCGTCAATCGCGGGACCGGCCACTACTCCGGCTTCGTGCCGGGGATTGATCTGCTGCGCGGCACGCTGGAACAGTTCGAGTCCACGCTATCCTTTCTGCGCGCGGCGCAAGGCGATTTGGTTCAGGCGGAGAAATTCGCCTCCCTCGGGCAGTTGGTTGCAGGGATCGCCCATGAAATCAATACGCCGCTCGGCATTGGCCTAACCGCAGCCACACACTTGACCGAGCGCAGCACGAGTTTCCAGAAATTAGCGGACTCGGGTGGTCTTAAGCGCTCGGACCTGACCGGGTTTCTCGGCACGGTAGCAGAAGGCGCGGAAATCATCACCGCCAACCTTGGCCGCGCGGCAGAGCTTGTCCAGAGCTTCAAGCAGGTCGCCGCCGATCAAACCAGTGCCGTGCGCCGCACCTTCCGCGCCGGGCAATTGATCGAGGATTTAATTTCAAGCCTCAGCCCGCGCCTGCGAAAAGCCCCGCAAAAGGTGCAGTTTCGCTGCCTTGCCGATGCCGAGATGGATAGTTTTCCTGGCCCGCTTGGCCAAGTCATCACCAATCTGCTGCTGAATGCCCTTACGCACGCCTACGATGACAGCCGCCCCGAAGGCGTGGTGGAGATTGCCGTGGAAAAAAAAGGCACCAACATTGTTATCGGGATTAAGGATGATGGATCGGGCATTCCGCCCTCTCACCTGCCCCGTATCTTCGATCCGTTCTTCACCACGAAACGCGGGCAAGGCGGTACGGGCTTAGGGCTGCATTTAGTCTATAATATTGTCACGCAAACCCTAGGGGGCCGGATTGGCTGCACTAGTGCTGTCGATATGGGAACCGCCTTTACACTGATTCTACCGCTGACCGCGCCCGACCGGATGCTGGGTGATAGAAGCGCCGATACGGCCCCAGGGCCAACCCTATCCCCACCCGCGCCGACGATACTTTCCGTGGAAGGAAGCGCCTAATGGTTCCCGCCGATCTCAACCCCGACGAGCTGTTAGACGACGAGCTGTTATTTGCCGACGACGCCCCCGATCTCGCACACAAACGCGCCCGCGCCGCCCAACCCTGGCGAATGTTGGTCGTGGACGACGAGCCGGACGTGCATCGCGTTACCCGCATGGTGTTAGGCGATTTCACCTTCGAGGGCCGGTCGCTGGAAATCATTTCGGCGTTTTCCGGTAGCGAAGCCTGGCAGATTTTAGATAAGACCCGCGATATAGCCGTCATTTTGCTTGACGTCGTGATGGAAACCGATGACGCGGGTCTCACTCTCGTGCGGCAAATCCGGCAGGATTTGGGCAACGAGAATGTTCGCATCGTCCTGCGTACCGGCCAGCCCGGCATGGCCCCGGAGCAACAGGTGATCGTTGACTATGACATCAACGATTATAAGTCGAAGGCGGAGCTAACCGCGCAGAAACTGTTCACCACGATCGTGGCCGCGCTGCGGAGCTACCGCGATCTCGTCGCCATCGAACAGGGGCGCAAGGGTCTCGAAAGGGTTCTCGAAGCCTCGACCAGCCTATTCGAGTTGCGCTCGACCGATGCGTTCCTGGCCGGGATTCTCGACCAGATCAATGCGCTGCTCGATGCTGAAGGTGGCTCTATTCTCTGCACCGCAGGCGATGAGTTGCCGGGGTCCGATCCTACTGCCGTCGTGCGCGCGGCTGCTGGGCGGTTTGCCGATTTGGCGGGCAAGCGTTTGGCCGAAATTCCGCACCCCGCCATCGTCCACGACATCGTTTCGGCTTTTGCGCGCGGCTCTAACCAATATCTCGACGATCATTGCGCCGTGTTCTTCAAAGCCAGCGGCGACGTGCGCTCGGTTGCCTTTATCGAAGCCACGCGCCCGCTCTCGCCGCTCGATCACCGCCTGGTCGATCTATTCTGCGCTAAAGCCGCGATTGCTTACGACAATGTGCTGTTGCAGGAACATTTGTCGCTGGCGCAAGAGGCAACCGTGTTCGCCCTGGCCAGCCTCGCCGAATTCAAAGACCCCACCACGGGCGATCATTTGTACCGGGTGGAAACGCTGACCAATAAGATCATCGCGGAAATGGACCGCCGGGGTTTTGCCCTGGGTGAGCTAGACGATGTGCTGATAAAGAAAATCGGCCTCGCCTCGATTCTGCACGATGTCGGCAAGGTCGGCGTGCCCGACAATATTCTCCTTAAAGCGGGGAGTTTGGACGAAACCGAATGGCTGACCATGCGCCGCCATGCCACGCTGGGGGCGGAAATTTTACTGGCCGCCAGCCGCCGCTTGCGCGGGCGCACGTTCCTGTCCATCGGTGCCGAAATCGCGCTGGGGCATCACGAAAAATGGAACGGCACCGGCTATCCGCGCGGTCTAACGGGTAAGGAAATCCCGCTTTCCGCCCGCATTGTCGCCGTGGCCGATGTGTTCGATGCCCTTACCTCGAAACGCCCTTACAAGGAAGCCTGGTCGCGGGAGGAAGCGATTGATTGGATCAAGGTGCGCGCCGGTGTGCATTTCGACCCGGAAATCGTGACGGCGTTTCTCGGGGTGATTGCCGAGCAGGGATAGGTCTTCCCGAGCGCCCCGCCCGGCGCGCGCGCAAGATTATTGCCAAATTATACGGTGCGGCGTAATCCTTAGCGCGTCCTGTTAAAATCAAGACATATAACCTCCAATTATTCTCGATTAAGCAATTATACGAAATTGCCTTTCTTGAAAGAGTGGGGCAGGATCGCGTTCAGTCGTTCGTGCCGAAGGTCCGTCAGAGACCAAGCCGGGCGTATCAACCCAAACAGGGGGACTAACTCGGATGATGAAGAAGTTTGGTTTGACCGTCGCTGCGGCGGCTTTTGCCGCGACCGTGACCGGCGCTGCGTTTGCACAAGACATTACGATCGGCGTTGCCGGTCCCTTCACTGGCCCCAATGCCAGCTTCGGTGAGCAACTGAAGAAGGGCGCCGAAATGGCCGTTAAGAACATTAACGCCGCTGGCGGTGTGCTTGGTCGTCAAGTAAAGGTTGAATTCGCGGCGACGATGCGTCGGACCCGAAGCAAGGCGTTGCCGTTGCCAACCAGTTCGCCACCAAAAAGGTGTCTTTCGTTCTGGGTCACTTCAACTCCTCCGTCTCGATCCCGGCATCGGACGTGTATGGTGAAGAAGGGATCATTCAGATCACTCCGGCCTCGACCAATCCGGCGCTGACGGATAAGGCCAAGTTTGGCAACGTGTTCCGCGTCTGCGGTCGCGATGACCAGCAGGGTACGGTTGCCGGCCAATATCTCGCCAAGAATTTTGCTGGCAAGAAGATCGCCGTCATTCACGACAAGACCTCCTACGGGAAGGGCCTTGCCGATGAAACCAAGAAGGCAATGAATGCCGCTGGCCTAACGGAAGTTATTTATGAAGGCGTGACCACTGGCGATAAGGACTTTACGGCCCTCGTCTCCAAAATGAAGTCGGCGAACGTCGATGCAATCTACTTCGGTGGTCTGCATAACGAAGCCGGTCTGCTCGTGCGCCAGTCGCGCGATCAGGGCCTGAAGGCTGCGTTCCTGTCGGGCGATGGTATCGTGTCGAAGGAATTCTGGTCGATCACGGGCGCTGCTGGTGAAGGCGTTATGATGACGTTCGATCCCGATCCCCGCAAGTTCCCGACCGCCGCCAAGGTTGTCGATCAGTTCAAAGCAACGGGTTACGATCCTGAAGGCTATACTCTGCTGTCCTACTCGGGCGTAGAAGTGTGGGCACAGGCCGCTAACCTTGCCAAGTCCTTGAAGAAGGACGATGTGGCGAAGGCGATGAAAGCTAACAAGTTCCAAACCGTTATCGGCGAAGTTGCCTTTGACGCGAAGGGCGATTTGACTGTTTCCAAGTACGTCTGGTACGTCTGGAAGAACGGCAATTATTCGGAAATGTAATCTTTCGGGATTATCCTTCTGATGAAGCCCGGCAGAGTTAGCTCTGCCGGGCTTTTTTTTGGGCAGGCTTTTTTTGGCCGGGCTTTTTGAGGCCAGGCTTTTTTCTTGAGAAAAACCGATGATCCGAGCCATTGGGTTGATGAGCGGTACCGCCCTTGATGGTGTAGATGCCGCCTGGATTGAAAGCGATGGCACGCGCATTACCGGCTTCGGCACGGCGTTGACCCTGCCCTATCCTGCCGATGTGCGGGAAGCCTTGCGGGCGCTGGTTCATGATCCTGCCCGCGCGGAGCACGACCCGTTGACGGCGCTTGAAGCGCGGCTGACCAATCTTAACGCTGAAGCGGTGACGGCGCTGCTGTCGCAAACCGGGCAGCGCCCCGATGTTATCGGCTTTCACGGTCAAACCGTGCTGCATCGGCCCGAGCGGGGTTACACTCGGCAGGTGGGCGATGGTGGGTTGCTGGCAACCGCCCTCGGGCTGCCCGTGGTCAACCGCTTTCGCGATGCCGATTTAGCCGCAGGCGGGCAAGGTGCGCCGCTGGTGCCGCTGTTCCACGCAGCGCTCGCGCAAGGTTTGCCGCAGCCGTTGGTCGTGCTCAACCTCGGCGGCGTCGGCAATCTCACGTATATCGACGGCGCGCGCCTGCTGGCCTTCGATACTGGCCCCGGCAATGCCTTGATCGACGATTGGGTGACGCAGCACACCAATCAAGCCTGGGACGAGGGTGGGCGCTTGGCGGCACGCGGCCAGATAAATGCTCCCGCCCTAGCGCGGTTGCTGGATCACCCCTATTTCGCGGCCCCGCCGCCGAAATCCTTGGATCGCAACGGCTGGCACCGCGCTGCTGTTGACGGGCTATCTGCCGCCGATGGCGCGGCCACGCTGACCGAGTTCACGGCCCAAAGCCTCGCGGCAGCTTTACAGCATCTGCCAACCCGGCCAACCCGCTGGCTGGTGACGGGCGGCGGGCGGCTGAACGTGCACCTGATGAGGCGGATCGCGGCGGCAGTCGCCGCCCCCGTCGCCCCGGTCGAAACCTTGGGCTGGGATGGGGATGCGCTGGAGGCGCAGGCGTTTGGGTTTCTCGCCATTCGGTCCGTGCAAGGCCGCGCCTTAAGCCTTCCCGGCACCACCGGCACGGCCTATCCTGTAAGCGGCGGGGTTCTGCATCTCCCGCACAAAGTAAGTTGAACCGCAATGACCGATCCCCGCTTCGCCCCCCTCACTGCCGCGCTTGAAGAGGCGCTCGCCACCGGCCTTGCCCCCGGAATTGCCCTGGGCGTGCGGACGCAAGACGGGCTGCACTTTTCCGCCAGCCTCGGTCTCGCCCAGCGCGTACCGGAGGCGGAAGCGCTAACGCCAGCGCACGCTTTCGATCTCGCCAGCCTGACGAAAGTGCTGCTAACGGTGCCTGCAATTCTGGCGCTCGCGGCGGCAGGCCGCTTGGATCTCGATGATTCCCTCAGCACGCACCTGCCCGATTTGCACCAGTATGACCCCAACCACCGCGTGCGCGGCGTTACCCTGCGCCAATGCCTCACCCATACCAGCGGCCTGCCTGCCGTCGAGCCAATCTACACCTGGGGCGATAGCGCGGATCGCCTAACCGCGCTGGTGATGCAGAAGGATTGGGCGTTTGGCGACACTGTTTATTCCGACATTAACTTCATCTTGCTCGGCATCATCGTTACGCGCCTGGCGGGGCAGAGCCTGGCCGATCTTGCGGCGGCAGCGGGTTTCACCGTCTCGCCCGGCTCTGCCCTGTCGGTTGCGACCGAAGCCTGCCAATGGCGGGGCCGTATGATAAAGGGCGAGGTTCACGACGAAAACGCCGCTGCCCTGGGCGGGATCGCCGGGCACGCAGGGCTGTTCGGCACGCTAGAGGCGGTGTTGGACCGGGCAGAAGCGCTGACCTTCGGCGCTATAATGCCCCCTTCTATCCTGCCCCCTGCCGCGCGCCGGGTGATGATGGAGCCGCAAACCGACACGCGCGCGCTGGGCTGGCAAATTCGGCACTCGAACTGGTCTGGCGGCGGGCTGTGTTCGGCCAAGACCATCGGCCATACCGGTTTTACTGGCACCGGCGTCTGGGTTGATCTCGAACGGGGCATTACCTGGGCGCTGCTGGCTAACCGGGTTCACCCAACGCGGCATACAGACGTGCGGAAATTCCACCAGTTCCGCCAGCGGATCGGGAATTTAATCCAAGGAATCTGCGCTTAACCAACATCCAACTCGCTATCCCAATAGAGATAATCGCGCCAGCTTTCGTGCAGAAAGTTTGGCGGAAAGCGGCGGCCACGCTCTTGTAGAAAATGCGTTGAAGGCTCTTGGGCAGGCTCTAGCGGGAACATGCGAATTTCGCGCGGCAGATGGCTGCCTTTGCGTAAATTACAGCACGAACATGCCGTGACAACATTCTCCCACGACGTGCGGCCACCGCGCGAACGCGGGATAACGTGATCGAAGGTAAGCTCGTGCGTGGGGAATTGATCGCCGCAATATTGGCAGCTAAAGGCATCGCGGAGAAAAACATTGAACCGGGTAAAGGCCGGGCGGCGCGATGTATGCACGTAATCTTTTAAGGCAATAACCGACGGCAACTTCATTTCAAAACTAGGACTTCGGATCGTCGTATCATATTCCGAGATGATATTAACCCTGTCCAGAAACACCGCCTTTACCGACTCTTGCCATGACCAGAGCGATAAAGGGAAGTAACTGAGCGGCCTAAAATCAGCATTCAAAACCAAAGCGGGACAATGTACATGAGACATTCGCAGATACCCCCGAAACGACCAGAGGGGAACCCTTGCCAAGGGTTCAGGCAGAACCGTTATGCCTGCCCCAAGGTAGGTATCCTATCCGTCTTACGCTGACAACCCCAGCCCCCGTGCTTTCGATCTTTGGCACGAAAAATTCACACTGGGTAAAACGCTCTCTGGGGAAAACCCTGTTTCGCGAGCGCACAGGTTCCCTCGGGACGAAGTTCACTCTAAAGTAACTCTATGATGAACAGCGCCCCCCCACCCCCCAGCGCCGACCGGGAAGCCGGTTGGTTCGGCTTCCGCCCGGTCGATCCTGCTCAAAAAGCCGGAATGGTCCGCGATGTCTTCGATAGCGTCGCCCCCAGCTACGACGTGATGAACGACGCCATGAGCCTTGGCGTGCATCGGCTGTGGAAAGCCGCCTTGGTCGATTGGGTGGCCCCGCGCGCCGGGCGCACCTACCTTGATGTCGCGGGCGGCACGGGCGACATCGCCTTTCGCATTCTGCAACGCGCCCCCGGCGCACGGGTAACGATTGCCGATATTAACGAGAAGATGGTTTCCGTCGGGCGCGACCGGGCGCTGGATCGCGGGCTTTCGTCGGGCCTCTCCTATCTCGTTGCCGACGCGCAGCATCTGCCCGTGCCGGATAGCAGTGTGGATACCTACACAATTGCGTTCGGGCTACGGAACGTCACCCATATAGATCAAGCCTTGGCCGAAGCCTTCCGCGTGCTGCGGCCTGGCGGGCGGTTTTTTTGCCTGGAGTTCAGCCACGTCATTTTGCCGGGACTGGATAAAATCTACGATCTTTATTCCTTCAAACTATTGCCCGAATTGGGCGCGCTGATCGCCAAGGACCGCGAGTCCTATAAGTACCTCGTTGAAAGCATTCGCCGTTTTCCAACCCAGGCAGACCTTGCAGTGCGGATGCAAACCAGCGGATTCGAACGGGTAGAACATCGCAACCTATCCGGGGGTATCGCCGCTATTCACAGCGGCTGGAAGCTGTGATGGGCGATTTGCTGACGATTGTAATTTTGCTCAGTGCGGCAGTGATCGCAGTGCCGTTAGCGAAACGCGCCGGGTTGGGGTCCGTCCTTGGCTATCTTGCAGCAGGGATCGTTATCGGCCCGGCGGCCTTGAGCCTCGTGACGGATGTGGACGCGATCCTGCATGTGTCCGAGTTCGGCGTGGTCATGCTGCTGTTCCTTATCGGGTTAGAGTTGAAGCCCTCGCGCCTGTGGGTCATGCGCCGCGCTGTGTTTGGCATTGGCGGGTTGCAAGTGGTGGTAACGGCGGCGCTGCTGACCGGAATCGGCGTTTGGGGCCTGGGACTTAGCCTGCCCATCGCCCTCATTGGCAGCTTCGGCCTCGCGCTCTCCTCCACCGCCTTCGTGCTGCCGATGCTGGCCGAGCGCGACCTATTGCCAACGCAGACCGGGCGCGACGGTTTCGCCATTCTGCTGTTTCAAGACCTTGCCATCATCCCGCTGGTCGCTCTGCTGCCGCTGCTGGCCGCTGATGGCGGCGCGAGTGCCTCGACTGATCCGTGGCGGGCAGTGGGGGAAGCGGTACTGGCCTTAGTGCTGGTGTTCTTCGGTGGGCGGTTTTTGATCCGGCCTATTTTCAAAATGGTCGCCGCCTCCCGCGCGCAAGAAATCTTCATCGCGACCGCCCTGTTGGTCGTTGTGGGAACCGCCGCCCTGGTGAGCGCTGCTGGCCTGTCGATGTCGCTTGGGGCGTTCATCGCAGGGGTGCTGCTGGCCGACAGCGAATATCGCCACGAATTGCAGGTCGATCTTGAGCCATTCAAGGGCCTTCTGCTCGGCCTGTTCTTCATCGCGATTGGTATGGGGTTGCGGCTTGATCTGCTTGCAGCCGCGCCGCTACGCCTGACCGGGCTGATTTTGGGGCTGATGGCGATTAAGGCCGCCGTGATCTATGGGTTGCTGCGCGCGACCCGGCGCAAATCGGCCACCGCGCGCCAAACCGGCCTCGCCTTGGCCCAAGGCGGGGAGTTCGGCTTCGTGCTGTTTCAGCAGGCCGTGGCTGACAAAGTGATGCTGCCAGCGGAGGCTGCGGAGTTTTCGCTCATCATCACCCTCTCGATGATGCTAACGCCGCTGCTGTTCGGGGCGCACGAACGCTGGATTATGCCCTGGCTGGCCGACACGAAACCCTCGCGCGATTTCGATGCGATTGCCGAAGAGTCGCCGGAGGTTATCATCTGCGGGTTCGGGCGTTTCGGCCAGATTATCGCCCGCGTGCTGCGGATGCGGCGGATTGCCTTCACCGCGCTGGAGACCAACGCCACGCAGGTGGATTTCGTTCGGCGCTTCGGCAGTAAGGTCTATTACGGCGATCCAACGCGCTTAGAGCTTTTGCGCGTGGCGGGCGTAGAAAAGGCGCGCATCGTCGTGATTGCGTTTGATGATATCGAGGCCGCCAAGCGGCTAGTGTCGGAAGTCCGTAGCCAATTTCCCCACGTCACGCTCTATGCCCGTGCCCGCAACCGCCACCATGTGCATTTGCTCATGCAGGCCGGGCTGCCCGCCGAAAACATTCTACGGGAGGCGTTTTACTCCTCCCTAGTCATGAGCGAGCGGGTGTTGGTAACGCTCGGCCTCACCCCGTCCGAGGCCGAACGCTCGGTCAACACCTTCCGCAATCACGACGAAGCCATGATCGAGCGGCAGTTCGCGGTGTTTCAAGACGAAGCTAAACTTATTCAAACCTCGCAAGAGGCGATCCGCGAGTTGAACGATCTGTTTGAAAACGATACCCCGCCGCACGGGCAGCGGGGATAAATAGCCTATTACACCACCGTTTCCTCAACAACCCGGAAGCGCTTGGTGCAGCTATCGACCGTAGACCACGCGGCTTTCTGCCATGCAGCGTGCGCCGTTTCGTAGGTATCGAACGGGCCAATCCGCTCTTCCTGCGCGCCCTCAATCAGTTGGCGGAAGCCCGTATCCACATAATCGCCGCCAATCACCCAGTAGCGCTTAAGGCGCTTCGGGCCGGGTTCTTCGATAATGCGGAAGCGGAAGTTGCAGTTATCCACCGTCGCCCACGCCTTGGTTTGCCAAGCGGCTTTCGCCTCGTCGTAGGACGGGAACGGGCCGATATGCTCCTCCTCGGTTCCAGCGACCACGGCGGTGAAGGCGGTATCGGTATAATGGCCCCCGACAACCCAATAACGGCTCGGCATTCGTGTCTCTCCCGCAGTGCAGCAGCGCCTCAATCTGGCGCTACCCTAGCGATGCCGGAAGTTCGGAGCAAGAAGCGGGAGGACAAACCCGGCGGGATTTGCTAAAAAGACAAAAAGAACAAGTGGGAAACAAGCTATGCTGCTAGCGCGCCTAACCCGTGATGCCGATTTGGTCCAGGCCCTCGAAGCCCTGGCCGCGCAAGATAGCGACATCGCCCGCGAGTTCGCCCGCATCGGTGCCCCCGCCCTGCGCCAATGGCCACCGGGGTTTGAAACCCTGCTCGATGTTATTCTCGGCCAGCAACTCTCCGTTACCGTCGCCCGCGCGATCCGCGACCGGATGAAGGCTTTGGTGGGGGACGTGACGCCGCGCAGCATTCTGGCGGCTTCCGAAGAGGGTTTGCGCGGATGCGGCTTCTCCGGCGCAAAAATCCGCTACGCCCGCGCACTGGCCGACGCTATCGAGAGCGGCAGCGTTCGATTGGAAGACCTCGGCACGCTGCCGGACGAGGAGGCCATCGCCCATCTGGTCGCCGTCAAAGGCATCGGCGCGTGGACAGCAGAAGTCTATCTCCTGTTCGCCCAAGGCCGCCCGGACCTGTGGCCCGCCGACGATATTGCCGTGATGGAAGCCTTGCGGCACCTGCGCGGTTGGGAGGAGCGCCCCACCGGCAAAGCTCGCCGCCTCGGCGGTGAGCCTTTCGCCCCCTACCGAGGAGCCGCCGCCCACTTCCTCTGGCACCTCTATCGCCACCGGACGGATCGAGACGCGGTGGTGATTGAGGGGTGAGGGGGCTTACTGGCAAGGGAAAACAGCCATGAGGCTTGTCCTAGATACCTGCGTCTTGGTATCAGCACTCCGCAGTGCGAACGGGCCATCTCGGCAACTCCTTAAACTGGTGTTACAGGGGCGGCTTAATCCGTTGGTCTCGGTTCCGCTCATGGCAGAATACGAGGCAGTCATGACCCGACCGGAGCATCTTGCGCGTGCTCGATTATCCCAGAATGACGTTACTGAGATTCTGGATGCGATGATTCTGTACATCTAAAGAGTGCCGCTCTGGTTTTCAATTAGACCGACAACCAAAGACGCAAATGATGATATGGTTTTGGAAACTACTGTAAATGGTGGGGCCGATGCCCTGATAACAGAGAATATAGCCGACTTCAAAGACCGGGCGCTTAGATATGGTATTCAAATTCTGAAACCAAGCGAGGCGCTTCACAAGGCAATGGAGATAATGCGATGAACGCAGTTCAGATTACAGATTCCGCTTTGATTGAACAGGCCGAAGCCATTGCGAAACTGAAGGGTGTTACGGTTTACAAGGTTATCACGGATACTCTTGCGGAAGCCTTCCGAGCAGAAAACTATTTCAATGAACGGACTCAGCGCGCATATCCAGCCAAAGCGCTCGAAATTCTTGCGCGCGCAGGCGTCGGCAACGAACCCGATGAAGGGGATCGGTAAAAGGCGAGAATAGCGCCTCGGCGCAGGCGATCCTAACCCATGAAGCAAGGCCGGAACGGCTGCGGCTCGGACGGGCGGTATCATCAACGGGCCTGAAAGCCCTACGCTCCCCCGCACCTTAACCCTTGGCCTTCCGCCCGCCCCTGAGTATCGTCGCAGCGAATCTCTGCAAAGGACAGCGACGATGACCGATGGGCGTTTTACCAATATTCAGATGATCGGCCCGAAGGCCGGGAGCGAACCCACGCAGGTTGTTCTGTTGCTGCACGGCTATGGCTCCAACGGGGCTGATCTGCTGGGGCTTGTTCCGTATTGGGCCGATGCGCTGCCGAACGCCGTGTTCATTGGGCCGGATGCGCCGTTCGTCTGCGAAATGTCCTCGATGGGCTACCAATGGTTTTCCTTGCGCGAAGTTATGGCGGGGGCACCGCTGGCCGATGGCTTGCGCCGCGCCGGAGCCGATGAGGTTGCCCCGACGCTGAACGCGCTGATCGACGATATTCTAGAACGCTTCAGCCTGCCCGCCCATAAGCTCGCCCTCGTCGGTTTCTCCCAAGGCACGATGATGGCGCTGCACGTGGCCCTGCGCCGCGCCGCGCCCGTTGCGGGCGTGCTGGGGTTTTCCGGCCTGTTGATGGACCCGCCGAGCCTTCAGGCAGAAATGACGGCAAAGCCACCCGTTCTGTTGGTGCATGGCGATGCCGATACTGTCGTGCCGTACGCCAGCCTCGCCCGCGCCGAAACGGCGCTAAACGCGGCGGGGGTTGCGGTGGAAAGCCTCACCTGCGCGCACATGGGGCATTCGATTGACGATGCGGGCCTAGCCGCCGGGCAGCGCTTTCTTCAGAAATGCCTCTCCGGTGAGGGCTAGACTTATCGGGCACGCGGCTTAGAATTTTGCCATGACCAAAATTTCCTCCTCTGGCCTCTGGGATGCCGAGCGTGATTACGTCCGCATCCTGCTCGATGGTATCCGCACCGAAGCGCGCGTGGGGCTGCACCCGTGGGAGCGGTTTGCCGATAAGCCGAACCCGCTGCTGGTGAGCATCGAGTTGTTCGCGCCCTCGCCGCGCCCGGAAACCACCGCAGAGTTTATGGATTACGATCCTGTGCGCGCGGCGGTAAAGGAGTGGCCCAACCGCCCCCATACGGAGCTTCTGGAAACCCTCGCTGAAGAGTTGGTGAGCCTCTGCTTCACCCTACCCCGCGTCGCCGCCTGCCGGGTTTCGGTGCTGAAAACGGGGATTTTCAACGAGATTAACGCGGTCGGTGTCGAGCTTTACCGCCGCAGGCCGGTGGCCCCATGAGCGCGCGCACGATCCTGATTACCGGGGCTGCCAAGCGCGTCGGCGCGGGGTTGGCGCTGGATTTGGCGGCTGCCGGGCATCGCATCATTGTTCACTATAACCAGTCGGAAGCCGAGGCGGCAGATGTGGTGAACCAGATCGAAACCCAGGGCGGCACAGCTTGGTCGGTTCAGGCTGACCTTGCCACCCGCGACGGGATTGAAGCCCTCCTGCCCCGCGCCCGCGCGCTGGCAGGGCCTGTGGATGGGCTGATCCATAATGCCTCGCTGTTTGAGTTCGATCACCTCAACTCGCTCGACTGGGACTTATTCGAGGCCCACCAGCGGGTTAACCTCGCCGCTCCGGCGTTTTTGTCGCGCGATTTCGCTCGGCAACGGGATATTGAGAGCGGCGTGATTATCGCGATTCTCGATCAAAAGGTCGATAATCTAAACCCGGATTTTCTCAGCTATACGCTCGGCAAAGTCGGCCTGAAGGGGCTGATGCGGATGCTGGCGATGCAGCTTGCCCCGCGCATTCGCGTCGGCGCGGTCTCCCCCGGTCTCACGCTGATTTCGGGCCGCCAGACCGATGCCAGCTTCGCTACCGCCCATAAAGCGACCCCCTTGGGCTGCGGCAGCAGTGTGGCCGACCTTGCCCGCGCCTGCCGCTTTATTCTCGATACCCCCAGCTTCACCGGCCAAACCATCACCGTGGACGGCGGCGAAAGCCTGATGGGCCGGACGCGCGACGTATTTTTCGACCTCGGCGGGCGGCTGGAGGATTTACCGGAGGAGCGGCGGTAGGCGTTCCTCCGGTAAGCCTGCTTGTTTTTATGCTCTCCAGGGAATATAGTCTCTAGAATGATATGGCCTGTCGAATATACGAACGAGTTCGGCGCTTGGTGGGACACGCTTCTGGAAGCGGATCAGGTAAGTCTTGATGCCCATGTTAGGCTCTTGGAGCGGCGTGGGCCTAGCTTACCTTTCCCCTACTCAAGCGGCATCAGTGGTTCCCGTCATCCCCATCTGCGGGAGCTTAGGGTACAACGGGGCGGAAAACCCTTGCGCGTATTTTATGCCTTCGATCCTCGGCGTACAGCGATTCTGCTCATCGGGGGCGATAAGACCGGCGACAAACGCTTTTATGAACGTATGATTCCGCTGGCAGATGCGCTTTACGACACTCACCTCGCCGAACTTGCGAAGGATGATAACCAATGACGGGCAGACATTCATTTCAAACCCTACGGGCGCGTCTGTCACCCGCAGCCCAAGCAGCCGCAGCGGCGGCGGCGGATCAGCTTGAGCAAGATATGAATCTTACGGAGTTGCGCCGAGCGCGCCAACTGTCACAAGAAGAAATTGCTCAAATCTTGAAAATTGGCCAAGCCTCTGTGGCTAAACTCGAACGACGGACCGATATGTACGTCAGCACGTTACGCCGCTTTGTCGAGGCAATGGGGGGTGAATTAGAAATAACGGCGCGTTTTCCAGATCACGTTGTCACAATTAGGCGATTTGAAGATCTGGATACAGGACAGATATAGCCACTCTATTTCTCCCCCAACTGCTCCGCCATACTCTCGATAATCTTCGTCAAGCGCGCGATTTCTTGTTCTCGGAGCGCGTCTATTTTGGCGTGTAGGAGTTCGATTTCAAGCTCGGCCCTTACGTTCACGGCGTAGTCGTAGGCGGCGTTGCGGCGGTCCACTTCGGCTTGGCGGTTTTGGCTCATCATGATGATCGGCGCAGTATAGGCCGCCTGGAACGACAGAATAAGGTTCAGTAAAATAAACGGGTACGGATCCCAGTGAAAAATGAAGGCTGTCGCGTTTAAGACAATCCAGATGCTGAGAAGCACCGACTGAATGATAATGAACCGCCAGGAACCCACCGTCATCGCCACATGATCGGAAATGCGGTCTCCCAGCGTTTGCGGTGGTGGCTTAGTTTCAGCGGAGGGGCGCTTGCGGCGCAACTCGGCCAAACGGCGCTGGTCTTCATCGGTGAATTGATCGGACATGCCCACTCCCGCTCTCGTGTCGGGCTTAAGCTATACCTTAATTGGAAAAAAACAGCCTGAGACGTTTCAGATAAAATTCTCGTAGAAACAAATCACGTCTTCCTCTGCGGCAAAATCTAGGGCGGCCTTCACCATATTTCGGCACATAGCAATAAACTCGGGCGGGTGATCGCTGGCGTATTCCTTAGCCATGCGCCCCAACTGCTTTATTTCGCGGGCATCGAGTTCGAGACCCGGCGCGCCGTCTTCTTCCAAAACTTCGCCCAACTCGAAATAATCGACTATATCCGACAGGTGATAGTCGCCCTCGTCATAGGCGTGGATCAACTCGAACGCGCCGTTTGGGGTAACGACATAGATACCCGCATCGAGGCCGGTCAGGGTCACTTGCCCGCCTTGCAGCGCCATTCAGTCTCTCCCGTTTGATCCACCCACCATTCTATCCAATAAGCGTTAACCATTCGGCTTCCGTCAACAGGGTGAGTTGCAGTTCGGCGGCTTTTTTAGCTTTGGAGCCGGCCTCTAACCCAACGATGACATAATCGGTTTTAGCGGAGACGGACCCCGCCACTTTCGCCCCCAGCCGCTCGGCCTGGGCTTTTGCCTCGCGCCGAGTGATGCTGGTTAGCTCGCCGGTGAACACCACAGTCTTGCCCGCAACGGGGCTTTCGGCGCTCACAGCGGGCCGTTCGGCAGGGGCGATAATGATGAAGCCTAAGAGATCGTTCAGCAGAGCTTCGTTATGGTCTTCGGCGAAAAACGCCACCAAATCGGCGGCCATACTGGTGCCGATACCGTTGATAGCGCGCAACTCCTGAAGCGCGCTTGCGTCCGGCTCCCGCGCCGCCCGCAGTGCCGCGCGCAAAGCCTCGAAACTGCCATAATGGTGGGCGAGCAGCTTGGCCGTGGCTTGGCCGATTTGTGGAATGCCGAGGGCGAACAGAAACCGCTCGAAGGCGATGTGCCGCCGCGCGGCTATCGCCGTATAGAGATTGCGGAGGGATTGCGCGCCCCAGCCGTCCCGGTCCCGCAAATCCGTATGTTTTTCCTCCAAACGAAACAGATCGGCGGGCGTTCGCACTAGGCCATCGTCGAAAAACGCCTGGATATGCTTTTCGCCCAAACCTTCGATGTCGAACCCATCGCGGGAAACGAAGTGCCGAAGCCGCTCTACGGCTTGCGCCGAACAGACCAACCCGCCCGTGCAGCGCCGCGCCACCTCCCCTTCCCGCCGCAGCGCCGCCGAGCCGCAAACGGGGCAGACGTGGGGAAGACTGTAAGGCTCAGTTCCCTCCGGGCGTTCGCTCAGAACCGGCCCCAGCACTTGCGGAATAACGTCGCCCGCGCGCTGAACCAGCACGAGATCGCCAACGCGCACGTCTTTTCGCGCCACCTCATCTTCGTTATGCAGGGTCGCCCGCGCCACCACGACACCGCCCACGGTAATTGGCTCCAGTTCTGCAACCGGGGTTAGCGCCCCCGTTCGCCCGACTTGGATGGAAATGGCCTTTAGCCGCGTGCGGGCCTGTTCCGCTGGGAATTTATGGGCGATGGCCCAACGCGGCGCGCGGGAGACGAAGCCTAACCGCGCCTGCCAATCGTAGCGATCCACCTTATAAACCACGCCATCAATGTCATAGGGCAGGTCGGCGCGGTGATTGCCAATCTCGCGGTAGAACTCCAGCACGGCGTCCAGGCCCTCGCAGCGGCGCGAGCGCTCATTGACCGGGAAGCCCCAGGCTTTAAGGTTTGCCAAAAACTGCCAATGGCTTTCCGCTAACGGCGCATCGCTCTCGCCCGAGGCATAGGCGAAAAACGCCAGCGGGCGCGTGGCCGTAATGCGCGGGTCCAACTGGCGTAAGCTACCCGCTGCCGCATTGCGCGGATTGGCGAAGATTTTTTCGTTCGCAGCGGCCTGGGTTTCGTTCAGGCGCCCAAAATCCGCCCGGCGCATATAGGCTTCGCCGCGAACCTCCAGAACGCCCGCCGGGGCCGTGTCGTTTAGCGTTGTCGGAATTTCGGTAATGGTTCGGACGTTGGCGGTCACATCCTCGCCCTCGCTGCCGTCGCCGCGCGTTGCCGCCTGCACCAGCACGCGGTTTTCGTAGCGTAAGGACAGCGACAACCCATCAATCTTCGGTTCCGCCACCACCGCTAAGGTGAGCGCCGGATCCGCCGCGAAATCGCGCTCCAGAAACCGCCGGATACTGTCGAAGAAATCCGCAACATCGCTATCGGCAAAAGCATTATCTAGCGACAGCATCGGGCGCGCATGGCGCACTTTGGCAAAGCCGGAACTGACCGCCGCCCCGACCGTCAAACTCGGTGAATCCAGGCGTTTTAAGGCCGGAAACCGCGCCTCAATCGCCTGATTGCGCTGGCGCAAGCCATCATAACTGGCATCATCCACCTCCGGCGCGTCCTGGCCGTGATACAGCCGATCATGCCGCGCAATCTCCGACGCGAGCCGCGCCAGCTCCGCTTTAGCCTCGGCTTCGGTGAGCGCGTCAATGGCGATCTTGTCGGTGGTCATGGTCGGCCTCATCTTGTGCTGATTGGGGGCGCTGCCCCCAAACCCCAGCCCAAGGGGCTGGCCCCTTGGGAATCCCATTTCTCTTAGCGAAGAGCAAGGTCTTTACGACCCCTCTCACCCTGCCACGAAGCCCGCTCGAAATCCTTGGCAGGGCGTCGGCTTGGTAGTAATCTTTACCACCATACGCAGATGGAGGTGCCTCATGGCTAACGTCGAGAAAGTGAGTGTTGCGATGACACCCCAGCAAGCGGAGCTTATCCGTGATGCTGTGCAGAGCGGCGCTTACGCCAGCGGCAGCGAGGTCGTGCGCGAAGCTTTGCGTGATTGGTCTGCAAAGTGGCAGACTCGCAAGAGCGATATTGAGCATCTGCGGAAGCTTTGGGCTGAGGGCAAGGCTAGCGGAGAACCCACGACCGTCGATTTTGACGAAGTTCTGGCGGAAGCCCGTGAGGAGGCAAAGACGGGCCGTTCGTATGGCCGCTAAACTCGTTTGGTCGCCAAAGGCGCGCCTCGACATCAAGAAAATCTACGTGGATATTGCGCGCGAACTCTAAGCCAGCTTTCCAAAAGAGAACCCCAACAACCGATCCGCCGCCGCGCGGGCTTCGTTGGTGATGTCGGCACCCGACAGCATTCGCGCGATTTCCTCCCGGCGCGCGGGCAGCGGCAACAGGTCGATGCTGGTGGTCACGCGCGTGTCGGCGCTCGTTTGTTTTTTCTGAACGCGCCAATGGTGCGCGCCCAAAGCCGCCACTTGCGGGCTGTGCGTGATGACCAGCACTTGCAGGTGATCGCCGAGGCGCTTTAGGCGTTCGCCCACCGCCGCTGCCACCGCGCCGCCGATACCGCTATCGACCTCATCGAACACGAGGGTCGGCACAGGGGAAGTGCCGGCAAGCACGACTTTGAGGGCCAACAGGAAGCGTGAGAGTTCGCCGCCCGAGGCCACTTTCGCCAGCGGGCCAGGGGCCGCGCCGGGGTTGGTGGCGATAAGGAAGGCGATTTTATCGCGCCCTTCCGGCCCCCAAGCCGCTTCCGGCTGGGGGGCGACTTCAACGGTAATCCGAGCTTTGTCGAGCTTAAGGGGAACCAACTCGCTCGTGACCGCAACGGCAAGGCGTCCCGCCGCTTCCTGACGGCAGGCGCTGAGGGTGGTTGCCGCTTCAAGATAGGCGGCGCGGGTTAGCCGCTCTTCCGCCAGCAGCGCCTTCAACTGCCCCTCGCCAGCATCGAGCGCCGTGAGATCGGCCTTGAGCTTTTCGGCAAGACCGGGCAAATCGGCGGCGCTCACCTGATGCTTGCGAGCGGCGGCGCGCAAGGCGAACAGCCGATCTTCGATGCGCTCCAACTCGCCTTCGGACCAGCCATCGGCGCGCATTAACCGCTCCAGCCCATCGGTGGCGTCGGCAAGCTCGGTGCTGGACCGTTCCAGGGCCGTGATGATCGTATCAATCGCCGGATCGTTCCCAGGCGCGCGGGAGAGCGTGCGGGAGGCGGCGAGCAGGCGGTTTTCCGCGCCATTTTCGCCCGCAAGATCATTCAAAGCCGACTGCAAGGTAGAGAGTAGTTTGGCGCGATTTTGCAGGCGCGCTCTACGGTCAGCAAGCTCAGTCTCCTCCCCCGGTTCGGGGGCTAACTGCTGAAGCTCGGCGACGACATGCCGGAGGTATTCTTCCTGCGCCCGCGCCCGCTCCAGCGCCGATTCCGCCGCCCCGCGCGCCCCGCGCGCCGCTTGCCACAGCCGATAAGCCGCACGAACGCCGCCGACGCTATCGAGCAACCCGCCGAACTGATCGAGAATAGCGCGGTGATTAGCCGGGTCCATTAGTGCGTGCTGGTCGAACTGGCCCTGGATTTCCACCAAGGCCGCGCCGAGGCTGCGTAAGAAACCGACGCTAACCGATTGATCGTTGACGCTGGCCCGCCCGCGCCCATCTAGGCCAAGCGTGCGGCGGAGCAGAATTTGCCCGTCTTCGGTGTCGATCCCCTGTTCGCGCAACAGCGCCCAGGCCGGGTGGCCCTCGGGAAGCTCGAATTCTGCCGTTACAATCGCAGGCCCGGCCCCATGACGGATAAGGCTGCTATCGGCCCGCGCGCCCAAGGCGAGGCCGAGGGCATCGAGCAAGATTGATTTCCCCGCGCCGGTTTCCCCAGTCAACACTGAAAGGCCCGACGCAACATCGAGATCGAGCCGGTCGATCAGCACCACATCGCGGATGCCGAGGCGAGTGAGCATCGAGGGCTAAAAAAAGTTCGTGACGGTATCGAGCTGCCGCCCGAACCAACCACGACCGCCGCCACTTTGCATCGGGCGCTTGCCGCCCGTCACCATCCCGTAAGATTCGGCGTACCAGTCCGAGCCAGGGTAATTATGCCCCAAGACTGCCGCTGTTGCCTGCGCTTCGTCCTTCAGCCCCAGGGCCAGATAGATTTCGGTTAAGCGTAGGAGGGCTTCCGGTACGTGCGTGGTGGTTTGATATTGATCGACAACGCGGCGGAACCGATTGATTGCCGCCGTATATTGTTCCGTCCGCAAGTAAAAACGCCCGATTTCCATTTCCTTGCCCGCCATATGGTCGCGGGTCAGGTCGATCTTAACGCGGGCATCGCGGGCATAGCCGGTATCGGGATAGCGGCGCACTACTTCGTTCAGCGATTCCATTGCCTTTTCGGTCAGGCTTTGGTCGCGCGTTACATCGGCGATTTGAGCGTAGTAACTAATAGCTTTGACGTAATAGGCGTAGGGCGTATCGCGGCTGCTGGGATGAAGCTGAATAAACCGCTCCATCGCGATGATCGCATCGTCGAACCGATCCCGCAGATACATCGTGTAGCCAGACATGAGCTGCGCTTTGGTGGCCCAGACGGAATAGGGGTGCTGGCGCTCAACTTCATCGAACTGGCGACCGGCGGCTTCATATTTCTCCGCCAGCATCGCGTCCATCGCGTCGTTATAGAGCTTTTCCACAGGCGCTTCGACGTAGATGTTCGGATCTTCATCCTTCGATCCCAACGACGAGCAACCGGCAAGAGCCAGCGGCAGAACCAGCAGAACGGGCAGAAACAGGCGGCGCATGGAGGCTATCGTCCGAATAACGTCAATCGGGCCTGACCCTACACCGAGCACGCGGGCAAGGCCAAGGGGTATCGTGTTCGTCCTATGCGGCAACCATATTGGTCGCTACACGGGTGGGGCTACGGCGGTTGGCTTCTTCAACAGAAGTCCGCACAACATGCACCAGCATTTCCTGTAACCCACTGACGCTAGACGATAAAGCATCGGTCTGGACACGCAATGCCGCCGATTGGCCGCCGTTTGCTTCCGCCTCCTTCGAGACTTCGGCAATCCTCCGAGCGACTTCCTGAGCGGCATCGCTGGTTTCGCGGATGTTGCGGGTGATTTCCTGCGTCGCTGCCGATTGTTCTTCGATAGCGGCGGCGATGGCACCGCCAATGCTGCTGATCTCGCCAATCGTGTGGCCGATTTCCGAGACCGAGCCGACGGCGCTGTCGGTTGCGGTTTGAATCTCGGCAATCTGGCGGGTGATTTCTTCGGTTGATCGCGCCGTTTGGTTCGCCAGCGCTTTCACCTCCTGAGCCACCACCGCGAAACCCTTGCCCGCATCGCCGGCCCGCGCCGCCTCGATTGTGGCGTTGAGCGCAAGCAGATTAGTCTGGCTGGCGACCTGCTGGATCATACTCACAACATCGCCGATACGGGCCACCGCATCGGATAACGACCGGATGCTGACCTGAACCTGCTGGCCTTTTGTAACGGCTTGAGACGTGATGGTGCTGGACCTGACGACGTTCACGCCGATCTCGCGGATCGACGCATCCAACTGTTCCGCCGCACCCACCACGGCATGAGCGTTCGTGAGGGCGCGTTGCGAGGCCACTGCGACATTCTGTGCATTGTTGCTGACCGCTTCGGCGGATTGCGCCATTTTCACCGAGTCGGCCTGCATAATCCCAACGCCGCCCGTTACCTGCGCGACCACGCTTGCCGTTTCGCGCTCCACGGTTTCTGCCATATCCAGCAAGGCGCGGCGCTTTTCTTGCTCCGCTTGGGCGCGCTCTTTCTCTTGAAGGGAGCGGCGTTCTGCCACTTCAATCGCGTTATTCTTGAACACTTGCACCGCGCGGGCCATCACGCCCACTTCGTTGCGGCGCGTGTCGCCGCGCACAGTCACCAACAGATCGCCACTCGCGAGTTTCGTCATCGTTGCCGACAGGCCGAGCAAACTGCGCGAAATCGAACGTGCAATCATCAAGGCAGCGGCAGCCGCTATTAAAATCGCTAACCCAGCAACACTAATATCGAGCAACAACACGCGCTCGGCGTTGAGCCGTTTTGCTGTTGATTGAGCAATCAGCCGCTCGCCAACAATAAGTTCAACTTTATGAAACAGATCCATGCGCGCTGTTGCAGCGTTGAACCACTCTACACCGGTGAGCGTGCCGACTGTGCCGGAGGTATAACTATCAATGGCAATCTGGCGCATCCGCTCAACGTCGGCAACAGGTGTACCCACTACCGTCCGCTCGAATATGCCGCGCAAGTCATCATCAACCAGCGAGAAAAAGACATTTAGGTAAGCATTCTGCTCTGCCCCAGCGCTTTGAAGCCGCTTGAATAGAGCAAGATCGAGCTTACCCGCAGAAATACCGGCCCTACCGGCAGCCCGCTCTTGCCCCGCTTGTTCTTTGGCCCGCGTGAGAGCAATATAACCTTGTAAATTCAGTGATAAGACAGAGTCATCAGAGAAATCACTCATCACGGGGATGACACTCAATAATTGCGTAATCGTGTCAGTAAAATACATCACGATTTGGCTAGAATTTATTGCCATAGCATCAATTTTTCTGCGCTGATCTTCTAGCAACGCTACTTTTTCAGTCGCTTGTGCGCTCAGTTTCAAGAATTTTACGTTGTTAGGAACGATTAAATTTTTAGAAGCAATCTCGAAAGTAACTCTGGCGGTATCGGTTGCCGTGCGTTGGTACTTGAGTTCATCAGGAAAATTTTTGCCACCACTGCTCACAAACACGCTGGATATACCACGCTCCTTTTGAAGCTCGTGAACGAGCATACTGTAGGAGACGCTCAATCGGGCCATTACCTCGAATACTTCGAGGTTGGTCGCTACGCGCCGCTTTTCAACAACCACCACTCCCGCAAAGCCCAACATGGTTAGCGACGGAAGCAGGAAGATGATGAGCATGAGCTTGCGAATGCTGATATTATTGAAAGACCACATGATAGCCAACCCTACTCATTCTGATAACCGTAAGACATAATGGTAATAAAGCTACACAACAAATAAAATATGGTTAATTTTCAGAAAAAGTTTCAAGAATTTTCGAGTGTGGCAATAACGCTGTTCACTTTTATGGTTTCTGGCGAAACGAAACCAGGGAGAACCAACTTGCGCCCCGCAAGGTCCAGCGCCTGATGGGTGGCCGCGACGATCATTCCACCGCCCGCCAAATGCGCGCGCAACAGCCCTACCAGCAGGGTTTGACCCGCAGTATCCAGCGCATTCGTCGGCTCGTCCAGCAACCATAGGGTTGCGCCCGACAGCAGCAAGCGCCCTAAGCCGACGCGGCGGCGTTGCCCGGCAGAAAGCAATCGCCCAGGCCGCGCCAGCAAGCCGCTCAAGCCGATACGCTCGGCCACAGCGGGCACGTTGCCCGCGTCGGTCCCGGCGAGGGTTGCGGCTAGCGCCAGATGATCGGCCACAGTGGCGCGCGGTTTAATAGCGTCGAGATGCCCCAGGTAGGCGGTACGAGCGCGGTGGCTCACGGGATCATCGGCAATATTGGCTCTACCCCAGTAAATCGCGCCTTCCGCTGGTTGCCCTAACCCCGCCAGCAGCCGCAGCAGGCTAGATTTTCCGGCCCCGTTTGGTCCGGTCACGATCAACGCCTCCCCCGGCGCGACCCGAAAGGCAAGATCGGTAAACACGCGCCGCCCGCCACGTCGGCAGGTGAGCGTATCGGACCATAGCGGTTCGGCGGGGGCGTTCATGAACAACAGAGTGGCTTGCGCGCGGGCACGCCGCAACCGCATAAAGGCAGAGTTTTCAGGATTTCTACTCAATACCGTAATGGACCCGCCATGAGCCTCGCTGCCATCGACCGCCTTCTCACGCAGACCGACCCGGCCTATCGGCGGCGGCTGACGGCCTGCCTAGTGCTCGCGACCGTTCAAACCTTGCTGGTCGTGCTCCGCCCACTGCCCTTGCAAATTCTACTGCCGCCCGACCCGATTCCCGCCTGGATCATCACCGCTCACGAATGGCTGCCCAGCCTGAGCATTCTGATGATGTTTATGCTGGCTGTTGCCGCGCTAGAGTTCACTGTGTTCGGTGTGCGGGTGTCGGAAGAAACGGCATCCACCCGCCTTTCCGAACGGCTTATCCGCGCGCTGCGCGCCCGAATCGCCCGCCACCTGCTGCGCGGCCCCGCCCAGGAGATTGCCGATCTTGGCGTTGGGCGCGTGGTGGCCGCCGCGACCGGCGACGTTGAAACCGTTCAGCGGCTGATTAAGGACGTGGTGATTGGCGCAAGTCTCGCCCTCGTGCAACTGGTGCTGATGATCAGCATGCTCACGCTGCTGCACCCGCCCCTGGGGTTAGTGCTGCTGATCGAAATTCTGCTGCTATCGGCGCTGATCGTCGTTTACGCCCGCTGGCGCAAGCTGGCTTTTCTCGCGCAGATGAAGAACCAGGAGAATTTCCTTACCTGGATCACCGGCTTACAGCAGCGCAGCCTGGATTTGCGCTTCGGCGTTGCGCGCGGCTGGTTCTTTCGGCGCACGCTGACGCTTGTGAGAGCCATGAACCAGCGCGGGCTGCTGCTATGGCACCGGCAAACGCTGTATTTCGCGGCGATTGACCTGTTCGTCGCCCTCGCGTCTGCTGCCTGCTTGGTCATGCTGTTCTTGGAACGCGAGACTGAGCCGAAGACGCTGGCGACCGTGCTGATTTTTCTCTACTACGCCGCGCTCGTCTTCCCGTGCCTTGCCAAGATTGGGGAGGCCGCACCGCTGTTGATTGATGGGCGCAACGCTTACGAGCGCCTTGCCCTCACCTTGGGGGCCGAAGCGCCGCCTACCGCCCACCCACCTGCGCCTGCCACGTTCAAAACCCTCACGCTCGAAAACCTTGGCCTGCAAGATGCAGAGGGCAAATGGCTGATGCGAAACGTCACCCTCACAGTGCAGGCAGGGGAACAGGTGGCGCTGTTCGGCGAAAGTGGTTCGGGAAAATCCACACTCTTCGCGCTGCTGTTGGGGGTGCAAACCCCTACCGAAGGCCGCCTTCTGCTAGACGGTCGCCCGCTCGACACGGTGAGCCTTGCCGACCGCAAGCGGCTGTTTATGCTGCACCGCTCCACCGGCGTGTTCTTCCCCGGCACGGTCGCGGAGAATATCAGCTTGGGGCGCGACTTAAGCGAGGCGCAGTGGGAGGAACTTCTCACGGCCTGCGGGCTTGCCGGGCGCATTGCTGCTGCGCCGCAGGGGCTTGCCACCCGCATGGGCGCGCGGGGCGAGCCGTTCAGCCAGGGGGAAGGCCAGCGCCTTGCCCTCGCCCGCGCGCTCCTCAGCGACGCGCCGATTCTGCTGCTGGACGAAGCCTTGAACTCGCTCGATGAGCCGTCCGAACACGCGGTGACGGCAGGGTTGCGGCAGATATGGCGCGGCCAGACCTTGCTGCTCATCTCCCACCGCCGCAGCGTTTCGGACACGTTTGAAAGGCGAATCGAAATCCGCAAGGGCGTTGGCCTGATCGACCATTCGGAGGAAACCGGGTGAGGCCGAGGGTGTAATCTAATCGCTTCGATCCAACCCATAAGTTTGGCGCAGAGTGGCATTCACCCGCGCTTGCCAACCCCGCCCGGAGGTCCGCATCGCCGCCACAAGGTCCGGGTCGAGCCGTAAGGAAAGGGCGACCTTCGGGGCCTCCTTACGCGGACGCCCAGGGCGATTGGCAAGCGCCGCCGCGATGCCGGGGAGCGCCTCGGCCAGTGGGCAGAGGCGCGCAAGTTCAGCATCGGTCAGCGGTGGATTATCGGCATCCAGAAGGGCCGCTGCCGTAATCGCCGCATCTTCTTCATCGCTCAGAGAGGCAATAGAAGGGGCTTTTTTAGCTGTCATAACCCTGTCTCCATCAAGCTCAAAGTCCACACCGTGCTTTGCGATGTTGCTCTGGCGCTTGCCTTCATCCCACGTAAACATGGGGTTTTTGTAGCACTTTTACGAACCCGCAGCAAGATCCTCCAAGATCGGGCAGTCCGGGCGACCGTCGCCGTGACAGCCGTGGGCGAGGTGCGACAGGGTTCCGACCATGCTTTGCAACGCCTCTATTTTTGCCTGAAGCATCGCAATCTGCGCCTCCGCCAAGCGTTTTACGTCGGCGCTGTGGCGGGAGCGGTCGCGCCAGAGGGCCAGAAGCTCGGTGATCGTCTCGATGCTAAACCCCAAATCGCGCGCGCGGCGAATGAAGCGTAAACTGTGCAAATCTAAAGGGCCATAGACCCGATAGCCCGCCTCGGTGCGGCCCATTGGCGGGAGCAGGCCGATGCTTTCGTAATAACGGATCATTTTGGCGGAAACGCCCGTAGCCGATGCCGCCTGACCAATCCTCATAACACGCCCTCCCCCCGAAAGCGGCGCAACCGCAGCGCATTCCCCAAAACAAACAAGCTCGATCCCGCCATGGCCCCAGCGGCCAGCATTGGCGAGAGATAGCCCACGGCAGCGAGCGGCAGGAGCGCGACGTTATAGGCAAAAGCCCAAAACAGGTTCTGGCGGATCGTCCGCAGGGTCGCCCGCGCAAGCGATAACGCGGCAGAAACCCCCGACAACGCCCCGCCCATCAACACCATATCGGCGGCGTCGATAGCAATATCCGTACCCGTGCCAAGTGCAAGGCCCACATCGGCTTCCGCCAACGCTGGGGCGTCATTGATCCCGTCCCCCACGAACAACACAGGGCCATGCGCCGCGCGGAGACTGTGCAGCGCCGCCAGCTTGCCCGTGGGCAACACGCCTGCGATGACCTCATCAATACCCAAATCTGCTGCAATCGCGCGGGCGGTTGTGTCGCGGTCGCCAGTGATCATCGCAAGGATCAACCCTTGCGCGCGCAACGCCGCCAGCGCTGCCTTCGCCCCTGGCTTCACGGGATCGGCCACGGCGATCACGCCAGCAAGACGGCCCCCATACGCGATAAACAACACGCTTTTTGCCTGAAGACTGAGCGCCGAGGCTTCTGCCGAAAACGCCTGCACCAAAACGCCATTGTCGGCCAAAAACGCTTCGGTTCCGAGCAGAACCGGAGCGCCCGCAACCTCTCCCCGCACCCCTTGCCCCGGATAAGCGGTAACGCCCGTAACGGTGGGGAGGCTCAAGCCTTCCTGCGCTGCTGCCGCGATAATCGCCCGCGCCAAAGGATG
>JAAFIC010000025.1 GCA_013298565.1 Alphaproteobacteria bacterium | reverse complement strand
TCCTCAAGTAGCGCAACGCGCGATAGGACAAATAGACAAACGCGGGGTGGAGCAGCCCGGTAGCTCGTCAGGCTCATAACCTGAAGGCCGCAGGTTCAAATCCTGCCCCCGCAACCAAAAAACCCCCCGACTGGTAACAGCCGGGGGTTTTGGTTATGGGGCTAGGGTCAAGGCAGCGCTAAAGGCTTCTCAAATCCCCCAGCGCAGGGCTGCCGTGTGAACCGGCGCGTCCCATAGCCGTTTCATTTCCGCATCCAAGACGCAGAGGGTGAGGGAGGCCCCGGCCATTTCGAGAGCGGTGGTGTAGTTTCCGACCAGCGAGCGCTCGATATGCAACCCGCGCGCGTCTAGGATTTTCGCGGCGCTGTTGAATAGAAGATAAAGCTCGATCAGTGGGGTTGCGCCGAAGCCGTTGACGTGGAGGAGTACCTCTGCACCGCGCGTCGGTTTCAGGTCTGCCAGAATCGCCTCCAGCAGATCGCTCACGATGGCATCGGCGGCTTTGAATTTTTCGCGACGGCGACCCGGCTCGCCATGAATACCAACCCCCATCTCGATTTCATCCTCGGCGATATCGAAGGTCGGTCGGCCCGCTGCGGGCACGATACAGGACGTGAGGGCGACGCCCATCGAGGCGCAATGTTTGTTGACGTGATCGGCAATCGCTTTGCACTCGGTTAAATCACGGCCTTCTTCGGCGGCGGCCCCGACGATTTTTTCGACGATGGTGGTCCCCGCAACCCCGCGCCGTCCGACCGAGAAGGTGGAGCTTTCCACCGCCACGTCGTCATCAACCATGACCATTTTATTCTCGATTTCGAGCATCTCGCTCGCCATCTGGAAATTGATGCTGTCGCCCGCGTAATTTTTTACGATGAACAGAATGCCCTTGCCCGTATCCACCGCTTCCGCCGCTGCGATCATTTGATCGGGGGTTGGAGACGTGAAGACTTGCCCAACGCAGGCCGCATCCAACATACCCCTGCCGATAAAGCCGCAGTGCAACGGCTCATGGCCAGAGCCGCCGCCTGAAATGAGACCGACTTTCGCGGTCGCAGGCGTTTTGCGGCTGACGAAGGTCGGCTCGAAGGAGGCGGTAACGAGATCGGGATGGGCGCGCACGAGGCCGGCGACGCTTTCGGCAATTAAACTATCGGTGCTGTTTAGAAATTTTTTCATGTTTTCTGGCTCCCTAGGCAACTGCGGTGGTCGTGGACGCGCCGATAGCCTGTTCAACCGTATCACAAATCGCCGTTATGGCGACTTGGCAGGATTTGGCACCGGGATCAATGTGGCCGATGGCGCGTTCCCCCAGGAAGGCGGCGCGGCCTTTGGTTGCCAGCATATCCTTCGTGCTCAGCATCCCTTTGAGGGCTTCAGCGCGTAAGGCGTGGCAGATGGCGGGCGTATCGGCTTGTCCTGCAAGGCCCGCGAAGGTTTTTGCCACGGGGATCAGCACATCCAGCATGGTTTTTTCCCCCAAACTGGCTTTGCCGCGCAGGCAAATCGCCTCGACCCCGGCAGAGAAGGCGGGGGAAAAATTGGTGGCGGTGATCGTCTCTTGCTCGCTGGCGCGTAAACTGTCGCCCATCGCTAGAAAGAAGCTGGCAATCAGCGGACCGGACGCCCCGCCGATGCTGGAGAGCAGCTTTTTGCCGATACGGGTAAACGCTTCGTGGGGGGGGAGGGGCCGCAGATCTTCGATCATCGCCACAACCACGGTGCAGCCGCGCCGAATATTGATCAAATGGTCGCCGTCGCCGATCTCCCGGTCCAGGGACTCGATGTCGGCTTGATGGGTCTCGATAGCCTGTTGAAGCGCTAAAATACACTGTAGAACAAAGTCTGTTTTCATGGTCGTTTCCTCATGAATTATTCTTGTTCGGTTAAGCAGAAATGCGGTTGCCGCTGCGGTCGAAGAACTGGCAGTGCGCCAGTGGGAAGGTGATGCCTATGTCCTGACCAGGGAGAATTGGTTGGTCCGCGCGCACCAGCGCGCGCACTTCTAAATCGCCCTGTTCGGCCACCAGAATCCGGGTAACGAGGGAGTGTTCGATGGCTCGGAAGACTTGCCCCGCTGGGGTGAGGGCATCGACGCTCACGCGCACGTCTTCGGGCCGGATCGCCACATGGGCCGTTGCGGCGGGCACGTGGCTGCTGTCTGGCCCCAGCACGGCTGGGGTGAGAATGTTCATCGGCGGTGAGCCTAAACGCCGGGCAACGGCGAGCGTCTCCGGGCGGTCGTAGATGTGCTCCGGTGTGCCGATTTGGCCAATCCGCCCGGCTTCCATCACGGCAATCCGGTCGGCTAGCGTGAGTGCCTCTACTTGATCGTGGGTGACATAGACTAGGGTTGTGCCGAGGCGGCGTTGCAGGCGTTTCAACTCCACTCGCAGCTCTTCACGCAGTTTGGCATCAAGCGATGATAGCGGCTCGTCCATCAAAAATAACTGAGGCTGGCGGACCAGCGCGCGGCCAATGGCAACCCGCTGCATCTCGCCCCCTGACAAAGTAGTCGCTTTGCTATCCAGTTTACTCTCGATATGGAGCAGGGCCGCGACTTCGGCAACTTTAACGGCAATCTCTGTTTCCGGCAGGCGGCGACCAGGGGCGCGGAGGGGGAAGGCGATATTGTCGCGCACGCTCAAGTGCGGATAGAGCGAGTATTGCTGAAAAACAAAGGCGACATCGCGGGCGGCAGGGTGAAGGCCGGTTACATCCCTTCCATCCATAAATATCTTGCCGTGATCGGGGGTTTCAAGCCCGGCCAGCAGGCGCAGGCTGGTGGTCTTGCCCGCGCCGCTCGGGCCGAGGATAACGAAGAATTCTCCATCCCGGATGGACAGATCCAGTCCATCGACCGCGCGCACGGGGCCGAAAGATTTGGTGACGGCGGCAAAGGTAAGGCTAGCCATGATACCCTCCAAACGCGCGGGCTAAACTCGTATCGCTGGCAAGCAGCTTTTCGCTCTCGGCATCGAAAAGCACGATGCGCTCCGTCTCTAGGCGAAGGCGCAGGGTTTGCCCTGGGGTCAGCCGGGCGTTGCGGTCGGTCTCAACCTTCACGGTCCCGGCGTCGGTGGTAAGGGTTGCGATTTGGTGGGAGCCGAAGAACTCAGCCGCGACGATCTTACCCGCGAGCGTGCCCGTATCGCTTACTCTAAGCTGACTGGGCCGAATACCGATAACGGCGCGGGCCGCACTCCCACGGAGTGTTGGGATTTTCACCGCCTGCCCCGCAACCTGCACGTCTGTTGCCCCAGCTTGAACCGCCCCTTCGACCGTTAGAAAATTCATCGGCGGGCGACCGATAAAGTTCGCCACGAACATAGTTGCGGGGAAGGTGTAGATACCCTCTGGCGTGTCTGACTGTTGTATTTCACCGTCCTTCATCACAACGATATGATCGGCGAGGGCCATAGCCTCGTCCTGATCGTGCGTGACGAACACCGTGGTCGTGCGAAGGCGATTGTGCAGCTTACGCAACTCGATGCACATCAGCTCGCGGAACTCCGCATCAAGGGTGCCGAGCGGCTCATCCATCAAAAACGCCTTCGGTTGGCGCACAATGGCCCGGCCCAAGGCTACGCGCTGACGGTCGCCGCCCGACAGGCCGCCGGTGCGGCTGTTGAGGAGATGGTCGATCCGAAGCATTGCCGTCGTGTCGGCAATACGCCGCTCAATCTCCGCCCGTTTCAGCCGCTCGTTTTCCAGCGGAAAGGCGAGGTTCTCCCGCACGGTCATATGGGGGTAGAGCGCGAAAAGTTGGAACACCATCGCAATATCGCGGTCGCGCGGGCGGACATAGGTGACATCCGCGCTATCGAGCAAGATTTGCCCGGCGGAGGGCATCTCAAGCCCAGCGATCATCCGCAGTGTCGTGGTTTTACCGCAGCCGGACGGGCCGAGCAGCACAACGAATTTACCGTCCTCAATCGTAAGGTCTATATCTTTCACTGCAACGAAGCTGCCAAACGCCCGCCGTAACGATTTTAACGCGATAGCCGTCATAGCGCCTACTCCGGCAGATAGTTTGAGAGGGCGAACCCAACGGTTCCAATCAATGTCACCAGCAGCGAATAGGTGAACAGCACCATAAAAAACGGCTGTGCCATCATCAGCAGCCCCAGGCCGATGAGCGCGAGGGCGGTGCGCTCCACCCGGCGGCGGGAAAATAGCCGTTGCTGGGGCGGTTGCGGAACGGGGCGCGTCATTTACGGATTGCTCCAAAGGTAATGCCGCGCAGTAAGTGCTTGCGGAGTAAGACAGTGAACACCAGCACGGGCAGCAGAAACAGCGTGGTTCCGGCGGCCATCGCGGCCCAATCCAGCCCGCCTTCCCCGATGATCGTGGGAATGAAGGGCGGAGCAGTTTGCGCGTTGCCACTGGTGAGCAGCAGCGCGAAGGCATACTCGTTCCAAGCGAAAATCAGGCAGAAAATAGACGTGGTGGCGATGCCCGTGGCGGCTTGCGGCAGGACGATTTTGATAAAGGCTTGGAAGCGGCTATAGCCATCCACCATCGCCGCCTCTTCGTATTCACGCGGGATTTCGTCCATAAACCCCTTCAGCAGCCAGACCGATAGCGACAGGTTGACGACGGTGTAGAGCAGCGTTAGCCCCAGGTAGGTGTCGTTCAGCCCCACTTCTCGGTACATTAGAAACACGGGAATGGCGATAGCGATGGGCGGCATCATGCGCGTGGAGAGAATGAAGAACAGCAGATCGTTCTTACCCGGCACTTTGAACCGCGACAGGGCGTAGGCGGTCATCGTGCCGAGCACAATCGCCAGAAACGTCGAACCGAAGCCGACGATCAGCGAGTTCACATAACGGTCGAAAAACCGCGACGGCCCGGCCATCAACATGCCCTGGTCGCGAATTAGGGATTCGTACCAACTCTGCGCGGGTGGGGCTGCCGCCATTTGCTCCGGGGTTACGCGCGTGCGGGTCGTGAAGAGGTTGACGTAGCCAACCAAGGAAGGCTCCGCCAGCACCTTCGGCGGGTAGGAAATGGCGTCTTCGGGCGTGCGGAAGCTGGTGAGAACGATCCAAGCGAGCGGAATGAGGCTGATGAGCGCATAGGCTATCACCAGCATTCCTGCGATCCGCCGGGTCCAGGGGCGTGGCTCCAGTGGGCCGGGCACGGGTGTGAGGGGCATAGGTTTTAGGGGCCAGCTCATCGTTGCTTCACCTTCTCCAGATACCGCACGACGATGTTCGACAGCCCATAAATCGAAACGAACAGCAGCATGGCGAAGGCGGAGCTATAGCCGGTGCGCCACATTTCAAACGCCTGCCGTTTTAAGTTGATCGAGGCAAGCTCGGTGGCAGAGCCTGGGCCGCCGTTGGTCAATTGATTGACCAGATCGAACATTTTGAAATTCTCGATCAGCCGAAACAGCACCGCCAGCACGAGAAAGGGCATGACCATCGGCAGGGTAATGCGGAAAAACAGCCGAAACCCGGAGGCACGATCAATTTCTGCCGCCTCGTAAATATAAGGCGGTATAGAGCGTAACCCGGCCAGCAGCAGCAGCATCACATACGGCGTCCACATCCAGGTATCGACCAGAATAATCGCCCAAGGGGCTAAATTAACATTACCGAGCATGGTGAAATTTTCAACGCCGGAAAAGAATATGATGATGTAGTTAAAAATCCCATATTGCGGCTGGAAGAAATACGTCCAGAACGTGCCAACAACGGCAGGCGACAGCATAATTGGCATGAGAATCGCCGTTGTCCAAAAGCTATGGCCCCGGAATTTCTTGTCGATCAGCAGCGCCAACGCAAACCCTAACGCGACTTGCAGCACGATCGAGCCGACGACGAAATGCGCGGTGGATTGCAAATAGCCCCACACGGCCTCGTCGTTCATCAGCCGGGAATAATTATCGAAACCAACTCCCGAAATCGCGGCACTGGGGCGATTAGCGCGGTAGTTGGTGAAGGAGAGGATAATCGTCCAAATCAACGGGAACAGGTTGAAGGCCAGCAACAGAAGGATCGTTGGGCCGATAAACAACCAAGCAAGCGTTCGGTCGGTCATCCCCCGCAGCGGCGTTGCGGAGCGAAGCATCGCGGAGCCTCACGGAATCGGAGCGCGGAAAAAGCGGGGGTAGGGCGAACCCCACCCCCCAGGGTGAGACGTTGGTGCAGCAAAGGCTCCTTGAGGGTTTCCCCCCTAGAGTTTACCGTCGTCCTTGAAAACTTCCGTCCAATCCTTCAGCAGGCCGTCGAGCGCTTCTTGTGCGGTGCCGCTGCCGGCGACAACGTAAGTGTGAACGCGCTTCTGCATGGCCTGAAGAAGCTGGGCATAGCTCGGCTCCTGCCAGAAATCCCGCACTTTCTTCAACGAGTCGAGATAGACCTGAGCATAGGGCGTGCTGGTAGCAAAGCCGGGCGCATCCACGACCGATTTATGGGCAGGCGCACCGCCGACATCCCACCAAGTTTTCTGAATGCTCGGTTGAGCGAACCACTTCAGATATTCTTTGGCCATGTCTTGCTTATCGGAATAAGCGACAACCGAAATCCCTTGGCCGCCTAACGTGGCCCCTGCCGTTTTCTGGTTTGGGTTGGAGAAAAAGCCGGTTTTCTCCCCGCCGACGTTCGGATCTTTGGCAATTCCGGGGAAGAAGGCGATGAAGTTCATCTGCATCGCCACTTGACCGGATTTATAGGCATCGAGATTTTCGGTCATATAGGCGTTGGAATGGCCCGGCGGTGTGCAGCAATCGTACAGCGCCTTATAGGCGGTTAGCGCTTCCACAGCGTCAGGGCTGTTGATAAAGCCCTTCATATCATAGGGCTTATTGGGATTATCGTAGCGCGCACCCCAGGCGTAGAACGCCGAGGTAAAGCCCATGGTAATGCCTTCCGAGCCGCGCTCGGTGTAAAGGGCTGCGCCGTAAACCTTTTTGCCGTCGATCTCGCGACCCTGGAAGAACTCCGCCACTTGCTTCAACTGCGTCCAATTGGCGGGCGGGGCGAGGTCGTAGCCGTATTTTGCCTTGAAGGCTGCCTTCAGGTCGGCCCGGTTGAACCAGTCTTTCCGGTAGGTCCAGGCAACGGCATCACCCATTGCGGGCAAGGCCCAGTATTTCTTGCTGTTCTTCGGCCAGGTCGAATAGCCCTCGACCGCAGGCTCTAAGAAGTCGTTCATGCTGATATTGTTTTTGGCGAAAAAATCAGTCAGCTCGACATAGTGTTTTTCGGTCGCCGCCGTACCGATCCACTGGCTATCGCCAATCAGCAGATCGCAGAGTTTACCGCGCGCATTTAGCTCGTTCAGCATCCGGTCGGCGAAGTTCGGCCAGGGCACGAACTCATACTTCATGTCGATGCCGGTTTTTTTAGTGAAATCTTTGGACATTTCAACCAGCGCATTCGCCGGATCCCACGCCGCCCAACACAGGGTAAGGCTTTTGGATTGGGCACTGGCCCCGCCAGAGGCCATAAGCCCAAGCGCGAGCGCGCTGGTGACGAGTGAAAGCTGTTTCACGGTCATTGGTGTAACCTCCCGATTTTATTTGGTTTGTTAGGTCTTTACAGCCCATCTTCCTCCATCAGAATCGAGGGATCGAAACTGCTGGAGATGTTTTCGCTCGTGATGATTTCCACACGAGGCGGAACAAAGAAGGGTACGCCACGCTGATTTTCACATAGCGCCAATAATGCCCGTGCTGCGGTGAGAACATTCACGCGAATATCTTCATTCAACACGAAGGATAGCTTCCCCTTATTCAACAGTGCCGCGTTCTGATCGGTAAAATCATGGGCAATGCTGATGATGTCGGGGTCTTTCAGAGTGGCCGTTACCGCCCGCAGCAGCGCGGACGTTCCAGCCCCGACATTGTAAAATCCGGCAATCGGCCCGTTCTTCGCCTCGGTGGCGAGGAGTGTGGTTATCGCTGTGCCAATCGCCTCCTCCCCTTCTGGGAGATCGGGGATTCGCAGCAACTCGATATTCGGATAACGCTCTTCCAAAAGTTGCGCGAAGCCGATGCGCCGATCAATTTCGGCAGAAAGCCGATTGCCCTTCTGCGACGTGAGCGCCAACCGTGCGCGCCGCGCCGTGCCAATAATCCGGCCACACAACAGCGCTGCCGTGCGCCCCGCCGCCCGATTGTCGGACCCAATGTAGGCCGCGCGCCCGGTACCCGCCACGTCTGACAACAACGTGACCACGTGAACGCCTGACTGAACCAGCGCGTTCAGCGCAAATTTGATCTGCGGATGATCTGGCGCCAGAACCGCGACACCGTTACATCCCGTAAGCCCCATCAACCCTTCGGCAAATCGTTCTGGGGCGTTGGCATCGAAGCGATAAGCAAGCTCAGTAATATGGCGGTGCCGAAAATCGCTGGCTGATTTGGCGATAACCCGGTCCACCATATCGAAAAACGGCCTGCGTGCTGCGGGAAGGACAAACGCAAAACGGAAATTCTCTTTTTTTGGCCGGCCCAGCTTGGGCGTGCTTATACCCCCCGCTTCCATCGCCTCCCGTACTTTGCGAACCGTTTCCGGTGACACGCCGGGACGCTCGTTAATCACGCGATCAACCGTTGCGGTGCTCACCCCAGCGGCTTTAGCGATCGCACCAATGGCACTTTTGCTTTTCACAAATTTAGGCCCCCTTTGGTCTTTTGACCTTAAGGCTCGATAAAAACTAAATCAATCATTCAATCACGTCATTTTCAAAAATTGTTGATCGCAGAGTGCTCATATAGCTTTAGAGCCGTGCGCCTTAAGTCTGGCGCGGCTCTAAAGCCGCCATTGCGGCGGCGGCCAAGGGCGCGGATGCGCCCTGCGATGCGCTTGGCGCGTCAAACGCACCGGGCGGCGAGGGCTAAGATAAAACTAGAGCGTCTTGCGTCAACCTTTACGCAAGACGCTCTAGAGCAAATCCCGAGCAGCTTATAGCGCCAACCAGCGCGTATCTTGCTGGGCGGAGGTGACGGCAGTTTGGATGAAGCGCAGCCCGCGCGCGCCATCGGTGACGGTGGGCAGGATGGGGTTCACGCTGCGCCCGCCCGCGCGGTGAGCGAGAAGTGCATCTGCCGCGTCGGAATAGAGCGTGGCGAAACCTTCCAGATAGCCTTCGGGATGCCCGGCGGGCAGGCGGCTTTGGGGGGGGGGAACATCGGTGCCGGGCAGCGTTGGTCCGCCGCGTGTGAGGCGCTGTGTTGGTTGCCCAAACAGGCTCACGTCCAGTGAATCGGGGTTTTCCTGATGCCACTCCAACCCGCCGCGCGTGCCGTAGAGTCGCAGGCGCAGGCCGTTCTTTTGCCCCGGCGCAACTTGGCTTGCCCACAGCATTCCGCGTGCCCCCCCGGCAAAGCGCAGCAGAATATGGGCGTTATCGTCCAAAATTCGTCCAGCACCGAAAGCGCTGAGATCGGCGGCGAGGGCTTCAACGCGCTGCCCGGTCACGAACTCGGTAAGGTGAAACGCATGGGTACCGATATCGCCCAAACAGCCGCCGAGGCCCGCTTGGGTGGGATCGGTACGCCAAGCGGCTTGCTTATGGCCGGATTGCTCCAGCGGTAGGGTTAACCACTCTTGGGCATATTCGGTTTGGCTGATCCGCAGATCGCCGAGAACCCCAGTCGCCACCAAATCGCGGGCATAGCGCACCATGGCGTAGCCGGTGTAATTATACGTGACGATCAATAGGCGGTCATGGCGCTCAGTGATTTCGATAAGCCGTTCGGCATCGTCCAGCCGGTGCGCCAGCGGCTTATCGCAAATCACGTGAATGCCTGCGGTTAAGAAGGCGATGGCGGCAGGGGCGTGCAGATGGTTGGGGGTGACGATGGCCACGGCATCAATGCCATCGGCCCGTGCGGCTTCGGTGGTCGCCATCGTCTCGAAACTGTCGTAGCTCCGAACCGGATCTATCCCCAAAGCGGTCCCAGAGGCGTGAGCGCGAGCGGGGTCGGAGGAAAACGCCCCGGCGACGAGCGTGAAGCGGTCATCGAGCCTCGCGGCCATACGGTGAATCGCGCCGATGAACGCGCCTTGACCCCCGCCGACCATGCCGAGGCGAAGTTTCGGTTGCGTCATCGCATCTCTCCTGTTGGGCGTGACAGGCCGAGCAAGCGCCGATGGCCCTCGGTATCCTCCGTTGTTTTGGCGAAATCGTCGAAGGCATGGTCGGTCACGCGGATAATGTGATCGCGGATGAAGGCTGCCCCTTCGCGCGCGCCGTCCTCCGGATGTTTCAGCGCGCATTCCCACTCCAGCACCGCCCAACCGGGGTAATTATATTGGGCGAGCTTCGAGAAAATCGCGCGGAAATCTACTTGCCCATCGCCTAACGAGCGGAAGCGCCCGGCGCGATCCACCCAACCGCTATAGCCGCCGTAAACCCCTTGGCGGGCGGAGGGGCGGAACTCGGCATCCTTCACATGAACGGCCTTGATGCGGCTGTGATAGACATCAAGAAACCCCAGATAATCTAACTGCTGCAACAAAAAATGGCTGGGATCGTAGAGAATCCTACAGCGCGGGTGAGTGCCGACGGCCTCTAAGAACCGCTCGAAACTGGTGCCGTCGAACAGATCTTCGCCAGGGTGAATCTCATAGGCGACATCGACGCCCGCCGCATCGAACTGATCGAGAAGGGGCCGCCAGCGCCGCGCCAGCTCGGCAAAAGCCATTTCAATCAAGCCTGCGGGGCGCTGCGGCCAGGGGTAGAGATAGGGCCACGCGAGCGCGCCGGAGAAGGTGGCGTGCGTGGTAAGGCCGAGGTTCCGCGAGGCTCGCGCCGCCAGCCCCATCTGCTCAACCGCCCACGCCTGCCGCGCTTCGGGCCGTCCGCGTAACCCTGCCGGGGCGAACCCGTCGAAGAGGGCATCGTAGGCCGGGTGAACCGCCACCAACTGGCCTTGCAAGTGAGTGGAAAGCTCAGTCAGCACCAACCCGTGCTCGGCCAGAACCCCAATCACTTCATCGCAGTAGGTTTGACTATCGGCGGCGCGGGTAAGATCGAACACCCCCGGCGCAAGGGTGGGCATTTGGACGCCCTTGAACCCCAAAGCCGCCGCCCAGCGCGCGAGACCCGACAAACTATTGAAAGGGGCACTATCGACCAAAAACTGCGCGAGAAAAATAGCTGGCCCTTGAATGGTTTTCATCAACTATCTCCTAGATTGTTTTTTGTTGAAGACAGAAGCCGTTTAGCGTCTGCCTTTGGCGGAAAAATCGGCGCTGTTTCACTGCAATCATCATACAAAATGTCCTACAGACGTGTGACCACGGGGGGCGGCCCTGTCGAGGCCCGCACAATCAGCTTTGTTTTCAGAATACTATTATTCCGGGGCGGGGCGGTATCATCGAGAAGATCGCAAAGCATCTCCATCGCCGTGCGTCCGATTTCCAGCATTGGTTGCGCTACCGTGGTAAGCGCGGGAGTCCAATGTTCGGCAAACTTCAAATCATCGAAGCCGACAACCGATAGGTCTGCCGGAACGCGCAGCCCTAGTTGGCTTGCAGCTTTGATAACCCCCATCGCCATTTCATCGTTTGCACAGAACACTGCCGTGGGTCGGTCCTCGCGGGCGAGCAGTTTTTGCCCCGCAATAGCGCCTGATTCAAGGCTGAAATCGCCCGAAATCATTAGGCTTTCGTCCCAGGCCAGCCCGGCGTCGTTTAGCGTGTCGCGGAAGCCTTGTAGCCGGTCGCGGGTGAGAATGTTCCATAATGGCCCGGTGATCATGCCGATGCGTTTGTGCCCAAGATCGAGCAGATGCTGCACCGCCAGCCGTGCCCCAGCGGCGTTATCGACGCGCACGGTAGGCCAGTCGGTGCCCGGCAGATATTCGCAGGCGAACACCAGGGGCGGCAGATCGGCGGCAACCGACGGCGGCACCCCTGCGGCGCGACGCAGCAATTGGCCGTTCAGCAAAATCAGCCCATCGGCCCGGCGCGCGTCGATCATCTCTAGGTAAGCGCGCTCGCGCACGGGGTCGTTTTCCGTATTGCCGAGCAGCACGGTATAGCCGCGCTCCAGGGCGATTTGTTCGATACCGTGAATGATCCTGGCAAAGAATGGGTTGCCGATTTCCGGCACGATCACCAGAACGGCAGTGCTTTTTTGCGTCCGCAGGCTGCGCGCTGCCGAGTTAGGCCGATACCCCAGCCGCTCCACCGCCGCTTGCACGCGGGCGCGCGTGTCTTCCGAAACAAGTTCCGGGGTGGAGATCACGCGCGAGACGGTCGCCGTCGAAACCCCCGCCGCTTTGGCGATGTCGGACATGGTGCTCATGTCGGCCCTATCCTCTCAAGGCTTGCCGCCGCCCGTAGAGCAGCATGAGCACGAGAAGCGTTGCCCCAAAGATCATCTGTCGGCCTGCGGGGTCAATGGCGAGCGTGGTCAGCAGGCTTTGCAGAATGGTCAGTAGAATGGCCCCGGCCACTGTTCCCAAATAGCTCCCAGCCCCGCCCGCAAGCGACGTGCCACCGATGACCACGGCGATAATCGAAGGCAATACATATTGATCGCCAACGCCGACGAACACGGTGCCGGTGTAGCCCAACAGCAAAAACCCAGTGATCCCGCCGAGAATGCCCGATCCGGCGTAAAGGCCGATACGGAGGGCCACTGTCGGCACGCCCGCAAACCGTGCGGCAAGCTCGTTCGATCCGAGCGCGTAAATGGCATACCCAAGGCTCGTGCGGGTGAGAATCAGGGTCAGCAGGGCGGCAATCAGCGCCCAAACGGGCAGCAGGCCGGGGATTCCGGCGAAAACCGGCGCGGTGATGAGATCGAGCAGTAGGGGGGCGGCTTTACCGGACGGGCGACCGCGCGTGAGCAACACCAGCAACCCCTGAATGACGCCATACATGCCGAGCGTCATCACCAGCGGCGGCAGGCGCACCAAGGTCACGCCGAGGCCGTTAATCGCGCCGATGATCCCGCAGACCAAGATCACGCCGAGCAGCGCGGGCAGCAGCATCGCGTCGCTGCCTTGCATCAGGTTCCCGGCAATCAGTGCGCCTAAAGACACCGTTCCGCCGACCGAGAGATCAATGCCCTCGCGCCCGCCGAGAATAACCAGCGTCTGCCCCGCCGCGACCAGCCCAAGAAAGGCGGCGACAGTGAGCAGGCTCAGGATCTGCCCTGGTGCAGCAAACCCAGGGGACAAGGTTTCGCCAACCCCGAGCAGCAGAATAGAGAGCAGGAACGCGATGCTGATTGGGTGCCGCGCCCAGGGGAAGCGCGGGGCTGTGGGGAGGGAGGCTGTGAGACCGATCATCTCTATCCCTCCTAACGCCGGGCGACCAGCGTGCCGACAGCCAAGGCCGCCAGAACGATGATCCCTTGGATCAGGCTTTGAAGCTCGAACGGCAGGCGGGCGAAAAAGATCACGTTATTGATGATCCCAAGGCTCATGGCCCCAAACAGGCTGCCAATCGCCCCGCCGGTGCCGCCGCTAAGGGCAGTGCCGCCCAGAACCAGCGCGCTGATCGAGCTTAGAGTATAGCTTCCCCCCAACAGCGGATCGCCGGTCGCGGTCTCCCCAATCAGGCAGAGCGCGGCCAGGGCGGCAAACCCGCCAGCGAGGCCATAGTTCAGAATTCGGACTCGCGTGACGGGCAGCCCGGTTTGAAACGCCGCTTGGGCGTCCCCGCCGACCGCGAGCGCTCGCAGCCCGAACCGCGTGCGCCCGAGGGCAATGACGAAGAGCACGGCTAGGCTCAAAATCCACAGAATTACCGGAACCCCCAACAGCGGCCCGGCGTAGGTCTCGAACACTCGGTCCGGCACCGTGCCGCCTGCATCGGGCATGATCGCCAGTGCCAGCCCGGCAAACAGAATGCCGGTGCCGAAGGTGGTGACAATCGGTTGTAGGCGCAGGGCGGCAACGAAGACGCCATTGATCGCTCCCGCCCCGATACCGATAGCGAACCCGCAGACGATGGCGAGCAGCAGCGCCCCATCGCCGCCGCCGAACGCGCCAATCAGGCTAACGACGGAGACGTTCACCAAGCTGATGATCGCGCCGATGGACAGATCAATATCACCGCTCAACACCACATAGGTTTGCCCCATCGCTACCAGAATGAGCGGCAGCCAACTGCTGAGATTGGAGAGCATAATGGCGGGCTTAAAGAGGCTCGGTTGCACGGCAAGATTAGCAAGCAAGAGCAGCAGAGTAACGGCCAGCGCGGCAACCCAGGGGCGGCGATACAGGATCATCTCATCACTCCTTACGCGGCTTTCAGCGCGGCTTGATACAGATCGAACTCGGTCAGGCGTGCGCCGCTGAGTTCCTCCGTCACCTGTCCGCTGTTGAACACCAGCACGCGGTCGGCATTGCCCAGCAACTCGCTGTCTTCCGACGAGTAGAGAATAATCCCGACGCCCTCGGCACACAGGCTATCGAGCATAGCGTAAAGATCGTTCTTCGATTGAATGTCGATGCCCTTGGTCGGATCATCCAGCAACAGCACTTTCGGCTTGGTCGTCAGCCATCGCCCGATCACGGCTTTTTGCTGATTGCCGCCGGATAGGCTTTGAATGGGGACGGCTAGGCTCGGGGCCTTCAACTTCAGGCGGTTTAAGATTGGCTCCAGCAGGGTCCGCAACAGGCCAGGGCGCACCCTTCGCGCGCCAGTCTTCAGCAGAATGGAGAGAGTGAGATTCTCGAATACCGGGCGTCCGGCAAACACGCCTACGCGCCGCCGATCCCCGGAGATATAAGCAATCCCGGCTTTCAACGCCGCGCGCGGGGAGGTTGGACGAAAGCGCTGCCCGGCGATGGTAATGCGCCCGGCTTGCGTTCCTTGCGCGCCGAACAGTGTGAGCAATAAATCCGACTGCCCCTGCCCGTGCAAACCGCCGAGGCCAAGGATTTCCCCTCGGCGCAGCGTGACCGAGAGGGGGGCAAGCGCGGGGCCTTGCAGCCCATCCAGGGTGAGGGCGGTTTCCAGGCTCGGTTCTGGGCGAAGGCGGCGTTGGATTGATCCTTCAATGCGCGCGCCGACCATGTGGTGAACGATTTCATTTTTATCGGTCGCGGCAATCTCCAACGTCGCCACCGAAAGCCCATCGCGCACAATCGTTACCCGGTCGCCGATCTCGAAAATCTCTTCCATGCGGTGAGTGATGAGAATGATGGCGACGCCTTGCGCTTTCAGCGCGCGCAGTCGCTCGAATAGGATTGTTACCTGCGTGCGGTCGAGCGAGGAGGTGGCTTCATCAAGAATTATAACGCGCGGGTTGCTGGAGAACACTTTCAGAATTTCAACAATTTGCTTTTGATCGAACGATAGACGGGAAACGGGCGCATCGGGGGTTAGCCCTGGTCCTGCCGCAGAGCCGAACAGCGCAATCAAATCGCGGGCGCGATGGCGCAGGGCGCTCCGATCAACGGTTCCCCAGCGGGTCAAAGGCTCGGCCCCCAGCAAGATATTTTCGGCAACGCTTAAGTGCGGGCTGAGGCTGAGTTCTTGATAGAACACGCCAATACCGCGCGCGCGGGCATCGTTAGGGCCGCTGAGGTTTGTGGGCGTGCCGAAGAGCGAGAGTTCGCCGCTGCTGGGGCGGATTGATCCCGCAATCAACTTGCAGAGCGTGCTTTTGCCACTACCGTTTGAGCCGAGCAGAATATGCACCTCGCCGGGGCGAAGCTGAAAATGCCCCTCGCGCAGGGCCGTCACCGCCCCATAGGTTTTGCTGAGGCCAATCGCCTCCACCGCCAACGCGCCCATGCACTATTCCCCCTAAGCCTTATAAATCGGGGTGAGGTTGATCCTCACCCCTTTTTACACCCGAGGCTTACTTAAAAAACGCGCCTGCTTCATCAACCGTAAGCGCGGTAGTGACGGAGGTATAATCGGGCTTGCCTTGAACTTGCTTCAGCGCGTCCGGCAGGCTTGCGGTGGTGATCAGCGGGATCGGCACATAAATCGCGTTGCCATATTGGCCTTTGAACACGCCGTCTTTGAACTCCTTCCCCTGCAAACGGTGCAAGGCGACGTGCAAGGCGCTGACCATCACACCGGGCGGATTGACCGAGGCGGCGGTGGTTAGTTTCGCGTCCGACCACGTTTTGAGGAAGCTGGCGCGAATTTCGCCCGTGGCGACGATATTGCTTTTCCCTGCCTCAGAAAGTGCGCGCCACGCGCCTGCGGCCATACCGTCCTGCACCCAAACGCCGTTGAGCGTGGGGAAGGTCGCCAGCAGGGTTTTCATCGTCTGTTGGCCTTGCGCCTGATCCCAGTTGGCGTTGGCTTCGTTCAGAATTTTGATGTCCGGGTATTTGGCGAAAACTTCGCGGTAGCCATCGACACGCATCTGGTTGGCGGGGTGCCCGGCAAGCCCGTTGATGGCGACGATGTTACCCTTGCCGCCCAACGTGTCGGCCAGCCATTGTGCCGATTTTTGCGCCCAGGCTTTTTGATCGACCCCAACATACATCGCGTCGGGCGACGAGACTTCGGCATCGGTCGCGATCACCAAAATATTGGCGGCTTTTGCCTGCTTGAAGATCGGGTTGAATGCCGTCGGGCTGTTCGGGTTAATCAGGATGGCATTCACCCCCTGATTGATGAAGTTACGAACGTGGGCAATCTGGCCCTGAACGTCCACTGTTGCGCTTTGCACGACGAGTTCGACCTGAATATCGCGCGCGCCATAGGCTTTAGCGGCTTCGGTCACTTCGTCGATCATCTGCGTGCGCCACTCGCTGCCAATCCAGCCATTGCTCACGCCAATAACGAATTTCGGCCCCGCAAGGGCGGCGGGCGCGGTTAGCGCGGTTGTCGCAAGCGCAGCCGCTAAGACGAGCTTGGTTAAGGATCGCTTAGGCAGGAAGAGTTTCGGCATCATGTTTCCTCCAAGGGGACTGCTTTGAGCGGTCCTTCATTATCGTTGTTGTAATCGATTACATAATCGGCAATGCAAGCCTTAATCGGGAGTAGGAGAGGGGAATAAATCGCTGCAATGCAGCATTTTCGTCCCCCATACCTATGCAGCAGTGTAATGCCGCCTGCTCGAGCATTTTATGAAATCGATTACATAGTCCTACCAGAGCTTAAGCATTCCGAAAAGAGAAAATTTCAGAAGATTTTTTGTTGGCTCTGAGCGTCGGCGAAGGGACCATGCGCCAAACATTTTTTTATCGCCGTCGCTTTTGTCGCCCAAAGAGATTTGGGGCGGGTGCCCCTGCTTTCAGCCGAAACGATTAGAAAATGTGCTAATGACCATCCAGACCGCGCTTATAAAATTATCACGTTTCTCGCATATATATATTGCGGCGCATCAGGGGGTAGCGTTTGATACTGCTATGCTCAAAGCCGCTCTCCATCATCTCACCGCGTATCGTTACAATCGCCCGATCCGCTTGGGTCCGCAGGTGATCCGTCTTAGGCCGGCACCGCATAGCCGCACGAAGGTGCCAAACTATGCCTTAAAGATTTTGCCGATTGGGCATTTCATCAACTGGCAGCAAGATCCGCACGGCAACTGGCTGGCCCGCATTGTTTTCCCCGATCCGATTGATCATTTCTCCATTGAAGTCGATTTGTTAGCGGATCTCTCGATCATCAATCCGTTTGATTTCTTCGTCGAACCTTACGCCGAAACGGTGCCTTTCACCTATGACGGCGCGCTGACCGGCGATCTTGCCGCCTACCGCGATGTTGAAGTGCATGGGCCGTTGTTCGACGGGCTGGCGGCGGAGTTTGGGGCGTGGCGGGGCCGGAGTATTGATTTTCTGGTAGCGCTGAATGCCGCGCTTCAGCAGCGTATTGGCTATGTCATCCGCATGGAGCCAGGGGTGCAAGCCCCGGAAGAAACCCTCTCCCTCGGTACCGGTTCGTGCCGCGATAGCGCGTGGCTGCAAGTGCAGGTCTTACGCAAGCTCGGGTATGCCGCGCGGTTCGTGTCGGGTTATCTCATTCAGATGAAGGCGGACGTGGACCCGCTGGAAGGCCCGAAAGGCACTCAGGAGGATTTCACCGATCTGCACGCCTGGACGGAAGTCTATCTGCCCGGCGCCGGGTGGGTTGGTCTCGATTCCACCTCCGGTCTGTTTGCGGGCGAAGGCCATATTCCATTGGCCGCCACGCCGCACTACCGCTCGGCAGCCCCGATATCGGGCATGGCAGAACCGGCGGAAGTGAATTTCCACTTCGAGATGAGCGTATCGCGCATTGCCGAAGCGGTCAGGATTACCAAACCGTTCACTGGCGCGCGCTGGCAGGCCCTTCTTGCTTTGGGTGACAAGGTTGATGCCGATTTAGTTGCCCATGATGTCCGCCTAACGACAGGGGGCGAGCCGACGTTCGTATCGGTCGAAGACGTGGAAGCGCCCGAATGGAATGGCGATGCCGTGGGGCCGACCAAAGCGGGCTATGCGGATAGATTGATCCGCAAAATGCGCGGCCATTTTGCGCCGGGCGGCTTGCTTCACCACGGGCAGGGCAAATGGTATCCTGGGGAAAGCCTGCCGCGTTGGGGCTATTCACTGTATTGGCGGGCCGATGGCGTGCCAGTGTGGCGCGACGGCACGCTTATTGCCTGCGAAAAGCAAGACGGCGACACCCCCGTGACCGCCGAAATGGCTTCGGCCTTTTTGCGTGCAATCGCGGCGGGCTTGGGGGTTGAGGCCGATTTCGTTCATCCGGTGTTTGAAGATCAGCCGGAATGGGTGGCGAAAGAAGCGCTGCTGCCCGAAAATGTGACGCCGGACGATCCCAAGATCGACAATCCTGAAGAGCGCGCCCGCATGGTCCGCGTCTTCGAGCGCGGCCTGTCCAGCCCCGTGGGCTATGTGCTGCCGATTCAGCGCTGGAACGCCCGCGCTGGGCGTGGCTGGATGAGCGAACAGTGGCGGGTGCGCCGTAAGGCGATTTTTGCCGTTCCGGGCGACTCGGCCCTAGGCTACCGCCTGCCGCTCGGCACGCTGCCCTATGTGGGCGAAGGTGATTATCCTTACATCCACCCGCAAGACCCGAGCGAGCCGCGTGATCCCTTGCCGGATTTCCGCGCGCAACGGTCGGAGCGTTCGGCGTCGGGCACTCAGGATGCGGTTGGATCGACGCCGGGGCAGGGGCGTGTTGAGCAAAAGATCATCGACGGCGTTGTGCGAACCGCCATCACGGTGGAGCCTTGCGGCCATTACCTGTCAGTCTTCATTCCGCCGGTGCGCGCGCTGGAAGATTATCTCGATCTGATTGCCGAAGTGGAAGCCGTCGCAGAACGCCTGCGCGTGCCGGTTCGCATTGAAGGCTATCCGCCGCCGAACGATCCGCGTTTGCGTCTGCTGAAAGTCACCCCCGATCCGGGTGTGATCGAGGTTAATGTTCACCCGGCAGCAAGCTGGAAAGAGGCGGTGGAGATCACCGAAGAGCTGTATAAAATGGCCCGCGAGTGCAAGCTCACCGCCGATAAATTTATGGTGGATGGGCGTTCGATTGGCACTGGTGGGGGCAATCATCTGGTCTTGGGCGGCCCGTCGCTGAATGATTCGCCCTTTATCCGCCGCCCGGATTTGCTCAAGAGTTTTGTGCTGTATTGGCAGCGGCACCCGTCGCTTAGCTACCTGTTCTCGGGCCTGTTTATCGGGCCAACCAGTCAAGCGCCGCGCATTGATGAAGCCCGGCATGAAGGCTTGTACGAGCTTGAAATCGCGCTCGCACAAGTGCCCGCGCCCGGACAAGGGCCGATGCCGCCCGCGTGGCTGGTGGATAGATTGTTCCGTAATTTGCTGGTCGATGTGACTGGCAATACCCACCGCACGGAAATTTGCATTGATAAGCTCTTCTCGCCCGATGGTCCCACGGGTCGCTTGGGCTTGGTGGAGTTTCGCGGTTTCGAGATGCCGCCCGATGGGCAGATGAGCCTCGCCCAGCAGTTGCTGCTCAGGGCGCTCACGGCGTGGTTCTGGCGGGAAGCGCAGCAAGGCAAGTTCGTGCGCTGGGGGACTAGCTTGCACGATAAGTTCTTTCTGCCGCATTTCGTTTGGCAAGATTTCTTGGAGGTTTTGTCGGACCTGCGACAGGCGGGCTATGACTTCGATCCCGCATGGTTCGAGGCGCAACGCCAGTTCCGCTTCCCAACCCACGGCAGCGTAGAGGCGGGCGGGGTGACGTTGGAGATTACCCACGCGCTCGAACCCTGGCACGTACTTGGCGAAACCGGGGCGATTGGCGGCACGGTGCGCTATGTCGATAGCTCCACCGAACGCTTGCAAGTGAAGGCCAGCGGGCTTGTTTCGGGCCGTCACGTCATCACCTGCAATGGCCGCCGCGTGCCGATGATTGCAACCGAAGTGCGGGGCGAGGCCGTGGGGGCGGTGCGCTATAAGGCTTGGGCACCCACCAACTGCCTGCATCCCGCACTGCCTGCCAATGCGCCCTTGACCTTCGACGTGCTCGACCTGTGGAACAATCGTTCGCTCGGGGGGTGCATTTATCATGTGGCGCATCCGGGGGGGCGTGCCTATGATGATATTCCTATTAATTCTTACGAGGCCGAGTCCCGCCGCAAGGCGCGGTTCCAAGATTATGGGCATACGCCGGGAATCGTTTCGGTGCCGCCTGAAGAAATCACCGGAGAGTTCCCGATGACCCTTGATCTCCGTGTGCCTCGGTTTGGCCAGTGACTAAAGACGTGACTAAAGACGTGACCCAAGACGTGATCTGGCCTCGTGACTAGACAGCTTGACACAAAGCGCGGTTTTCAGAGCCAGATGATGCTGGATTCCTGGCTGAAAGCCTACGCTCAGAAAGCGTCTCCTGGCGATATGTACGCGAGCGCTTCTCCGGGCATGGCGGGGCATTGGCTGGCCATGCTCGGGCGACTGTCCGATATTGGGCGCGGCGATTTTGCGACGCTGACCGAGAAGGTCGCGCGGCAAGTTGTCGATCTCGGCATGGCCTTTCGCCTCACCGGCGAGCAGGACGAGCGTGCGTGGCCCCTCAGCCCGATTCCCATGCTGATCGGAGCCGACGAATGGAGCCGGATCGAGCGGGGCCTCGCCCAACGGGCGGACCTGCTCGAACACGTTATTGATGATATTTACGATCAACAGATCCTTATTACCGAAGGCAAGCTGCCCGCAACCGTGGTGACGGGCAGCACGCATTTCTGGCGGAATATGATCGGGGTTACGCCGCCGGGCGGTCATCATCTGCATTTCTACGCTGCCGACCTGGGGCGCGGCCCTAATGGCGAGTGGCGCGTGTTGGCCGACCGAGTTCGCACGCCTATCGGCCTTGGCTATGCGCTGGAAAACCGCCTCGCCCTGTCCCGCGCAACGGGCGATTTGCTGGGCTGGATGAACACGCGCCGCCTCGCGCCTTTCTTCTCAGACATGCGGCGCGGGCTTTCCGCCAACTGCAACCGCAGCGAGCCGCGCATTGGGCTGCTAACGCCGGGGCGCTATAATCAAAGCTATGCGGAACAAGCGCATCTTGCTCGCTACCTTGGTTTTTTGCTGGTCGAGGGCGATGATCTTGTTGTCTCCGAAGGGCAGCTTTTTGTTCGCACCATTGAGGGGCTGAAGCGTATTGATGCGCTGTGGCGGTGGCTGGATACCCGCTTTCTCGATCCGTTGGCCTTCGACGGGCGCTCCACGATCGGTGTGCCGGACCTGTTCGAGGCGTGCGCGGGCGGCCAGTTGGTTCTCAGCAATTGGCCGGGGACGGGGGTGATCGAATCTCGCGCTTTTGCTGCTTTCTTGCCTGCCTTGGCGCAAGCGGTGCTGAGGGCGGATCTCATTCTGCCGAACATCGCAACGTGGTGGTGCGGGCAACCGTCTGAACGCAAAATCGTGGAAGATGATTTCGAGACGATGGTGATCGGCTCGGCCTTCGATCAAGACGTTTTGGGGTTGAGCGGTGCGCGCTCCTGCCCCGGCTCGGCCCTCAGCCCGCAACAACGGGCCGATTTATTGGCCGCAATGACATTAAGGCCAATGGATTACGTGGGCCAAGAAGTCGTGAAACTCTCGACCACGCCCGCGCTATCGGCAGGGCAGTTAACGCCGCACCCCTTTGGCGTGCGTGTCTTCCTAGCGCGCGATGCCAACGGGGCCTGGAAAGTGATGCCGGGGGCCTTCGCCCGCTTGGCAGCCCACGGCGATATTCGCGCGGCGCTGATGGGCGACGGTGATATGTCGGCGGATGTCTGCGTGATTGATACGGCGCCAGTGCTGCCCGAAACCCTGCTGGGGTCCACCACCAATCCGCCGATCCGCCGGACTGCGGGGATGCTTCCCAGCAAAGCCGCCGATAATCTGTTCTGGCTCGGGCGTTATTTGGAGCGGGCGGACACGACGGCGCGGGTAGTACGCTCGATCCTGGGTGGCTCCATCGAGGTTGATAGCGGCCCGGCGCTCACCTCGCAAACTATGATGCGCCTTATTGATCTGCTGATTACCTGGGGGGCCGTTCCCCGCGATCAGCGCGATTGGCCCCTGTCCTCGCTCTGCTCAACCGCCCTGGGCGCGCTCGATCAAATGGGCAGCGCCCGCGTGTTGATGGATAACGCCAGCGGTATCGGCAAAGGCTTGCGGGAGCGGTTGGCCGTCGATTTCTGGCGTCTAATCCGCAAGCCTTTCCCACCGGTAGATACGGTGGTAACGGAAACGCTGTTGGAAGCCGCCTCGCTGGTGATCGACCGGATTGCCGCCCTCACTGGCCTTGCGTCGGAAAACATGGGCCGCACGGATGGCTGGCGGTTTCACGATATGGGGCGACGGCTGGAGCGGGCGATCAATACCTGCCGTATCGTTCGCCATTTCGCCTATGATAGCGCTTCGAGCGACGATCTAACCATTCTGCTTGAACTCTGCGACTGCCAGATTACGTATCGCACGCGCTATATGGCTGGGCCGTCGCTGTTGCCGGTACGCGATATGGTGTTCTTGGAAGCGCAGAACCCGCGTTCGCTCTCCTATCAGATCACCCGGATCGACGAGCACGTGCGGGCGCTCCCCAGTTTGCGCGTCGATGGGATGCCGGAAACCCAGGTTCAGCAGGCGGGCGCGCTGGTGGCAACCCTTGCGCCGCTAACAGGGGATACTCTGCCGATGCGTGCGCTCGCTGGGATGGAAACCCGTCTGCTGGCCCTCTCGGATGCCATCGGCCAGCGTTATTTTCTGCAAAACCGCAAAGCCGATAAACCGATGGGGACGAACCTGCTGGCATGATGTACTTGGTTCGGCATACTACGCGCGTTCGCTACGATGCCTTCGTGCGCCTCGCCCGGTTTAACCTTCGGCTGCGTCCGGCTGACTGGCCGAACCAAACCATTGAAGACTATAAGTTAATCGTAAAGCCCACGCCCGTCTCCATTCAGGAGCGAACGGGGGCCTATCCGGTTAATATCGCTCGGTTGGTAATTGATAGCCCCTTGCGGGAGATCGAGGTTGAAAGCCGCTTCCGCGCGATCGTGAGCGCCGAAGTGGCCGTGCCACTGCCGAGCGATCCCACGGTTGCCGACGTGGCAGAGGCGGCGTTTCAGGTCGATTCGATCTCGCCGACAGCGCCTGCCAACTACCTTTTCGCCTCCCCCCGCGCGCCGATGGTCGCGGAGATTGGTCGATGGGCCGAAGCGGAACTCGCGCGCGGTCGCGGCGTGGTCGAAGCCGGGCTTGCCCTCTGTCAGCGCTTGAAGCAAGAGTTCACCTACGATCCCAATGCGACCGAGGCCAGCACGCCCGCCGAAGAAGCCTTCGCGGCGCGGCACGGCGTTTGCCAAGATTTCGCTCATGTGATGGTGATTGGCCTGCGCCTGGCCGGGCTACCTGCCGCCTATGTGAGCGGCTATCTGCGAACCGACCCGCCCCCCGGCAAACCGCGCTTAATCGGTGCCGATGCCACTCACGCCTGGGTAATGTTGTGGTGCGGCCCCCAGCGCGGCTGGATTGGGTTCGATCCGACCAACGGCGTCATCACTGGCTCTGGCCATGTTTTTACCGCTATGGGCCGCGACATTGCCGACGTGACGCCGATGGACGGTATCTTCGTCGGCCAAGCCGAGCAGGATGTGCAAGTGGAAGTGGACGTGATGCCGATTGAGGACGGAGTGGGGGCGGCTCATACCAAGGATTGATGAGACGGCCTCGTCAATCCTTGGTGCGGCGCAACGGCCCTATGCCTGCCCGCGCTCTTAGAGCCGCGCCAGGCCTAAGGCGCGCCCTCAATCGCCCGTAAACAGGTGCGCGGCGATAGAGGCAGTTTTCATTTCGATGGAAAAGCCCGGCGCACGCGGGGCTAGATAACGGCCTTCGCGCACCTCGCAGGGCGTTACGAAATGCTCGTGTAGATGATCGACAAACTCGGCAACCCGCCCGTCCCAAGAGCCGGAGATGCAGAGGTAATCTATCATCGACAGATGCTGCACATATTCGCACAGCCCAACACCGCCTGCGTGCGGGCAGACAGGTTTGCCGAATTTTGCCGCCATGAGCATGATTGCCAGATTCTCGTTCAGCCCGCCAACGCGCGCGGCATCAATTTGAACCACGTCGATTGCGTCGGCCTGAAGGAATTGTTTGAACATAATCCGGTTTTGGCACATTTCGCCCGTCGCCACTTTAATCGGGGCAACTCCGGCACGAATGGCCTGATGGCCCAGAACATCATCGGGCGAGGTAGGCTCTTCGATGAACCAGGGTCTGAACTCCGCCAACTCCCGCACCCAGGCGACGGCTTGATCGACCTCCCATATCTGGTTTGCGTCGATCATCAGCACTCGGTCCGGCCCAATTTCCTCGCGGACTACCCGGCAGCGGCGAATATCATCGGCCAAATCGCGCCCAACCTTGAGCTTGAAATGACTCCAGCCCTCTGCCACTCCCGTGCGGCACAGGCGGCGCACTTTGTCGTCGTCATAGCCGAGCCACCCAGCGGAAGTTGTGTAGGCAGGATAGCCTTCCGCCAGTAATGTCGCCCGGCGCGCGGGTTCACCCAGTTTGGCTTTGGTGAGAATCTCCAAAGCCTCCTCGCGGGTCAGCGCGTTGGTAAGGTAGCGGAAATCGATAAGCTTCACGATTTCCTCGGGACTCATATCGGCCACTAACTGCCACACGGGCTTACCTGCGTGTTTTGCCCATAGATCCCAAACGGCATTGACCACTGCGCCGGTGGCAAGGTGCATCACCCCCTTGTCCGGCCCCACCCAGCGCAGGTGCGAATCACCGGTGATATGCCGCCAGAACGCGCCCATATCGCCAATAATCTCGCCCAGGTTAAGCCCGATCAGGCGCGGCATCAGCAGATCAATAGCCGCGCGGCACAGATCGTTCCCCCGCCCGATGGTGAAGGTCAAGCCGTGGCCTTCAAGGCCGCCAGAGGTTTCCAGCACCACGTAGGCGGCAGAGTAATCGGGATCCTCATTCATCGCGTCCGATCCATCCTTTTGCAAGGAGGTCGGAAAGCGAATATCGTAGCTGCGGTGGCCGATGATTTGAAGATCGTGCGGCATACTGCCTCCCAAGGGGCTTTTGGTGAAATGTTTTCTCTGTAAAATGGATAACCATATATGAAACGGCTCGTCAAGCAATCGTGAGGAAAAACCTGTGAGTGATGCCGAACGCGACCCGCCCCCCGCCCTCGAAAAAGATACGCCCGACGATAAGGAGCGCCGCTATTCCGCCCCCGCGTTGGAGAAAGGTTTGGATATTCTGGAGTTTCTCTCGGAATGCCGCGACCCGCAATCTTTGCAGCAGATCAGCGATGGCGTAGGGCGCACGAAGGGCGAGATTTTTCGGATGGTCTCGGTTCTGGCGGAGCGCGGTTACATTGAACGGTCGGAGGCGGATGATCGTTTCCTTGTGACGGATCGGTTGTTTCGCCTCGGTATGAACCGGCCCAGCAACCGCTCGCTGATCGAAATTGCGCTGCCGTTCATGAATGCGTTCGCCGATAGCACGGGCTACGCTTGCCATCTCGCGGTGCCTTCGGGCACGCAAATCGCTGTTATTGCAAGAGTGGAGAGCACAAGTCACATCGGCTTTACGGTGCGTATCGGCTACCGCCAGCCGCTCGTGCTGACGGGATCGGGACACTGCCTTCTGAGCTTCATCAGCGCGCGGCGACGGCACCGGGTCTATGAGGAGTTGCGACAAGAAGACCCTTGGATCGACCTCGACGCGCTGACGCATACGCTAGACGGGTTTCGCGCCGCAGGGGCCGTGAAACGCCCAAGCGGCACCGCCGAGGGTGTTATTGATCTGTCGTGCCCCATTCTCGACAGCCATGAAGGTGGCGCTGTGGCAGCCCTCACCTGCCCCTATTTGCGGACGCGCCAGACGCCCAAGGAACCCGAGGAGATTCTCGTGGCGCTTGCCGAAGCCGCGCGGCGCATATCGGAAGCGCTCTCGCTCGACTAACCAAAATGATGATTTACATATGCAGTGATGCTGTGTATGTAAAACATAATGATTTTCCATTGATCACCGCGACGGCTGGTCAAGGCCCGCTTGTTGGAGGAAGGGAACCCCCGTAATGGCCGGACGATTGCCTGAAAGATCACTTGGACGATTGCACGGTAAAACCGCAATCGTGACGGCTGCCGCTCAAGGTATGGGCAAAGCCGCCGCTTTGGCTTTCGCCGCCGAGGGCGCGCAGGTGATTGCAACCGATGTTAACGAGGGGCTTCTGGCCGACCTCCAGGGCCTAACGGGAATTAGCCCGCGCCGATTGGATGTGTGCGATCCTGTGGCAATAGCCACGTTCGCAGCCGAAACTCCCGCCCCGTCTATTCTGTTCAACTGCGCGGGTTATGTTCATGCGGGTACGATTCTAGAGTGCGACGAAGCGGACTTTGACTTTTCGGTCACGCTGAACGTGCGCTCCATGTACCGGATGATTCGCGCCTTTTTGCCTGGGATGCTGGATGCAGGCGGGGGGGCGATCATCAACATGGCCTCCGTCGCGTCCTCCATCATCGGCGCGCCGAACCGTTTTATCTACGGCACAACGAAAGCCGCCGTGGTTGGCCTCACAAAAGCCGTTGCCGCCGATTACGTCACACGCGGAATTCGCGTGAACGCCATTTGCCCTGGCACGGTCGATAGTCCGTCGCTGCACGACCGGATGCGCGCGCTTGGCGATTACGACGTGGCACGCGCCGCCTTTATCGCTCGGCAGCCGATGGGGCGCCTCGGGACTGCCGAAGAAATTGCCGCGTTGGCAGTCTATTTGGCATCGGATGAAGCTGGGTTCATGACTGGGCAAGCTATTGCCGTTGATGGCGGCTGGTCGAACACGTAAAGCAAATCCCGAGCGGGTGGAACCATCCGCGATGACGCGCTTTCTACAAAACAAAGAGTTAGAGCGTTGGAAGTGAGCCTCAGCGACCCAAAAACGCTCTAAAGCCCCTGGGGACTATAGATGAAACTACTCCGCTACGGTCAAGCCGGGGCCGAAAAACCCGGAATTCTTGATAAAGACGGTCACATTCGTGATCTATCGGGTCATGTGAGTGATATTGGCGGGCGCTGGCTTGCGCCGGAAGGGCTTGCCACGATTGCCGCCCTGCCGCTCGAAACCTTGCCGCTGGTCGATACGAGCGCGCGCCTCGGCCCTTGTGTGACCGGAACGGGCAAATTCATCTGCATTGGGCTGAATTATTCGGACCATGCTGCCGAAACGGGTGCATCGGTGCCGACCGAGCCTGTGGTTTTTATGAAAGCCACCTCTGCCATTCAAGGGCCGAACGACCCGGTGGAAATCCCACGCGGCTCCGAAAAGACCGATTGGGAGGTGGAGCTTGGCGTTATCATCGGCACGACCGCTAAATACGTGACCGAAGCTGATGCGCTGGACCATGTGGCCGGCTATTGCGTTATCAACGATCTATCGGAGCGTGCCTTCCAGATCGAGCGCCAAGGCCAATGGACCAAGGGCAAGAGCTGCGACACTTTCGGCCCGCTTGGCCCGTGGTTGGTAACGAAAGACGAAGTGCCAGACCCGCAGAACCTTAATATGTGGCTGGAAGTGAACGGCCACCGCTATCAAAACGGCTCCACCCGCACGATGGTTTATGGCGTCGCCTTCGTCGTCTCCTACCTGTCGCAGTTCATGAGTTTGCAGCCGGGCGACGTGATTTCCACGGGAACCCCGCCGGGGGTCGGTCTCGGGCAAAAGCCGCCAGTGTATCTGAAAGCGGGCGACAGGATGCTGTTGGGAATTCAGGGCCTCGGCCAGCAGTCTCAAGTGTGTTTTTAAGGCGTTAGCACCTAATCCAGTGTTCCATACGGTGTAACTCTCGACCTGATAAAGATTAATCTAGGGCGTTACACAGTAATAAAGCCGTGAAGCTAGGGTTTTTTATGGTTAAGCCAATTACGTTAAAATAGTAATTTGGCTTGACCAAAATAATATGTCGTCCTACCTTTTTGCGAAGGTAAACGCGACTGAGATCGTGAAAGCTACAACCCGCCGAAGAGTGGGAGTTTGCGTAAGGCTTTGCCCGCGCATTTAGGGAGGTATTATGCAGCCATCTTTGTTGGACGGGCGGGTACCCGCACGCCCGCTCCCATCTTCACCCGCGCTTCTGGGAACGGAAGTGCTGCGGCTCGATCAGGTGACGAAACTCTTCCCTGGCGTGCGTGCGCTCTATCAAGTTTCCTTCGATCTGAAACGCGGCGAAGTTCATGCGGTGTGCGGCGAGAATGGCGCGGGCAAATCAACGCTCATGAAAATCGTCAGCGGCCAGTATCAGCCCGACGGCGGCAGCATAACCTATAATGGCAAAATCCGGCGCTTCGCCAATGCGCGGGAGGCCGAACGCGCTGGCATTGCGATCATCCATCAGGAATTGAACCTGATTCCGCACCTGTCGGTTGCCGAAAATATCTTTTTAGCGCGGGAGCCGACGCGCGGCTGGTTTATTGACCGCGCTGCCTTGCGCCGCAACGCCCAAGCGTGCCTAGACCGGCTTGGAGTCGATATTTCGCCTGATGCTTTGGTGAAGACCCTGTCGGTCGCCCAGTGCCAGATGGTCGAAATTGCTAAAGCCCTGTCTTTGAATACCGAAATTCTGATTATGGACGAGCCGACCTCCTCCCTCACGGAAGCGGAAACGGCGCTGCTGTTTCAGGTGATTCACGATCTAAAGCGCAACGGCGTTGCCGTCGTCTATATCTCGCACCGCCTCGATGAAATGGCGGCTATTGTGGACCGCGTGACGGTTTTGCGCGATGGGCGCTATGTCTCCACTCAGGAGTTTGCGGCGACGAGTGTTGATGACATCGTGTCCCGCATGGTAGGCCGCGCGCTGGATGAAAAATTCCCCGAGCGCACGTCCGTTCCGACCGAGGAAACCCTGCTGACGGTCGATAACCTTAATCGCGCCGGGGTGTTCCAGAACGTCAGTTTCACGCTAAAGCGTGGCGAGATTCTGGGGTTTTCTGGCCTGATGGGCGCCGGGCGCACTCAAGTTGCCCGCGCCATTTTCGGGGCCGATCCGCTCGATTCGGGTAGTATTCATCTTGGCGAAACGCAGCTTTCGATCAAAAGCCCGCGCGACGCAATTGCACACGGTATCGCCTACCTATCAGAAGACCGAAAAAGCCACGGGCTTGCCGTAAAAATGTCGGTTGTGCAGAACCTCACGCTGGCCAATATGGACGCGGTTTCTGACCGTTTTGGATTTATAGATTTTAAGGCCGAAGCTGCGGCGGCGCGAACTTATATCGAAATGTTATCAATCCGCACACCTTCGGCCCATCAGATCGCAAAACTGCTCTCGGGCGGTAATCAGCAGAAAATCGTTATCGGCAAATGGCTGTTTCGCCAGTCGCGGGTGCTGTTTTTCGATGAGCCAACGCGCGGCATAGATGTCGGCGCGAAATTCGCCATCTATCAGTTGCTCGACAGGCTGGCGGCGCAAGGCATTGGCGTTGTGCTGATTAGCTCGGAATTGCCAGAAATCTTGGGGCTTACCGACCGGGTGGCCGTGTTCCACGAGGGGCGTTTGCAGACCGTGCTGACGACGCGCGACACCAATCAGGAAGAAATCATGCATTACGCCTCGGGCTATAACCGCCCGCTAGCGATCGGAGTTGCCGCCCAATGACCGACCTTAGCTCCCCAAAAGCCCCCGCCGATCACCTCAGCGCCCAAGAGCTTGCGGACCATAAGGCCCGCGTGATGAACGATAAGAAGAAAGACCTGATCCAGAAATTCGCCGCGCTGGCGAGCCTGCTGCTGCTCATTGTGGTTTTCTCCGCCACCAGCGATGCGTTCTTTAGCGTTAGCAACGGCATGACCATCGGTCTGCAAGTAACCTCTATCGCCTACCTCGGTATCGCCGCGACCTGCGTTATTATTACGGGTGGGATTGATCTGTCGGTAGGGTCGGTTCTGGCTTTGTCCGGGGTCGTGGCGGCTCTCGCGGTAAAGGCGGGCGTGCCGATCCCGCTGGGCATGTTGGCCGGCATTCTGGTGGGAGGCTTCTGCGGTTTCCTGAATGGCGTTTGCGTGACCCAGTTGAAACTGCCCCCCTTTATTGCTACTCTGGGGATGATGTTGGTTGCGCGCGGCGTTGCCTTGCAGATTACTGGCGCGCGGGCAGTCTCTGGTCTTGGCGAAGCCTTTGGCGAACTCGGCAATGGCGCGCTGTTTCGGGTCGTTCGCATTGGCAGCGACGGGTTTCCCGATGTTATCTTTCCAGGAATTCCCTACCCGGTCATCATTATGGTCGTCCTCGCGCTTGGCGTTTCGATCATGTTGAGCCGCACGACGTTGGGCCGCCACATTTATGCCGTCGGCTCCAATACTGAAGCGGCCCGCCTCTCCGGCGTCAATGTGAACCGCGTGACCCTGTTTACCTATGTGCTGTCGGGAACATGTGCTGGGCTTACGGGCTGCGTGTTGATGTCCCGTCTTGTCACCGCCCAACCGAATGAGGGCGTGATGTACGAGCTGGACGCGATTGCCAGCGCGGTTATCGGCGGCACGTCGCTCATCGGCGGTGTCGGCAGTATCTCCGGCACGGTGATCGGCGCTTTCGTGATTGGCATTCTTCGGAATGGCCTGAACATGAACGGCGTCTCCGCCTTCACACAGCAAATCATCATCGGCCTCGTTATTTTGCTGACCGTGTGGATCGACCAACTCCGCAATCGGCGCTGAAACGCGGGGTTCCCTTGAGTAACGGAACCGAGCACACGCCCGGTTCCGAATAGGAAGGTAAACTTCCAAGTCCCCCAAAGGAGCGAAACTATGCAGAAAATTCTATCCGCCTGTCTCGTATCTGCGCTAGCGCTGTTCGCCGGTGCTGGGTATGCCGCCGACAAAGAAATCGCGGTGATCGTCAAAACCGTGAACTCGACCTTTTGGCAGAATGTGCAAAAAGGTGCAACCGACGCCAGCAAAGAAGCTGCGGGCTATGCGATGACCTTCCAAGGCCCCGCATCGGAATCGGCCATCGCCGATCAAGTGAATATGGTGGAAAACGCCGTGAACCGCAAAGTTGCGGGCATTGTGCTGGCACCATCCGATCCTGATGCGCTGGTTCCGGCTCTGAAAAAAGCCTGGGAAGCGAAAATCCCGGTCGTGCTGATCGACTCGATGCTGTCGGATGCAGGTAAACGCTACTATCAATCCTTCCTTGCCACGGACAATGAAAAGGCGGGCGAACTCAGCGCTAAAGCCTTGATTGATAAAGTCGGCAAGACCGGCAAGATCGCCATTATGTCCTATGTTGCCGGTTCGGGTTCGGAGATTGGGCGCGTCGGCGGCTTCACCAAGTATATCAAGAGCAATTCGCAGCTCGAAATCGTCGGCACGTTCTATTCGCAGTCGCAGATGGCGACCGCGCTGAACCAAACGACCGACGTACTGGCGGCCCACCCGGACCTCAAGGGTATCTTCGGCGCGAATGAGCCTACTGCTATTGGCATGGGCCGGGCGCTGGCCCAATCCGGTAAGGCTGGCCGCGTTACCGCAGTCGGGTTCGACGGCAATCAAGACCTGCAAAATTTTGTGAAAGATGGCACGCTGGAAGCCATTGCCGTGCAAGGTTCTTACCAAATGGGCTATCTCGGGGTGCAAAGCATCGTGAAGCTGTTAGCAAAGCAGCCGATTCCCGAGTTTCTGGATACCGGCGTTGTGATCGTTACCAAAGGGAATATCGACAAGCCCGAAGCCAAGAACGTTCTGTATTAGAGCGAGCCTCCCCCTCCTCCTCGGGCGTGCGTACGCGTCTCCCCATTTTGACGCACGCCCCTTTTTCTCAGTCTGTAAGGTGACAAAATGCTTCTTACTGATTGCCGTTTGCTGCCGCGCACGGGCCTGTCGGTCCCGGTTTTCGGCCTGGGCGGCGCCCAGATCGGTGGCCTCTACCGCGCCAGCACTCTCGCCGAGTCGGACGATTTAGTCGCGTGTGCTTGGCAGCACGGCATTCGCTATTTCGATACTGCCCCCTATTACGGTTATGGCCGGTCGGAACACCGAATGGGTGCATCGCTCTGCGATCGGGCGCGGGGCGAGTATGTTCTGAGCACGAAGGTTGGCCGCCTCATTCGCCCTAACGCTCACGCCGAGCGCACGCCGGGGGCCGATGTTAATGGCTGGGCCGATGCGCTGCCGTTTCATCAGGTGTATGATTATTCCTATGATGCTGTGATGCGATCCATTGAGGACTCGTATCAGCGCCTCAGCATCGCCCGCATAAATATTCTCTTTATCCACGATATTGGCCGTGTTACCCACGGCGACAGGCACGATTATCATTGGCAGCAACTCACGCACGGCGGCGGCTTTCGCGCGCTGGAGGAGGTGCGTCGGGCGGGCATCGTCAACGCCATCGGCCTTGGTGTGAATGAGTGGGAAGTCGTTCACGATGCGATGCAGGAAATTGATCTGGATTGTACGATGCTGGCCGGGCGCTATACACTGCTAGAGCAGATGAGCCTGTCGCCGTTTCTGGAGAACTGCCAAAAGGCGGGTAACGCCATCATCGCTGCGGGGGTGTTTAATTCCGGGCTTTTGGTGGGTAACGGCAAATTCAACTATGCCGCCGCGCCGCCGCCGATTATTGCACGGGTTGAGGCGCTCACCGCAGTCTGCCAAGAGTTCGGTGTAGCGCTTCCCGCCGCCGCGCTTCAGTTTCCGCTTGCCCATCCGGCGGTGGTCAGCACGGTAACGGGTGCGCGAACACGCGAGCAGCTTGAGGCCAATATCGCGTGGTTTAACAGCCCGATTCCCGCCCCTTTCTGGCAGGCCCTTGCCGCACGGGGGCTGATTGATACCTCAGCGCCCACTCCGGTCGGCAGTTAAGCCGTGCGGATAGACGGTCATTTGCATTTCTGGACATTGGCAGCGCGCGTTGGGGAGTGGCCGCCGCCGGAATTGGCGGCGATCCACCGGGACTTTATGCCGGATGATTTTGCGCCCGTGATCGCTGACGCTGGGATTGACGGAACGATTCTCGTGCAATCGCTGCCCTCTCGTGCGGATACCCAGTTCATGCTTGGTCTTGCCGCGCGCCACTCCTTCATTTTCGGGGTGGTGGGTTGGGTCGATCTCAAGGCCGCCGACGCGCCCGAGCAAATTAGGCTTCTGAGTGCCGATGAAAAACTGAAGGGCTTGCGCCCAATGCTGCAAAGCCTGCCGATCAATTGGCTGGATGATTCGGCACTCGACCCGGCGGTGGCGGCGATGCAGGCTCAGGGCCTGTGTTTTGATGCGCTCCCCCTGCCGCCGCATCTGCCCTCCTTACTGCGGTTCGCGCAGCGCTTTCCGGCCTTGCCTATTGTCATCAATCATGGGGCAAAACCAGACATCGCCCAGGGCGGCACGGAAGGTTGGCGCGAGAATATGGCGGCGCTGGCAGCATTACCGAACCTGTTTTGCAAGCTTTCGGGTCTGCTCACCGAAGCCGGATCGCGCGTGGCGCTGGAGGATATTCGCCCCTATGCCGAAACTCTGTTCGAGCTGTTCGGGCCGGATCGGTTGATTTGGGGCAGCGACTGGCCAGTGCTAAACCTTGCGGGCGATTATCGCGGCTGGCAGACGATGGCCGAAGCGCTGGTGCCCGCCGAGGCACAGGCCGCCGTGTTCAGTGACACCGCCCGCACTTTCTACCGTATAGCTGAGGGGAAGCCGAATGCAGCGCATGGGCATGGTAATCGGGATTAAACCCGATAAAATCGAAGAATACCGCCACCTGCACGCTGCCGTTTGGCCGCAGGTGCTAGCGCGAATTGCACGCTCTAATATCCGCAACTACACAATATTCCTACGGGAGCCAGAAAATCTGCTATTCGGCTACTGGGAATATCACGGCACCAATTTCGACGCCGATATGGCTGCCCTATCCGCCGACCCCGAAACCCAGCGGTGGTGGACTTTCTGTAGCCCCTGCCAAACCCCCCTACCCAGCCGCGCCCCCAGCGAGCATTGGGCGATGATGGTTCCGGTTTTCCATACCGGCTGATCTTCTTTAGTATCGGTAATTTCCCGAAAAGATTGGCGCACCCGAAGGGATTCGAACCCCTGGCCTCTGCCTTCGGAGGGCGTTCCGATAGGGTTTTACGGGGTATTCCTGCGGTTACTGACGTTTTACCGGGTTCGATAAGATGTAGGTTTATCAGGTTCTTGAGGCTTTCTGACCTTTGCCCTTGTTTACCCGCGATTGATCGTGTTTTCTATCGCGCGGTTACTGATCGGTTACTGTTGCGAGAAGGGGCATCGGGTGAAGTTAACAAAACGCATCGTTGACCAAGCTGCACCGGAGCCGGATCGGGACGCCTTCATCTGGTGTTCGGAACTGACCGGGTTCGGTCTGAAGATCACGCCAGCGGGCGCGAAGATTTATGTCATCGCTTACCGCACCACCGCCGGACAGCGCCGCCGCTTGACCATCGGGAAGCATTTGCAGCCCTGGACGTGCGACCAGGCGCGCACCAGGGCATTTGAGGTTCTGCGGGAAGCGGCCTTAGGGGGTGATCCCCTGGAAGAGAAGGCGACCGACAAAGCCGCCCTAACCGTCGAACAACTGTGCGACCGCTACCTGACGGCCTGCGAGCAAGGCTTGATCCTGGGGAAGGGCGGACGGCCTAAGAAGGTTTCCACGCTGGCGACGGATCGGGGGCGGATTAAGCGGCATATCCTCCCGCTGCTGGGGAAGAAGAAGGTCAAAGACCTGACCGCGACCGATGTAACCCGGTTCCTGCGTTCGGTAGCCGTGGGGGAAACCGCTGGGCGTGCTAAGACGGAGAAGCTGCGGGGCGTCGCCATTGTCGAAGGCGGGCGGGGTACAGCCACCCGCACCACCGGCCTGCTAGGCGGTATTCTCAGCTTCGCGCTATCGGAAGGCATCATTGAGCGGAACCCCGTGCATGGGGTGAAGCGCCCTGCCGATGGGCGGCGCTTGGTGCGGCTCGATGCGGCGGAGTATGGCCGCTTCGGGCGTGCCCTTATGGCGATTGAAGAGGCGGGGGCGAGTTGGCAAGCCGTGGCCTGCCTCTGGTTGCTGGCCTTGACCGGTTGCCGCCGGGGGGAAATCCAGAAGTTGAAATGGTCCGAGGTTGATCTTGAGGGGCACTGCCTGCGGCTTTCCGACTCGAAGGAAGGCGCATCAATCCGCCCGCTGGGGCTGCCCGCGCTGGAAATCTTGGCCTCGATTGAAAAGCGCGACGGCTTCCCGTTCGTGCTACCCGCCATTCGGGGGAGTGGGGCGTTCGATGGGCTTACCCGTCCGTGGGCAGAAGTCGTTCGCAATGCCGATCTTCCGAGCTTTACCCCCCATGGCCTGCGGCACGCTTTTGCGTCGGTTGCTGCCGATCTGGAATATTCGGAACCGACGATTGCCGCCTTGCTGGGCCACACCAGCGGCGGGGTAACGCGCCGTTATATTCATAAGCTCGATAGCGCCCTGATTGCGGCGGCGGATCGGGTAGCTGACCGCATTCGAGGCTTCATGATTGCCCTTTGATTTTTACCTCTCTGTATTTTTATGGTGTAACGGGTGTAACAGTGTAACAAGGGAAATATCTATTTTATATCAATGGGTTATTGTCCGACCGCGTTACACCAGCCTGTTACACAGGCTTTGCAAAGTGTTACAAGTCGGGGGGCTTCCGCCCTTGCTGTGGGGCGGATTTGAAGGGCAAAACGCATGATTGATATGGATTTGTCGTAATAATTTCAATTAGATGAGTAATTCAGATAGGCGAAAACGTCCCCGGCTGCTAAAAAAAGCACTTCGGAAAGCAGAATTAAAACCGATATAAATTATACTCTGCTACCGTCGAGGCCTTTTGGGTAGATTTTTCGCCTCTTTAGCTAAAGCATTAATGCCTTCATATGCCTTTTGTTGACGTTCTATTTTTCTCTGGCGATTAAATTTTTCATATTCTTCTTCGGCAAATTGATTAGCGTCAGAAGCTTTAACACGTCCGCCCGCTCGTAAAACGGCTCGACCAAGCTGTTTTAACTGTTGATCTAATAAATTTTGGGCGTCCTGCATCACAACAAGCCGCCCGATATCTAGTTGATCTTCAAATATATCAAGCAAGATTGTTGTTAGGCGATTTAGTTCCTTGATTTCCATTTCTGTTAAGTAGTTTTTTGAAACAATTACATCAGTCTTCCTAATGTTATCGTGTTGCCATGTCTGTAATCCCATGTTTTCTGCGGTATGGTCTGCTCGCGTTGCTTTAATCTCGGACGGGGTATGCGAAGCTACCGCATAAACCAGTTTAGCTTGCGTTCTTTGATAAAACTCTCGAGCTGACTCTGTTGTGCCATCATAATCCTGGCACATCGCACAAATTCTAAGGAGCTCTCGGTAGATATTTGCTTCGTCGGAGCGGATATCACGGATAATCTCGCGGAGTTCACTGATCCTGTCAGCGTTCTCTGGTTGCTTAAGGCGTGGGGCGTCTACGACGAACCCCTTTTTGGCAAACTGGACCAGGACGCTGGTCGCCCACCGGCGAAAGATAGTTGCTTGGGCCGATGAGACCCGGTAGCCAACGGAGATAACCATGTCAAGGTTATAGAGAGTGGCGGGGCGGCCGGTCGTTGTTTGCACTTTTTGCAAAGAAGTGGATTCACTTAGTTCGCCCTCTTCGAACACGTTAGCGATATGCCGGGATATCGTTGACACATCACGCCCGAAAAGCTGACCAATCTGAGCCTGCGTCATCCACAGCGTTTCGCCCTCATAGCGAATGTCCAGGCGTAGGCCTTTTTCAGTGCCGTAAACGAGAAATTTATCTCCGGTCTCGGCATCTTCAACGAGGTGCACCGGCCCATTTTCATCTTCACTCATATCGTTCGCTTCATTTGTTAGTGTCTTGGGAGCGCATGAAAGTACTCAAAATCCCGTGATGCTGAACTCACCAAGAGGAAGTATTACAGCGTCGGCTTCTGCGCGTCCGGCTTGGCAGCTTCAAGCCCGCGTTCGATCAAGCGGCGCACTGCTTCTGCTCGTGCAGGAATATCATCTTCCTGCCGTCTCCACTGGTCAACCTTGCTCAAAAGTGCCTGGCTGATTCTCATTTCAAAGCGTTCTGTCTGCATATCATTTTTGTACGTAGTTTACGGTTGACGGTCAATCGGCGTTTCGATAATGCTAACTCATGTGTACGGTTGTTACGTACATATGTATTTTAAAATCCTGAGGAGTTATCTCATGTCACAATCTACCTCGACCGCCGCCGCCCGCCGAGCTTCTACATCTGAGATGCATGATGCGGTCCATAAACTCCGAATGGCGATGAAGGAAGCTGACAGCTACTTCGATAAAAATTCAGTTAACTATGTGATGGACGAAGACAAGCGCGCGGAAAAAGCGACGCCGTTTTGGGAAGCAAGCAATCGTCTTGCGCTGGAACTCGCAGCCCTGAAGCCATCAAGTCCGCAGGCTATGGTTCTTCGGGCTCAGGCGGTTCGTGACCTCTATACCGAGGCATCGCCGCCGGAGGCATTGGCTGATGCCGTCATTTCCGACCTCGCCGATCTGCCGGTTCTTGACCAAAAAGAACCTGGACACCCGCAATAACCGTGTGATTTTGTCGTCTATTCGGGCTTTTGGGGCGTTATCGCTGGTTTAGGCGTGTTTTTTGGGTGATTTTTCGCCTTTTTCACCCCGATTTTGAGTGTTTCCCGGTTTTCCGGGCGGATTCATCGTGCTGCGGCGTGTTTTTCCTGGAAAATGAGCCGGTCGAAGTTGTAGGCGAGATTGGCGAGGGTGAGTTTGGCCTCGGCCCGCAGCAGGCCGATGGTGCGGATGAACAGGCCGAAGCGGTTTTTTTGATGAGCGAAGACGTGCTCGACCTTGGCCCTGATGGCGGATTTGGCGGCATTGGCCTTCGCGGTTGCGCGGGGCATCGGCTTACCTTTGGGCTTCTTGCGATGAATGTGGCTGGTCAGCATCCGGTCGGCGAGCCAGGCTTCGTTCCTCTGGGAGCGATAGGCGGTATCGGCCCAAACGGCGCTGCTGGTATTTTGGCGGTCGATGAGCTGGGGCAGCATTCGGCCATCGGCGTGGGCGGCTGAGGTTACAGCCGCGGCACGGATGAAGCCGAACCGCCGGTCGATACTGATATGAGTTTTATAGCCGAACACCGGAACGGCGATCAGCGGAAGCGGTGTGCCATCC
>JAAFIC010000024.1 GCA_013298565.1 Alphaproteobacteria bacterium | reverse complement strand
GGGTGATAACGTGTCGATGGATGTCGAACTCATCCAACCGATCGCGATGGACGAAGGCTTGCGCTTCGCTATCCGCGAGGGTGGTCGTACCGTCGGCGCAGGCGTCGTCGCGTCGATTATTGCGTAAGACTGCTGAAACGGGATGCCAGGGTCGCGCGGCGGCCCTGGCGCTTTCGGAATAAAAGCCTTGCAATGCGGGTTGGCCCTTGGTAAATCCAGCGGCCCATCTGGAGGAGCATAGCTCAACTGGTAGAGCACCGGTCTCCAAAACCGGGGGTTGGGGGTTCGATCCCCTCTGCTCCTGCCATTCTGTTAAACGAGTGGCATCCGCCAGCAGGGCAAATATAGGGCCGATTGAAGCCGTGGAACCCTTCCGCGCTTTATCTATTCGGGCCAGAGATGTTGAGTAAGCGCATGGCGAAGTCAAGCCCGGTTCAATTTTTCAAGGAAGTCCGGCTCGAAGCCCGCAAGGTGACGTGGCCGACCTGGAAAGAAACATGGATTAGCACTGTAATGGTGTTCGTAATGGGGCTGCTTGCGGCCTTATTCTTCTTTCTGGTGGATCAGGGTCTGTCGTACGGCATTCGCCTCATTCTCGGTCTGGGAAAGTAGGGCTATGACGCAGCGCTGGTACGTTGTTCACGTTTATTCGGGTTTTGAGAAAAAGGTGGCTCAGGCCATCCGCGAAACCGCCGAGAAAAAAGGTATGGCCGATCTGATTGGCGATATCATGGTTCCGACCGAAGAGGTCGTTGAAATCCGGCGCGGCGCAAAGGTGAATTCTGAGCGTAAGCTCATTCCCGGCTACGTGCTGGTGAAGATGGAAATTAACGACCAGACGTGGCACATCGTCACCTCGACGCCGAAAGTGACCGGGTTTCTGGGCGCAAAAGGCAAGCCGTCACCCGTCAGTGATGCTGAAGCCGAGCGGCTGGCCCGTCAGGTGAAGGAAGGGACTAACCGTCCCCGTCCGTCTGTGCGCTTCGAGATTGGCGAACAGGTGCGGGTGGCCGATGGCCCGTTCGCGTCCTTCAATGGGATGGTGGAAGATGTGGATGAAGAGCGCTCGCGCCTCAAGGTAGCGGTGTCGATCTTCGGGCGCTCGACCCCCGTGGAATTGGAATACAGCCAGGTCGAAAAAGTCTAAGACTTGGTTGGTGTCGCGCGGAAGGCTCGCCATGGCCGCACCGCGCTCTATCTCGTGTGAGAGGACAGAATGGCAAAAAAGATTGTTGGCTACATCAAGCTACAGGTGCCGGCGGGCAAAGCAAATCCGTCGCCGCCCATTGGTCCAGCGTTAGGTCAACGCGGTCTAAACATTATGGAATTCTGCAAGTCGTTCAACGCGCAGACCCAGCAACTTGAAGTCGGGATGCCGATTCCGGTGGTTATCACCGCTTACGGTGATCGTACCTTCACGTTCGTGATGAAGACCCCGCCGGTGACCTACTTCGTTAAGAAGGCCGCTGGGATCGACAAAGGCTCCCAGACCACGGGTAAGGGTGCCAAAATCGGTAAGATCACGATGGATCAGATCCGCGAAATCGCCGCGAAAAAGATGCAAGACCTCAATGCCAATGACATTGACGCCGCTGCAAGCATGATCGTCGGTTCGGCCCGGTCCATGGGCCTGGAAGTGGTGGAGTAAGCCGATGGCGCGGTTGGGCAAGCGTCTGAAAAAGGCGTATGAGGGCATTGATTCCGAAGCGATGGTATCGCTGGAACAAGCCGTCACAATGATTAAGGGTCGGGCCGTCGCGAAATTCGATGAAACCATCGAAATCGCCATGAACCTGAATATTGATCCTCGCAAGGCCGATCAGGCGCTGCGCGGTGTTGTCTCGCTGCCGAACGGCACGGGCAAGACCTTGCGCGTCGCTGTTTTCGCGCGCGGTGTTAAGGCTGAAGAAGCCAAGACCGCCGGGGCCGATGTGGTTGGTGCCGAAGATCTGATGGAAATCGTCCAGGGCGGCAAGATCGAGTTTGATCGCTGCATTGCGACCCCGGACATGATGGCGATTGTCGGTCGTCTCGGTAAGGTGCTCGGCCCGCGCGGCCTGATGCCGAACCCGAAGCTCGGCACTGTCACCACCGATGTTGCCGCCGCCGTTGCGGCTGCAAAAGGGGGCCAAGTGCAGTTCCGTGCCGAAAAGGCTGGGATTGTTCATGCTGGGATTGGCAAGGCGAGCTTCTCTGAAGAAGCCCTGCTGGAAAATGTCAAAGCGTTCGTTGGTGCGATCAACCGCAATAAGCCGACGGGTGTGAAGGGCATTTACATTAAAAAAGTCAGCCTAAGCTCGACCATGGGTCCGGGCGTAAAGCTGGAAATCGGTACGCTGACCGGCCTCTAAGCCGTGCCAGTAGGCTGATAAATGTTCCCCGGAGCGCTTCGGTGCTCTGGTCGGGCTGCGAAAACTGAGGAAACTCAGAATTTTCAGTCCCCTGTCCAAGACCATTGGGGCTGCGGAGAGTATTCTCCAAGGCTTAATCTTCCAACGGTAGACGGAAGTGTATTAAACCAAAGTCTTACGGCCACAAGCCTTGGGAAAATTGGGGAAAGACTTCTCGCGGACAGGCGAACCTTGGATGACCTTCGGGTCATCACTGTGTGCCCTGGGGATTTTTCAGAAGTCCCTGGGTCGTATCGGGAAGGCAGATTGTCTGCCCTCCCCTGATGACGGAGACGAGACGTGGACCGTTCCGAGAAAAAGGAGCTGGTTTCGTCCTTGCATTCTGCGTTGCTGACCGCTGGTTTGGTTGTCGTTGCCCAACAAAAGGGTATGACGGTTGCCGAAACGACGAATCTGCGGCGCAAGATGCGGGCCGGACAGGCTTCCTTCAAAGTTGCGAAGAACAGGCTCGCTAAGCTCGCCCTCGTCGGCACGCCTTACGAAAACCTCAGCCACATGCTGAAGGGTCCGACTGCGCTTGCGTATTCGGCTGACCCGGTTGCAGCGGCCAAGGTGATCGTCGAGTTCGCCAAGACAAACGACAAGCTCACCATCGTCGGCGGTGCTCTTCCGGGCACTATGCTGAACGGCGACGGTGTGAAGGCCCTCGCTACGCTACCGTCGCTCGACGAGTTGCGTGGCAAGCTCATTGGTGTTCTGCAAGCCCCGGCGCAAAAAGTTGCTGCGGTTATTCAGGCGCCGGTCAGCCAGTTGGCCCGTGTTGTCAAGGCGTATGCCGACAAGGACGCAGCGGCGTAAGTCGCAATCTTCCCTTTTCCAAACTTATCCTCTTAGGAGATAGACCATGGCTGATTTGGCCAAAATCGTTGACGATCTTTCGGCGCTGACCGTTCTGGAAGCGGCTGAGCTTGCAAAGCTGCTTGAAGAAAAGTGGGGCGTTACCGCTGCCGCTCCGGTTGCCGCTGCCGCTGCTGGTCCGGCTGCTGCCGCAGCTCCGGTGGAAGAGCAAACTGAATTCAACGTGATCCTCGTCGATATCGGCGACAAAAAGATCAACGTGATTAAAGAAGTCCGCGCGATCACGGGCCTCGGCCTGAAGGAAGCGAAGGATTTGGTTGAAGCCGCGCCGAAGCCCGTCAAGGAAGCCGTCTCGAAGGACGAAGCTGCCAAGATTAAGAAGGTGCTTGAAGAAGCCGGTGCTAAGGTCGAAGTAAAGTAAGCTGCTTGTAGCTTTCGGGCTGCAAGAGGCAAAGTTGCTTGGCTTTTCGGGGGTATGGATGCGTTCGCGTGAGCGCCCCATACTCCCAGCTAAAGCAACAGAGGGTGCGTACTGTAGAGCGGGCCTGCGGGGCGCCGGAATATCCGGTGCAGCACGGGCCTGTTCCCGTTTGCGGAAGAATCGGGAGCCACGCGAGGCTCTGGTTCCGGGCGCGGCGGCGGAACATAGTCGATTGAGGGGCAGCAATGGCGAAGTCGTTCACGGGTCGGAAGCGGGTTCGGAAGAGCTTTGGGCGTATCCCGGAAGTGACACAAATGCCGAATTTGATCGAGGTGCAAAAAAGCTCCTACGATCATTTCTTGCAAATGAACGTCGCGCCGGAACAGCGCGCCCCAGTTGGGCTACAAGAAGTGTTCCGGTCGGTGTTTCCGATTAAGGATTTTTCTGAGCGCTCGCAGCTTGAGTTCGTTAAATACGAGCTGGAAGAGCCAAAGTATGACGTTGAAGAGTGCCAACAGCGCGGCATTACCTTTGCCGCACCGCTGAAGGTCACGCTCCGTCTGGTCGTGTGGGATATCGACGAGGATACGGGTGCCCGGTCGATCCGCGACATTAAAGAACAAGAAGTCTATATGGGCGATATGCCCCTGATGACCGGCAACGGGACGTTCATCATTAACGGCACCGAGCGCGTGATCGTTAGCCAGATGCACCGCTCGCCGGGCGTTTTCTTCGATCACGATCGCGGCAAAACCCATTCGTCCGGGAAATATCTATTCGCCGCGCGGGTTATTCCGTATCGCGGCTCGTGGCTGGATTTCGAGTTCGATGCGAAAGACATTGTGTATGTCCGCATTGATCGTCGTCGCAAGCTGCCGGCTACCACACTTATGCTGGCGCTCGACTCGGCGATGACAGCAGAGCTGCGGGTTAAGCGCGCGGAAGACGGCGGCACCTTGGCCCCGTTCGAGGCGACGGGGATGCCTGCGGAAGAAATTCTTCAGCATTTCTATGAAACGCTGCCGTTCGAGCGTACGCCGGGCGGCTGGAAAATGCCGTTCCGCCCCGAACAGTTTAAGGGCATGAAGCTGGCCTATGATCTAGTCGATGCGACGACCGGCGAAGTACGCCTGCCCAAAGAAACCAAGATTACGCCGCGCCTCGCCAATAAGCTGGTTGCTGAAGGTCTTGAAGCCGTTATCGTGCCGACCGAAGATTTGGTTGGGCGCTATGTGGCCGCCGATATCATTAACGAAGTGACGGGTGAAATTTACGTCGAAGCGGGGGAAGAGGTGAGCGAACAGCTCCTCGAAACCTTGGCCGATGTGAATGTCCGTGAGCTGCCGACGCTGAATATTGATCACATCAATGTGGGTCCGTATATCCGCAACACGCTGGCCGTGGACCGGAACAAGACCCGTGAAGACGCGCTGATCGACATTTACCGCGTTATGCGCCCCGGCGAGCCGCCAACCCTGGAAACTGCAGAAAAGCTGTTCGGCGATCTGTTCTTCGACTCGGAACGCTATGATCTGTCGGCGGTGGGCCGCGTGAAGATGAACGCGCGGTTGGGCCTAGATGTGCCGGATACGATGCGCGTGCTCCGCAAGTACGACGTGCTCGCTATTGTTAAGCTGCTCTGCGATCTGAAAGACGGTCGCGGTGAAATTGACGATATCGATCATCTCGGCAATCGCCGTGTCCGGTCAGTCGGCGAGTTGATGGAAAATCAATATCGTCTCGGCCTGCTGCGGATGGAACGCGCTATTCGCGAGCGCATGTCATCGGTCGAAATCGACACGGTTATGCCGCATGATTTGATCAACGCTAAACCAGCAGCGGCGGCAGTGCGCGAGTTCTTTGGCTCGTCGCAGCTTAGTCAGTTCATGGATCAGACCAATCCGCTGTCGGAAATCACCCACAAGCGCCGCCTATCGGCGCTTGGGCCGGGCGGTTTGACGCGCGAACGGGCGGGCTTTGAAGTCCGCGACGTGCATCCGACGCATTATGGCCGTATTTGCCCCATTGAAACGCCGGAAGGCCCGAATATCGGTCTTATCAACTCGCTCGCGACTTACGCGCGGGTAAACCAATACGGCTTTATTGAAAGCCCCTATCGCAAGGTCAAAGACGGGATCGTCTCCAGCGATGTTGTTTATTTGTCGGCGATGGAAGAGGGGCGCTATACGATTGCAGAGGCGAATGCGGAACTTGATTCCGATATGCGCTTCGTCAATGAGTTAGTGCCAAGCCGTCAAGGCGGTGAATATATCGTGGCCCGTCCGGTCGATATCGACCTTATCGACGTGTCGCCGAAGCAGTTAGTGTCGGTGGCGGCAGCCCTCATTCCGTTCCTTGAAAACGATGATGCAAACCGCGCCCTCATGGGGTCGAATATGCAACGTCAGGCCGTGCCGCTCATCCAGGCCGAAGCGCCGCTGGTCGGCACCGGTATGGAAGCGACCGTGGCGCGCGATTCGGGCGTGGCGATTTCGGCGAAACGCGGCGGTGTGGTCGATCAAATAGATGCAACCCGCATCGTGATCCGAGTGACGGACGCAACCGATGCGTCGTCGTCGGCGGTGGATATTTACAATCTGCTGAAGTTCCAGCGCTCCAACCAGAATACCTGCATCAATCAGCGTCCGCTGGTGAAGGTGGGCGATATTGTTGATGCGGGCGATATTATTGCCGATGGTCCTTCAACGGAGCTTGGCGAACTGGCCCTCGGGCGGAACGTGCTCGTCGCCTTCATGCCCTGGAACGGTTACAACTTTGAAGATTCGATCCTGATCTCCGAGCGCATCGTGTCGGAAGACGTGTTTACGTCTATCCACATCGAAGAGTTTGAAGTGATGGCCCGCGATACCAAGCTCGGCCAAGAAGATATCACCCGCGACATTCCCAATGTTGGGGAAGAAGCGCTGAAGAACCTGGACGAAGCCGGTATCGTGTATATCGGAGCCGAAGTGAAGGCGGGCGATATTCTGGTGGGCAAGGTGACGCCGAAGGGCGAGTCGCCGATGACGCCGGAAGAAAAGCTACTGCGCGCCATTTTCGGGGAAAAAGCCTCGGACGTGCGCGATACGTCTCTGCGCGTACCGCCGGGCGTTACGGGTACGATTGTTGAAGTCCGCGTCTTCTCCCGCCGGGGAGTCGATAAGGACGAACGGGCGATTGCGATTGAACGCCAAGAAATCGAACGCCTTGCTAAGGATCGCGATGACGAACGCGCCATTCTGGAGCGCAGCTTCAATGGCCGTTTGAAGGAATTGCTACTGGGCCAAACCATCGCATCGGGTCCGCGCGGTGTAAAGGCGGGTGCGCTCGTTGATACTGAAACCTTGAGCAGCCTCACGCCGGGTCAGTGGCGTCAAATCGCCGTGTCCGACGATGGGGTGATGGACGATCTCGAAGCCTTGAAGAAGCAGATGGATGCCTCCATTGATCGCCTCAACAAGCGTTTTGAAAACAAGGTTGAAAAGCTCCAGCGCGGCGACGAGTTGCCGCCGGGCGTGATGAAAATGGTCAAAGTGTTCGTCGCGGTGAAGCGCAAGCTGCAACCGGGCGATAAAATGGCCGGTCGTCATGGCAATAAGGGCGTTATCAGCCGCATTACGCCCGTCGAGGATATGCCCTATCTCGAAGACGGCACGGCAGTCGATATCGTCTTGAACCCGCTGGGCGTGCCGAGTCGCATGAACGTCGGGCAGATTCTGGAAACCCATCTGGGTTGGGCTTCTGCTGGCTTAGGCCGTCAGATCAAAGACCTGATGGATACCTTCCGCCGCGACGGCAAGCACGATACGGGTCCGTTGCACGCCTACTTCAAGGACATCTACGGCGATAAGGTTTATGGCGAAGATATTGCCGACCTCGACGAAGGCGAAACCTTGGAGTTGGCGCAAAATCTAACGCGCGGCATTCCTTTCGCCACCCCAGTTTTCGATGGGGCGCGGGAAGAAGATATCGTTCACATGCTCGAAAAAGCCGGCATTCACCGCTCGGGTCAGATGACCCTGGTAGATGGGAGGACGGGCGAGCCTTTCGACCGTTCCGTGACCGTTGGCTACATCTATATGTTGAAGCTGCATCACTTGGTTGATGACAAGATCCACGCACGCTCCATCGGCCCGTACAGCCTTGTTACTCAGCAACCGCTGGGCGGTAAGGCGCAGTTCGGTGGTCAGCGCTTCGGGGAAATGGAAGTGTGGGCGCTGGAAGCCTATGGTGCGGCCTACACGCTCCAGGAAATGCTAACCGTGAAGTCGGATGACGTGTCGGGCCGTACCAAAGTGTACGAGGCCATTGTGCGCGGCGACGATAACTTCGAGGCCGGTATCCCTGAATCCTTCAACGTGCTTGTGAAGGAACTGCGGTCGCTGTGCTTGAATGTGGAACTGGAAAACCGCGCTTAGTCGCGCGGTTCTTTCAGCCTTTCGGACTTTACAAGTACGAGTCTTCTAACAGGCTGGCCTGAAGGTTAGCAGGAGTAAGACATGAACGAGTTGATGAATCTCTTTGGTCAAGTGACCAGCCCGCAGAGCTTTGACGAGATCAAGATCTCGATTGCCAGCCCCGAGCGCATTCGCTCCTGGTCGTTTGGCGAAGTCAAAAAGCCCGAGACCATCAACTATCGTACCTTCAAGCCGGAACGGGACGGTTTGTTTTGTGCTCGCATTTTTGGCCCGATTAAGGATTACGAGTGCTTGTGCGGTAAGTACAAGCGCATGAAGTATCGCGGCATTATTTGCGAAAAATGCGGTGTTGAAGTTACGCTCGCCAAAGTTCGGCGCGAGCGCATGGGCCATATCGAACTGGCCTCGCCGGTTGCACATATTTGGTTCCTGAAGTCGCTCCCCAGCCGCATCGGCCTGCTGCTCGATATGACGCTGAAGGATCTTGAGCGCGTTCTGTACTTTGAAAACTACGTGGTTATCGAGCCGGGTCTGACGCCGCTGAAGCTAAAGCAGCTTCTGTCGGAAGAAGATTACCTGAAGGCCCAGGATGATTACGGCGAAGAGAATTTCACCGCCAAGATTGGTGCGGAAGCGTTGCGCGACATGCTCGTGCTGATCGATCTGGAAGATGAAGTTGAAACGCTGAAAGTCGAGCTGCGTGAAACCGCCTCGGAAGCCCGCCGTAAGAAGCTGGTGAAGCGCTTGAAGCTGGTCGAAGCCTTCCACGCCTCCGGCTCGCGCCCGGAATGGATGGTTTTGGAAGTCGTTCCGGTTATCCCGCCCGAGTTGCGCCCGTTGGTGCCGCTGGATGGGGGCCGCTTCGCGACGTCCGATCTGAACGATCTTTACCGCCGCGTCATCAACCGCAACAATCGCCTGAAGCGGCTTATTGAGTTGAAGGCGCCGGATATTATCGTCCGCAATGAAAAGCGTATGCTGCAAGAAGCGGTTGATGCACTGTTCGATAACGGGCGTCGTGGCCGCGTCATTACTGGGGCGAATAAGCGTCCGCTGAAGTCGCTGTCTGACATGTTGAAGGGCAAGCAGGGCCGTTTCCGTCAGAACTTGCTGGGTAAGCGCGTCGATTATTCGGGCCGCTCGGTGATCGTCGTCGGGCCGGAACTAAAGTTGCACCAGTGTGGCTTGCCAAAGAAAATGGCGCTGGAACTGTTCAAGCCGTTCATCTACGCCAAGCTCGAACTTTACGGCCACGCTAGCACGATCAAAGCTGCCAAGCGCATGGTGGAAAAAGAGCGCCCTGAAGTATGGGACATCTTGGAAGAGGTGATCCGCGAGCATCCGGTGATGCTGAACCGTGCGCCGACGCTGCATCGCTTGGGTATCCAAGCGTTCGAGCCGACGTTGATTGAAGGCAAGGCGATCCAACTGCATCCGCTCGTGTGTACGGCGTTCAATGCCGACTTCGATGGCGATCAGATGGCCGTTCACGTTCCGCTGTCGCTAGAAGCCCAGCTTGAAGCGCGCGTGTTGATGATGTCCACCAACAACATCCTGTCGCCCGCGAACGGCAAGCCGATTATCGTGCCGAGCCAGGATATTGTGCTGGGTCTCTACTACCTCTCGATGGAAGATTTCCGCCGCCTGACGGATGAAATCGACATTAGCGGTCTGAAAGATGCCGAGATTGATGCCGCCATTACCAATGGCAAGCTAATCTTGCGGGAAGACGATACCTATTACGCAAAGCCACTCGGGGCGGAGCTTGCGGCAAAACGCAGCAAGCTGGTTGGTTTGCGCGTGCCGTACTATTCCAACATCGCCGAAATCGAAGCGGCCTTGCAGGAAAAGACGCTGCATCTGCACACGCCCGTGCGCGGGCGTTGGACCACCGTGGACGCGGCGGGTAAGCCCGTGCAACTCGATGTGCGCGCCACGGCTGGCCGCATGATTATGGCTGAAATTCTGCCGAAAAGCGTGTTGGTTAGCTTCGATCTCGTGAACCGCCAGCTCACGAAGAAAGAAGTGTCGTCGATCATCGACATCGTTTATCGCCACTGCGGCCAGAAAGAGACAGTGATCTTCGCCGACCGGATGATGGCGCTTGGTTTCGGCCACGCCTGCCGTTCGGGGATTTCTTTCGGTAAAGACGATATGATTATCCCCGAAGCCAAGGGTGCTTTGGTGGATGAAGCTCAAGGGAAGATTAAAGAGTACGAACAACAGTATCTCGATGGTCTGATTACTCAGGGCGAAAAGTATAATAAGGTCGTGGATGTCTGGTCGCAGTGTACCGAAAAGGTCGCAGAGGCTATGATGAAGACCATGCAGGCCGTTCACGGCTCTGGCAAACTGAACTCGGTGTATATGATGGCCCACTCCGGGGCGCGTGGTTCGGCGGCGCAGATTAAGCAGCTTGCCGGGATGCGCGGCCTCATGGCCAAGCCGTCGGGCGAAATCATCGAAACGCCGATCATCTCGAACTTCAAAGAAGGTTTGACTGTGTTGGAGTATTTTAACTCCACTCACGGCGCACGTAAGGGCTTGGCCGATACCGCGTTGAAGACGGCAAACTCCGGGTATCTTACCCGCCGTCTTGTGGATGTGGCGCAAGATTGCATCATCACTGAAGAGGATTGCGGCACGCAGCAAGGCATCACCATTCGGGCGGTTGTGGACGGTGGTGAGGTGATCTCGCCGTTATCCGAACGCATCCTCGGGCGGTGCTCGGTGGCCGACATCCTTCACCCGAAGACCAAGCAGGTGATGGCCAAGGCCGGGGTTATCCTTGGTGAAGACGTGGTGGAGCAGATCGAAAAGGCGGGGGTCGATTCGATCCTCATTCGTTCAGTGTTAACCTGCGAGAGCCATGTTGGCGTGTGCGCTACCTGCTACGGGCGCGATTTGGCGCGCGGAACCCAGGTTAACCAGGGCGAAGCCGTGGGGGTTATTGCGGCCCAGTCCATCGGCGAGCCGGGCACGCAGTTGACCATGCGGACCTTCCACATCGGTGGGGCGGTACAACGCGGGGCGGAGCAATCCTCCATCGAAGCCACTCACGACGGCACGATTAAGTTCATCAACCGCACGGTTGTAATGAACGGTCAGGGTGCAGCTATCGTCATGGGCCGCAATGTCGAGCTGATTTTGCAGGATGCAGAAGGGCGCGACCGTGCCCGTCATCGCCTGCCTTACGGCTCGAAGTTGATGTTCGATGAAACCAAGCCGGTCACGAAAGGCCAACGCTTGGCCGAGTGGGATCCTTACACGCTGCCGATCATCGCGGAGCAAGAGGGCGTGGCACACTACGTCGATCTCGTCGATGGTCTGTCCATCCGCGAAGTGGTGGATGAATCCACGGGTATCTCCAACCGCGTCGTGACCGACTGGCGTCAACAGACGCGCGGGTCCGACCTTAAGCCGCGCATTATGTTGCGCGACGAAAAGGGCGAGGCGATTAAGCTCAACAACGGTCTTGAAGCGCGTTATTTCCTGCCCGTCGATGCCATTCTCTCCATCGAGAATGCCCAGCGGGTGCGGGGCGGCGACGTGATTGCGCGTATCCCGCGTGAAAGCTCCAAGACTCGCGACATTACTGGGGGTCTGCCGCGCGTCGCCGAATTGTTTGAAGCGCGCAAGCCGAAAGATTACGCGATCATCTCGGAATCGGAAGGCCGCGTAGAATTCGGTCGCGACTATAAAACCAAGCGTCGCATTCTAGTGGTGCCGACCGAGGAAGGCCGCGAAGCGGTCGAATATATGATCCCGAAGGGCAAGCACATCAGCGTCCACGAAGGCGATTTTGTTCAGAAGGGCGACCTTCTGATGGACGGCAACCCCGTTCCGCACGATATTTTGCGCGTGCTTGGTATCGAAGCGTTGGCGAACTACCTCACCAACGAAATCCAGGATGTGTATCGTTTGCAGGGCGTGAAGATCAACGATAAGCATATCGAAGTGATCGTTCGGCAAATGCTGCAAAAAATCGAAATCGACGACGTGGGCGATAGCACCTACCTGGTTGGCGAGCAGGTCGATAAGCTGGAATATGATGCAGAAAACCGGAAGCTGGTGAAGGAAGGGCTGCGCCCCGCGCACGGCCATCCGGTGCTGCAAGGCATTACCAAGGCGTCGTTGCAAACCAACTCGTTCATCTCGGCGGCGTCCTTCCAGGAAACGACCCGCGTGCTGACCGAAGCTGCCGTGTCGGGCAAAACCGATACGCTGAACGGTTTGAAGGAAAACGTCATCGTCGGTCGCCTCATCCCGGCTGGGACGGGGGCCGTGGTGGCCGAATTCCGGCGTGTGGCCGCCGAGCGCGACAAGGCGATTCTAGCCGCTCAAGCACCGGCAGATGCCGCTTTGACGGACGAACGCGAAAGCGCGTAAAGCCTTCTGGTCGAGACTAGAGCCGCGCGCCTTAACTCTGGCGCGGCTCTATAAGCCGCCATTGAGGCGGCGGCCAAGGGCGCGGATGCGCCCGCCCGGCGAGGGCTAAAATAAAGCGAGAGCGTCGTGCGTCATAGTTGACGCACGACGCTCTAAAACCCCCCGGTAGCTTGCGCTGCCGGGGGGTTTTCTTGTGGGCGGGCTAACGCGCTTTGGTATTCACAATCAAGAGGCGATGGGTGAGAAAGCCCAAAATTACCAGCGTGACGATAATGATGGCCATAGGCCGAGGGGAGGGATCGTGAAACAGCCCGAGCACAAAGCCCGCGCCGGTGCCGATCAGGAAAGGCAACACTCCCCCTAAAGCCGAGGCGGCTCCGGCCATCGTCGGAAAAGCCGCCAGAGATCCGGCAGTGCCGTTCGCGCCGATCATCCCCAAGGAGGCCAGTAGAATGAACAGCGGCACCGCAATTCCGGCAAGGCCGAAGAAGCCGCCGAGCGCGGTGATCAGCAGCAGTACGGCCCCGCACAAGGACAACAGCAGACCATAGCCCAGCATTCGATCCGAGCCGACGCGGATAACGATACGACTGTTCAGCGCCGAGAGCGCCATCATCCCCACCACATTGACACCGAACAAATAGCCGAAATCCTGCGCGCTCACGCCCATCACCGTAATGTAAACATGCGGCGTTCCGGCGATATAGGTGAACATCGCGGCATAGAGAAAACCGAGCGTCAGCGCGTAACCCAGGAAGGTGCGGGAGCGAAGCAAATCGCGGTAATGGTGCAGGGCGGTGCGGATTGATCCGGCGCTACGCCGCGTGCGGGGTAGGGTTTCTGGCGCGAGCAGCACCGCTACCGTAAGGCAAAGCACACCGAACGCCGCCAACACCCAAAAAATCGCCCGCCAATCGAAATAGGCCAGCAACTGCCCACCCGCGACTGGCGCAAGCATTGGTGCCGCCCCCATCAGCAGCATCAGAATCGAATACATTTTAGCCGACTCGTCGCGCGTGTAGAGGTCCCGCACCATCGCCCGCGCCATCACGGGTCCGGCAGACGCGCCAAGCCCTTGCAGCACTCGCGCCAGAATCAGGTCCGTCGCCGTCTCCGCCCTCGCGCACAGCAGGCTGCCGATGACATAGAGCAATATTCCGCCAATCATCACGCGCCGTCGCCCAATGGAATCGGACAGCGGCCCGAACAGCAGTTGCGCGAAACCGAACCCCAGCAGAAACCCGCCGAGCGTCATTTGCACCGATGCCGGATCGGTCTGCAACGCCGCCTCCAGCGCGGGCAAGGCCGGAAGATACATATCAATAGAAATCGCCCCGAACATCGACATCAGGCCGAGCACGGCGGCGAGCAGCGGAAAGGGCAGGGGCTTCGGTGCGGCGGCGACCGGGGCAGACGATTGGTTATCCATGCAACCAGTTAGCGGGGTTAAACGCGGCGGGACAAGCGGTTTTCCGGCACGGGAGGCGTGCGGCAAGACCTTGTACTTGTGTCTGCTCATAGCTATTATCTTAATCATGGATATGCAGTGGGAAACATTGGCGAGTGCAGTGTATGAACGGCTGAGTGATCAGGATCGTCACTCGGTCAATGTTTCTTTGCGGAATGCATTGGAAAGATTTGATTTTTTGGTATCGGAAGGGCGGCTCCATCAACTTTCCACAGAGCTTACTGAAGATGGCGAACCGACCTTTGTTCTGAAAGTAGGCTCAGATTTGCGTGTTGTGGTTACTCGTGACAGCGAGACGCTTCACGTTGTTGATATACTGCGACTCAGTCAAGTTCGGACTTTTCAGGGGAAGTCGGCCGAACGGCACGTATAGCATGAAAAAACTCATGCCAATTACATCAGACCCTTCGTTGTTACGGCAACAATTGGATGAGTTTGATGATTTTCTGAATAACTCTAGTCATCTTCAGGAACGAAAACAGGTTTTACCTTTCTTTAAGAAGCGTCCTTTGCTCGTTGCTGCGCTTGGATTGTTGTCGGGTGGCGAGGAGGCTCCAGACCGATATGCTTTGGAACTCGATCTATATGGCGATTTCCAATGCGATGCTGCTTCAGGTGATAGTAATAATGGTCATTTTACCCTAATCGAATTTGAGGACGCGCAGCCTAATAGCATTTTCGGTAGGCCCTCAGCGACTGGAGGGCTGCCACGGTGGTCGCCACGTTTCGAGCACGGTTTTTCTCAGCTCGTTGATTGGGCGCGCATTCTGTCTTCGCAAATTAATACAGATAAGACGCAGGAAATTTTTGGCCTTAGAGACCCGCACGTAAATTTCTTATTGGTTATAGGCCGAAAAGCCGATCTCCAGAATGAAATCGATAAAAAGCGTTTGGACTGGTGGACGAAGAATGTCTCTTTCGCCTCTCATAAAATGACCTGCTTTACTTTCGACGACGTTTTGTCCGGTTTGCGGTCTCGCTTAAACTATATAGACCCGCTCTAAGAGGCTGTCTGGAAATTCGGCGGCTGAGAGCCTGCGAGGGATTTTTGGGGCCTGATAGGAGCCAAGCGCAGCAGATATCGAGAATATCTGCAAGATTGGCGACGCAGCAGGACACGAAAAGACCCGCAGGATCGACCCGCCCGACATTTTCAAACAGGCTCTAAGCACCCCGCCCCCCGCGCGCCGCGTGCAGGAGCGCCCGGTCCACCAGATAATCCACATCCTCCGGCTTGGTCCCCCAGTTAGTGACGAACCGCAGGTCCGACGATGCTTGCCCGCCCCAGCGGTAGAAGCCGATACCGTCGGCGTCTAGCCCATCGGCGACGCCGCTTGGCACAGTCACGAAGACTTCGTTCACCTCGCGCGGATACAGCAGGCGCGTGCCGGGGACGCGCAGCAGGCCGGAGACCATCCGTTCGGCCATGAGGTTCGCCTGATTGGCCCAAGATAACCAGCGGCCATCGGCCAGGCTGGCGGCGAGTTGAGCGGACAGAAAGCGCATTTTAGAGAAGAGATGCCCGGCGCGCTTGCGCCGAAACGCGGCCTCGTGGGCAAGGTCGGGGTCGAAAAACAGCACGGCTTCTGCCGCCATCGCGCCGTTCTTCGTCGCACCGAAAGACAGCACGTCCACTCCGGCTTCCCAAGTAATCTCGGACGGGGCGGTTGCCAGCGTGGCGACGGCATTGGCGAAGCGCGCGCCATCCATATGCACTTTCAACCCGTGAGCATGGGCGATTTCGGTGAGCGTGCGGATTTCGTCCGGCTGATACAGCGTGCCGCATTCCGTGGCTTGACTGAGCGACAGGGCCGCTGGTTGAGTTTTCTGTGGATTACCCGGCGCGGTCGTGGCGAGCGTGCGGCTTAGGGCTTCCGGCGTGATCTTGCCGTGTTCGCCTTGGATATGGACCAGTTTTGCGCCGTTGGTGAAAAACTCCGGCGCGCCGCACTCGCTTTCAGTAATGTGGGCGTCGGCATGGCAGTAGATTTCCCCCCAGGGCGGGCAGATGCACGCTAGCGCCAAAGCATTGGCAGCAGTGCCGGTGGCGACGGCGATCATCGTCAGGTCGCACTCGAATAGCTCGCGGAACCGGCGCAGGGCCAAGGCGGTCATGTCATCCGCACCGTAAGGCATAGCGCTGGATTGATTGGCGACCGCAATCGCCTCCAAAATCTCTTGCGGCACGGGGGCCACATTATCGGAGGCGAAGTTCAGGTTCATGGCGCGGCGCCTTCGATAACAACGCGGCCTAGGGTTTTGCCCGTGGCGGGATCGAGGGTGAGCAGCACCGCTTCCCCCTTCGGGCCGCGCGTGTGCAAGATCACGCGATCCTGCGTGCCAGCAACCCCCACGAGGCCAAAACCGTCTGGCAAAGCAACGCGGCTCTCCCAAGCCTGTTTATTCCCGCCCATGCGAGAGGCTAAGGTGGCGAAGAGCACCACGACGCCCACGATAATGAGAATCCCCATTCCAATGACCAGAGCCTTCAACGCTGCCACCCCTCTCTCCTCTGTGCTGCCATGACGTCCACCCCGATCCTCGTTATCCCGGAGGAACTGGCGGGCGAACGGCTGGACCGTGCTTTGGCAAGCCTGCTGCCCGATTTGTCGCGCTCGCGCCTCAAAGCCCTCATCGAAGCGGGCCAGCTTCAGCTCTTGCCAGAGCTTCCCGATGAAGGCGATGACGACGACACCGCTTCCGGGCAGACAGTAACGGAGCCTTCGGGCCGGGTCAAACTAGGGCAGATCTTCGTTCTGCACTTACCGGAGGCGGAATCCGCCACTCCGGTGCCCCAGGATATTCCGCTAACGATTCTGTATGAAGATGCCAGCCTTATCGTTATTAACAAACCCGCTGGATTGGTCGTTCACCCCGCGCCCGGCAACCCGGACGGCACGCTGGTGAACGCGCTACTCTATCACTGCGGCGATAGCCTGACCGGCATTGGCGGTGTGGCGCGGCCAGGGATTGTTCATCGCATTGATAAGGAGACCAGTGGCATTCTGGTCGCGGCGAAAACCGACACCGCGCACGCGCATCTGTCGGCGCAGTTTGCCGATCATTCGGTGGACCGCACCTACCGCGCTTTCGTGTGGGGCGGGCCGGTGCCGCTGGAAGACCGGATTGACGGCGCAATAGGTCGCCACCCGAACGACCGGAAACGCATGGCAATCACTGCCAAGGGCAAGCCTGCCGTTACCTATTACAAAACCCTCGCGCGCTATGGCGTGCCCGATGTAACGCTGGTAACGCAACTGGCCTGCCGTTTGGAAACAGGGCGGACGCACCAAATCCGCGTTCACCTTACCCAGCGCGGCCACCCGTTGTTGGGCGATCCGGTCTATGGCCAGCCGTCGAAGCAATCCTTGTCGTCCTTGCGCGGTGTGCAAAGATCTTCGGCCCTAACACGCTGGGATCAAATCGCGGCCACCGTTAAGGGATGGCAGCGCCAAGCGCTGCACGCAGCGGCTTTGGGGTTTATTCACCCGGTTAGTGGCGAGCATATGCTGTTTGAAAGCGCCCTGCCGCCCGATCTTGCCGCTTTGGAGACCTTTTTAGAGCAGGGATGAGCCGTCATCGACGGATCGTCCCCCAGCGAAGCGACTGGCGCATTGAGCGCCCGCGCCCTTGTGGGCGCGAAGCCAAGGATCACGGATGTGATCCGCCCGGCGCTTGAGGGACCAAAATAATGAGGGTAATCGCGTTAAGCGGTTGCCCGACCAAAAATAGCGCTTGAAACACTGTTAAGGTGCGATATGGTCTGAACATCCGAGGGGACAACCCGACATTATCTCGCCTTTTTTGGGGGATAGCGTCACCGCACCGCAGACGTGGGTGCCGAACTCGGACCAGGAGTCTGCCTAGGGGGGAGTCCCCCCATAAACGAACGCCACAGGAGGGTTCATAATGGCCGCAAGCTTGCCGCTGATTGGAAGCGACGGAAATCTATCCCGGTATCTTTCGGAAATCCGAAAATTTCCAATGCTGACCGTCGAGGATGAATTTTCCCTCGCCAAAAAATTCAAAGACGAAGGCGATATTACCGCCGCGCACAAGATGGTTACGAGCCATTTGCGCCTTGTCGCCAAAATCGCGATGGGGTATCGCGGGTACGGTTTACCTGTCTCCGAGCTTATCTCCGAAGGTAATGTTGGCATGATGCAGGCGGTTAAACGCTTCGATGCCGACAAGGGGTTTCGCCTCGCGACCTACGCTATGTGGTGGATCCGGGCCGCCATTCAAGAATATATCTTGCATAGCTGGAGCCTCGTGAAAATGGGGACGACAGCGGCGCAGAAAAAGCTGTTCTTCAATCTGCGACGGCTGAAAGGCCAAATGCGCGCGATTGACGATGGCGATATGACGCCGGAGCAAGTGGCGAAAATCGCAACCGATCTTGCGGTCAGCGAAGACGATGTTGTGCAAATGAACCGCCGCCTCGGCGCGCCGGATCACAGCCTCAACGCGCCGCTGCGGATTGATGGCGACGGCGAGTGGCAAGATTGGCTGGTCGATGACAGCGTAAGCCAGGAAATCGCTCTCGCCGAACAAGATGAATCAAGCAAACGCCGCGTGCTGCTGAATAACGCGCTGGCACAGTTGAACGAGCGCGAGCGCACCATCCTTGTGGCGCGCCGCCTGTCCGAAGAGCCGAAAACCCTGGAAGATTTGTCGCAGCTCTACAGCATTAGCCGGGAGCGCGTGCGCCAAATAGAAGTGCGCGCGTTCGAGAAGCTGCAAAAGGCGATCCGCGAAGCCGCGACGGATAAAAAGCTGCTGACGGTTTAGAAATTGACGCTTCTTCCCCCAGCGCGAGGATAGTTTCCTCGGCTGAGGGAATGTTCGGGCGTTAACTTTCAACGCGCTGAAATGAGCGATGTACCCTGTCAGCAGCCTCTCTACTAATTAACCGCTCTACAATCCAATGGCACAAATCCTGTGTGGATAGGCATCCGCCACCTGTCGCAATATTACCATGAACAACGATGGGTTGGCGGATGGTCTTGATCCCAAAGGCTTCCAGTTCTGGAAAAACGGTTGGGTAGGTTGTGGCAGATTTTCCGTCAAGTAAGCCCATGTGCGCCAGAAACAGAACACCGCCGTCAATAGCTGCAATCAATTGCTTGCTGGGGTCGAGGTTAATGCGCGCCATATAGGCGGGATCAGCCAGTTTTTGACGGCTGCCATCGCCACTCACGATGAAGACGGCATCCGCATCGGTAAGATCTTCCAAGGTGTCTGGGGTTCGCACATCAACCCCTGAATAGGAGCGGGTAAACTCCGTATCGGCGCAGAGTTTTAGGGTCCAGGGGCCGGGGTAATTCGCCCCATAAGGAATTTTTACCCGCCACATAAAATCCCACGGCAGAAATAAATCCACGTCCGTAAAGCCATCAAAAGTGAGAAAGCAGACTTTCATCGCGTTGCCTTTCGGTTGGAGAAGCCCTCTGTCTATAGCGCGATTTACCCTATATCTGTATGTACAGATACTTCAAAAATCAATATATACAGATGATGCTGTATATCGATCTTGCTGAAAAATTACGGAATATTTTGACGATGAAGGCCATACGGCCTGGCGAGCGCTTCATCTCGGTTCGCGCCCTTGCGCAGCGAGAAGGGGTGAGTATGCCGACGGCGGTTGCCGCTCTGCGGGTGCTGGAAGGCGCTGGCCTTATCGTCGCCCGGCCTCGCTCCGGCTATTTTGTTGCGCCGCAAGTGCCATCGGGACTTGCACCGACGCGCATTATACCGCCTGCGGTGCCGCAGGATGTTTCCATCGAAGCGCTCGCGTTGCGTCTCTTCTCCCAGCGGGAAGCTATAAAAGTACCCTTCGGGGCTGCAACCCCGGACGCGAGCTGGATGCCGCAAACCGCCCTGACTCAAGCGCTTCAGCGGGTCGCCCGGCGGTTGAGTACGCAGGCAATTGGATATAGCTATCCGCCGGGGGATGCGGTGCTACGTACAAAACTTGCGTACCGTTTTGCTCTTGGCGGGACCGCCGTTGGGCCTGAGAATATCATCGTTACAGCCGGTGCCACCCAAGCTCTTAGCCTTGCGCTGCGAGCTGTTTGCCGACCTGGTGATATTATCGGTGTTGAGTCGCCCTGCTATTTCGGCGTTCTGTTGCTGGCTCAGCAATTGGGTTTGTGTGTGTTGGAAATCCTGACCGATCCGGTGACCGGCATTGATGTTCCTAGCCTCGCCCAGATTTGTGCCCGACATCGACTGGCGGCGGTCGTCGCCTCTCCCCGCGCCCAGAATCCGACCGGGGCAGTGATGCCACTCCATCGGCGGGCAGAGCTTGTGTCCCTTCTGGAGGGTGCTCAGATTCCGCTGATTGAAGATGATTTGTACGGCGATCTTCAGGAAACCAACGCCCCTAATTTGCCCTGCAAGGCATTGGATCAATCCGGCTTAATTCTGCATATCGGTTCAATATCCAAAACTCTCGCACCGGGATGGAGGATCGGCTGGATTGTGCCGGGCCGATTTTACGATCGGGTGCTGGCCTTACGCTATCAAGATAGCCTGGGAGGATCGCGCCTGCTGGAGACAGCTTTGGCCGATTTCATGGCTGATGGTGGTTATGATCGGCATCTTGCTCGATTTCGCGAGCGCATTGGCCGCTCTATGGAGGCCATTGTTGCGCGGGCGCGGGGAACTTTTCCGCCAGGAACACGGCTCCAACCCCCTGCTGCCGGATATTTGTTATGGGTAGAACTACCCGTGTCGGTCTCCGCGCTCGATGTGGCGGACAGGTTATCGCGAGAGAATATTAGCGTTAGCCCCGGGCCGCTGTTCTCCCCGTCGGGTGGGTTTAGGCAGTTTCTACGGCTCAACTGCGCGATTGAACCCAGCGCCAGGGTATTCGCGGCGCTGGATCGAGTTGGATTGATCTGTACCGAGAGTGCGAAACGCCTTTGATGTGCCGTTTCGGCTTCCTAAAGCGCGCGTCTTTTATGATTTCACCTACTTCCGAGCAAGCGCCTCGGGACGCTGAAAGAAATGGTGGTAGGCGCGCTGGATATCGATGGCGGTATTGCCGAGTAAGTTTTTGGGATGACACGAAAAGGGCGGCGCAGTTGCCGCCCTTTTTAGTTACACTGCCCCCGGCACGCCTTTCGTGGTCGAATACTCGAAATGCACCACCTCGCCGGGGTGAACGATGGCGTGGGCGGCATGGGCTGCCGAGGCGGCTTCGGCAAAGCCTGACAGAATGAGTTTCAGCTTGCCGGGGTAGGTGGCAATATCGCCAATCGCGAAAATGCCGGGCGCGGACGTGGCGGCGGTTGCCTGCGTTACGGCGATTTGGTTGCGCTCCAGGTTCAGGCCCCAGTCGGCAATAGGCCCCAAGGTCATAGCAAGCCCGAAGAAGGGCAGCAGGTGATCAGATCGGGATGTGCGGCGTTGCCCGTCGAGGGTTTCCACCACGACGCCCGATAGCGTACCGTTCTCGCCCTCCAACCCGGCCAATTGATACGGAATAACCAGGTCTATCGCGCCGTCTTTCGCGAGTTGATCGAGGCGGGCGGCACTTTCCGGGGCGGCGCGGAATTTTGGGCGGCGGTGGACCACCTGCACGCGGGCGGCGACCTCCGCCAGGGAAATCGCCCAATCAACTGCCGAATCGCCACCGCCGGCAATCACCACTGTCTTGCCGCGAAAGGCTTCGCGCCGTTGCACAAAATACTGCACGCCGCCATTAGCTTCATAGGCTTCCAACCCGTCAAGCGGTGGACGGTTGGGGCCGAACGCGCCGCAGCCTGCCGCGATCATCACCACGGGGGCGTTAAGCACGGTGCCTTTTGAGGTGACGATCTTCCAAGTATCCGCTTCGGTGCGGGTTAGGCTCATAACCTGTTCGCCGAAGTGAAAAGTGGGGGTGAAGGGCGCGGCCTGCTGCATCAGATTATCAATGAGGGTCGCGCCGGAAATAGCGGGATGGGCCGGAATATCGTAGATCGGCTTTTCAGGATAAAGCGCGGTACATTGCCCGCCCGCTTCCGCCAGCGTGTCGATCACATGGGCCTTGAGGCGCAACATGCCGCATTCAAACACCGCAAACAGCCCTACGGGGCCTGCGCCGATAATCACTACGTCGGTCTTAACCGTCATCACTCGTCTCACATTCTCGTCACACGCCTATTAGGCCGCAGAGTGGCGCGGCTCCAGCGGCGATGCAACCCCTCCCGGATTGGGGGTTTGAGGGGAGATCGCTTGTCTATCCGGCGTAGACACTTTTTCGAGGGAAGCGTACTCTCTGGCTAGAACCAGAGGGGGCAGTATCAATGCGAACAGACGTCGCCAAATGGGGCAACAGCCTCGCGATTCGAGTGCCGCGCGCGTTAGCGGACAAGTTGGGGTTCAACGAAGGAACGGCAGTCGATGTCGAGGCGACGTTGGACGGCTTAACCGTGCGTCCGGCACCCCCGCGCTATACGCTCGACGCGCTGTTGGCCGGGATCACGCCCGAAAATCTACCTGATGAGAGTTTTGATGACCGACCACGCGGCGCGGAAAGCCTGTGTAAAGTATAAAACCTCCCCGTAATCTTTGCAGTCTTTAGGTTTTCGCGTAGGCTGGACCTATCATGAAGATTACCGTTCAAACCGCCACGTCCTTCACTGTTCAAGCCCATTCGCTCACCGAGACTCAGCGCCTCGCGCAAGAGCTTGCGGCGCTTGCTGCGCCGGGGGATGTTATTGCCCTGCGCGGCGATCTCGGCATGGGCAAGAGCGCCTTTGCCCGCGCCTTCATTCAAGCCCGCGCGGGGGTGTCGATAGAGGTGCCTAGCCCCACCTTTACGCTGGTGCAAGCCTACGAGCTACCGTCGGGGCTGATTAGCCATTTCGATCTCTACCGACTGCGCGACGCCAGCGATGCCTACGAGTTGGGGTTGGATGATGCTTTCGGCGGGATCATTCTCATCGAGTGGCCGGAGCGCTTGGGCGACGGTCTGCCGCGCAACCCGCTGGTTATCAGCTTTCTCCCCGGCGCCACGGCGGACGGGAGGGCGATCACGTTAGAGGGCGGCGCATCCTGGGCCGGGCGGCTCGATTTTCTGAAGCTGAAATTCTAGGCGCTCGCGTGGCTGTTTACACTATCCCTGCCGGTATCGGGTTTGCGGACGCGCTGGTTGCCGGTTTGCTGCCCGAGGCGGCACGCGACCCGTTGGCGTTCGCCCGCTTGCGCCTGCTGTTACCATCGCGCCGGGCGTGCCGAACTTTGCGCGAGGCGTTTTTGCGGGCTGCCGAGGGCCGCGCGCTCGTGTTGCCGAATTTCAGCGCTTTGGGCGATATTGATGATGATGATTTAACCTTTAGCGATTCCATCGCGGTTGGCGGTTTGGCGGCTACGCTGCCGCCTGCCCTGCCGCCGTTACGCCGTCAGGCCATGTTGGCGCAGTTGATCCGCGCGCGCGATCCGCGCTTACCGCTGGACCGGGCGGCGGCGTTGGCGGCGGAACTGGCGCGGTTGATGAACCAGGCGCAGGCGGAAGGCTTAGGCTTTGACGGATTAGTGCGGCTAGTGCCGGAAAGCCTCGCCCATCATTGGCAAATCACCCTCGATTTTTTGCGAATCGTTACGGAAACCTGGCCGCAGGTATTGACCGAAGAACAGGCGTTAGACCCGATTGCGCGGCGCGATGCGCTTATTCGCCTGCAAGCGCAGGTTTGGGCCGAAACCCCGCCGCTGGGGCGGGTGATCGTGGCCGGGACTACGGGCAGCCAGCAATCGGCGCGCGACCTGATTGCCGTCATCGCCCGTCTGCCGCACGGGGATGTTGTGCTGCCCGGTCTCGATACCGAGATGCCGGAGGCCGAATGGGCGCTGTTGCCGGAGCATCCCACGCATCCGCAGTCGGGCTTGCAGGATTTGCTGACCGCGCTCGACCTGTGTCGAACGGCAGTGCAGATATGGCCCGGTTGCACGGGCGCGGCGCAAACTGTGCCAACGCGGGCGCGGCTGTTGGCGCAAGCGCTCTCGGTCGCGCCGCCGGAAGACCGCGCCGTCCTGCCGCTTGATCTCGACGGCGCGCTGGCCGGCGTCAGCCGCATTGATGCCGGGAGCGTGCAGGAGGAAGCGGTGATGATCGCCATTGCCCTCCGCCAAGCGCTCGAAACTCCTGGGCGGACGGCAGCGCTCATCACGCCCGACCGCGACCTTGCCCGCAGGGTGGCCGCCGAACTCAGCCGCTATGGCGTGCGCTGCGACGATTCTGCTGGGCAGCCCCTGAGCGGCTCGGTGCCGGGCGTGTTTCTGCGTCTGTTGGCAGAAGCCGCGCGCGACTATTTCGCCCCCGCCCCGCTGTTGGCCCTACTGAAACACCCCCTCACGGCGCTCGGGCTGTCGCTTGCCGAGGCGCGGCGCGCGGCGCATCTGCTGGAAGAGCGGGTGTTGCGCGGCCCCCGCCCGGACGGCGGGTTGAGCGGGTTGCGCCGCGCGATGGAGGCGGCACTGGCCGAGCTTTCACCGGAGCGGGCCGCCCGCGCGGCACTCGTGCTGCGCCCGTATCTCGACAGGCTCGATACTTGCTTGGGGCCGTGGGAAGCCGCAATGGCGCGGCCCCAGCAAAGTTTCCGCGCCGCCATTCTGGCCCATCTGATAGCGGCGGAAGCGCTGTGCGCCACCGACTCCCTCCCCGGCGAAGAGCGGCTGTGGGCGGGACCGGCGGGGGAGGCGGCGGCGGATTTCTTGGCTGATTTGGTCGAGAACGCCGGGGCTTTGGATCTCGATAATCCCGCCGACTATCCGGCCCTCGTGATGAGCTTTATGGGGCCAATTGCCGTGCGGCAGGTTTATGATCGCCACCCGCGTTTGGCTATCCTAGGGCCGCTCGAAGCCCGGCTTGCCCGGCCTGATCTAATGATCCTGGCGGGGTTGAACGAAGGGACTTGGCCTGCCGAGCCGCCGGGCGATCCGTGGATGTCGCGCCCCATGCGCCAGCAGTTCGGTCTGCCCCCGTTGGCACGGCGGATTGGCCTATCTGCCCATGATTTCATGCAGGCCGCTATGGCCCCGGAGGTGATTTTCGCGCGCTCAGGCCGGGTGGATGGCACGCCAACCGTGCCGTCGCGCTGGTTGCAACGGCTGGATGTCCTCTTGGCGGGGCAGGGGCGCAAACTGCCAACCTCGGCTTTGCCACTGTGGGCGGCAGCGCTGGATCGGCCCGCGCGCTATGCGCCTCATCCCGCGCCGGAGCCGCGCCCGCCAGTGCATTTGCGCCCGCGCAGCCTGTATGTCACGGACATTGATTTGTGGCGGCGCGACCCCTACGGGCTTTACGCCAAGCGGATTTTAGGGTTGAAGGCGCTCGATCCGCTTGATGCCGATCCGGGGGCAGCCGAGCGTGGGCAGGTGATCCACACCGCGCTCGATAGGTTCGTGAAAGCCTATCCCCAAGCCCTGCCCGTCGATGCTTTGCCGAAGCTCTTACAGATTGGGCGAGAGGCGTTTGGCGACTTACTTGCCTCTCCCAGCCTGCACGCCTTCTGGTGGCCGCGTTTCGAGCGGGTGGCGGCCTGGTTCGTGGCCGAGGAGCGCCACCGCCGCACCGATATTGCCGAAATTAAGACGGAAGTAACCGGCGCGCTCACGGTCGAAGGCCCCGCCGGGCCGTTCACGCTGAGGGCCAAGGCCGACCGTATCGAGCGCCTCAAAGACGGCGGCTATCGCATCATCGACTATAAAACCGGCACCCCGCCGACGGAAGCCGTGATTCAGGCAGGTTATGCGCCGCAACTACCGCTCGAAGCGCTGATTGCCGAAGCGGGGGGGTTTGCCGATCTGCCGGCGCAGGGGGTCGAAGATTTGGCGTTCTGGCACCTGTCGGGCGGCGCGCCTGCTGGAAAAATCCAACCTGTCAAGGGGGAGATGGCAAGGCTGTTGCTGGAAACGCGCGGCGGTATCGCGTCCCTCATCGCCCATTATGACGAGGCCGATACGCCCTATCCGGTTATCCCGCGCGCTCAATATGCGCCGCGATTCTCCGACTACACCCACCTCGCCCGCGTGGCCGAGTGGAGCGGCGGCGGGGAGGGCGAGGCGTGAGCGATCTCGAAAAGCAGCGCGCCGATGCCCGCACGGCAGCAGGCGATAAGCAGACCCTCGCGACGATCCCGGAGCGCTCGGTCTGGGTGGCGGCCTCGGCAGGAACGGGGAAGACCACTGTGCTCACGCGCCGGGTCTTGCGGCTGCTGCTGGCGGGAACCGCGCCGCACAGGGTATTGTGCATCACCTATACCAAAGCCGCCGCCGCCGAAATGCAGAAGCGGCTGATGGAGCGTTTGGGTGAGTGGGCCTCAATGCCCTTGCCCGGCTTGCTCGAAACCCTCACGGCCTTGTCGGGGGGGCGTGCGCCGGAGGATGGGGAGGTTCGCCGGGCGCGGCGGCTGTTCGGCCTCGTGCTGGAATCGCCGGGCGGGTTGAAAATCCAGACCATTCATTCCTTCTGCCAGTCAGTGCTGGCGCGGTTCCCCCTCGAAGCCGGACTGCCGCCGCATTTTCAAGCGATGGACGATGCCAACGCTGAAACATTGCTGCTTGATGCGCGCGAACTGGTCTTTGCACAAGCCCGCAGTGGCGAAGGCTTGGCCGATTTGGGCGCGGCGCTGCAAATCATTGCCGACCGTTTGCAGGAGGAAGGCTTCCATAATCTGCTGAAAACCCTGGCGTCGGAACGGGGCAAGTGGCTCCGCCTGACCGCCCGTCTCGGCGGGATCGAGCCGATGATTGCGGCGCTGGCCGAGGCGCTGGCGGTCGATCCGTTCGAGACGGTGGAACAGGTGCAGGGCGATGCTCTGGAAGTGACCCGCGCGCAAGCGGCGGACCTTACGGCAGCAGCGGCGGCGTTGGCCAAAGGCACCGAGAAAAGTGATCAACCGGCAGGGCGGAAAATTCAGGCGTTCCTGGCCGAGCCGAACGGGCTGAATTTTACGGCCTATACCGAAATTTTTCTGAAGGCCGATGGCGATATTCGCGCGGCGCTGTGTACGAAAGCCGTGCAGAAAGCCGCGCCGGACGTGCTGGACTGGATGGCGCGAGAGGCCGAACGCCTGCTGCGTTTTTTCCGCCGGGTCGCTGCCGTCACCATCTTTACCGGCACGGTTGCCTTGCTGCGGTTGGGTGCCGCGATTCTGAGCGCCTATGCCGAGTTGAAGCGCCAGCGGGCGTGGCTCGATTACGATGATTTGATCTTGCACACAGTGCAGCTTCTGGACCGCGACGGCGGCGCGTCGTGGGTGTTGTTCAAGCTCGATGGCGGGCTAGATCATATCCTCATTGATGAGGCGCAAGACACCAACCCGGACCAGTGGCAGATCGTGCGGCTGTTAGCGCAAGAGTTTTTCGTTGGGCAAAGCCGGGCGGAAGGGCTTCGCACTTTGTTTGTGGTGGGGGACGCCAAACAGTCGATTTACAGTTTCCAAGGGGCCGATCCGCGCGCGTTTCAAACCATGCGCGCCGCGTTCGCCCGCTTGCTCGAACAAGTCCAGCAGCGGCTCTGGATCGAATCGCTCGATCATTCCTTCCGCTCAACCCACGCGGTTTTGGGTACCGTCGATGCGGTGTTTGGGGAAGCGGATGCCGCCGATGGGGTGGTCGAACCGGATCAACCCTTAGAGCACGCCGTGTCACGCTTGGGGGAGGCGGGGTTGGTCGAGTTGTGGCCGGTTCTGCCCAAGCGCAAACCCGAAGAGCCGGATACAAGCACCTGGCGTTTAGCGCTGACCCGCGAAGGCGCGAGCAATCCGCCCGCTGTGGTCGCGCGCGTGATCGCCCGGCGAATTCGCGGCTGGCTAGATCGAGGGGAGATGCTCACGGCTAGAGCTAGGCCCGTGCAGGCCGGCGATATTCTTATTCTGGTGCGGCGGCGCGGCCAATTTGTTGGCGAACTTGTGCGGGCGCTGAAGCAAGAGGGCGTGCCGGTGGCGGGCGCGGATCGCCTGCGTCTTACCACGCACTTAGCCGTGATGGACCTGCTGGCGCTCGGGCGATTTCTGCTGTTGCCTGCCGATGATCTATCGCTTGCCTGCCTGCTGAAATCGCCGCTGGTTGGGTTGACCGAAGATGAGTTGTTCATTGCGGCGTCGGATCGGGGCAACCAGTCGCTCTGGTCGGCGTTGCGGGCGCGGGCGGAAACGCTGCCCGCGCTGGCAGCGGCAGAGGAAAAAATCAACCGCTGGCGGGCGCGGGTCGATTTTACGCGGCCTTACGAATTCTACGCCGATATTCTCAGCCGCGAAGGCGGGCGTCGGGCGTTGCTGGAACGCTTAGGGGCCGAGGCAGCAGACCCGATTGACGAGTTTCTCAATCAATCCTTAGCTTTCGAGCGCATTCACACCCCTAGCTTGCAAGGCTTCATTCACTGGCTTGATCTGTCGGATCAGGAGATCAAGCGCGATAGCGATACCGCCGGGCGCAACGAAGTGCGGATTATGACCGTTCACGGTGCCAAGGGCCTGCAAGCGCCTATCGTGTTTCTGCCCGATTGCGCCAGCGCACCGAAGTCTAAGAAAACCCTGTTCTGGCCGGAGGCGGGCGACTGGGGGCCAGTGTGGTCGCCGCGCAAAGCCGATGATGACCCTGCAACCGCCACGCTGCGGGCGGCGCAAGCGGTGCAGGAGGCGGCGGAATATCGGCGCTTGCTCTATGTCGCGCTCACCCGCGCCGAAGATCGGCTGTACATCACGGGCTGGCTGGCGGGGAGAGAGGACGAGGCCAAGGGCGATACGTGGTACGGGTTGATCCAAACCGTGCTGGACCGACAGGCGGCGCTTGAGCAGGCCGAAACCCTCGATTTCGATTTCACGGCGGACGGCGCGCCGGAGTGGGGCGGTAAGGGCGTGCGCGTGTCCTGCCCGCAAACGTGGCCCGTGACGGCTAAGGAAGGGCTGCACGCCCCAGCGCTGACAGAAACCGCTATTCCCGCTTGGCTATTCGCCCCGCCGCCCGAAGAGCCAACACCGAGCAAGCCGCTCACCCCCTCCCGCCTTACGGAAGAGCCACCGGCGCGCTCCCCGCTCGCAGGCCAGCGTCTCGATCTGCCGGATCAAGGGGCGCGGGCGGCGGGCCTTACGCGCGGGCGGCTGGTGCATCGGCTGTTGCAGATGCTGCCCGACATTAGCCCCGCCCGCTGGCAGCCAAGCGCCGCCGCCTATCTTGCGCGGCCCGTGCATCAGCTTTCCGAAACCGAACAACTTGCGCTGTGGCAAGAGGCCGAGACCGTGCTGACCCATCCCGATCTGAAACCCCTGTTCGGGGCGGACGCGCGGGCGGAAGTGCCGCTTGTTGGGCGGGTAGGGGATGTTGTGGTTTCCGGGCAAGTGGATCGGCTGTGGGTTGGGCCAACCGACGTGCTGGTGGCTGATTTCAAAACCAACCGCCCACCGCCGACGCACGAGGTGGGCGTATCGCGCGCGTATCGCCAACAGATGGCGCTCTACCGGGCGTTGTTGCAGCAGCTTTATCCCGACAGGTCCGTACGCTGCTGGCTGATCTGGACCGATGGCGCGCGGATTATGCCGCTGTCGGAGGCGCTGTTAGACGATCCCAGTCTGCTGCGCCTCACGGTCTATGCGGAAAGCGATGCCGTGGCATAACAACTGCGGCGCGCTTTGGGGGGCGGCGAGTTCAGCGATCAAGGGGCGCTGCGGGTTCGGGAGACGAGGAGTGTTGCGCCGGGGCAGAGGGGCAGTCACAAGCCCAAGATTCTGTCGGGTGCCAATCGCGATTGGTCATCTGATTGCTTAACAGAAGCGCTGAGAGCCTGTTTGAAAATGTCGGACGGGTCGATCCTGCGGGTCTTTTTACGCCCTGCTGCGTCGCCAATCTTGCAGATAGTCTCGATATCTGCTGCGCTTGGCTCCTATCAGGTCCCAAAAATCCCTCGCAGTCTCTCAGCCGCCGAATTTCCAAACAACCTCTGAGATGCCCGGCAAGATCGGCGAACTCCAGCCGCCCGTGGCCGGTGATCTCGAAGACCGGATAGTTGAGCTTGGCCGCCACCTGGCGGATCAGGCTGCTCTTATCGCTGCCGGTGGGGCCGAAGACGTAGAGACATAATGATATTCCATCTTATTCTAAGATCCAAATACACGCCATGAAAATACCTGAAAATGATTAAGTCCGTTCCAGTTTTTTATTTCTGTTGGAACAGATATAAATTCTGGATCATGTTCAAATAAATTATTCATTGCATCTTTTATTTTTTTTTCATAAATTGACTCTTTTTGATAAATAAGACATAAAATAAAAAAACCTATATCAGCGAATTGTTTTTCTCTTAAATTTTTTAATTTATTAATATCTGCAAGCCATGTCTTTTGTTGTGCAGGTGGTTTATTTACCCATCCATCGCCTGCCCATGCTGTCTTAAACTCGATGGCAACGCGCTTATTTTCTCCAATAACGAGAAGATCACATCGAGCCCCCTTACGCTCCAAGGCTGCTTCCGCTTGGACAATAAAGTTTGCTTCGCTGAAGGCCCGATAGAAGGCGCATTTTAATTGATCTTCTTTTGGTTTTACGTCAAAAGAACCGAATTGAGAAATTGCAACATAATCATTGCATGCATACTTAACTCCAGACTCAATAATCTTAAATAACATTTAGACTTCTCTAAGAAAATATATTCACGGATTTAATGTGTACTCATATTGTAGAGTGATTGTCAATAAAATTTCGCAATGTGTTTTTTTCACTATTATTCTCTGTTCTTGAATTTAGATGCCGCCAAACTTCGTTTCAAATCAAGCACCGCTGCATCGGTTGCAAGGCGTATCCGATCAGGGCCACTCGCCTCGCCGACGCCGAACGCCGCAATGCCACCACCGAGAATAACGGATCGGAAGTCGGCGAAATCGAGATTGATAAGCCCAGTGTGGGTCATTAAGTCGCTGATGGCCTTTACGGCGAGGGTTACGCGGTCAAGGTACGCACAGTCAGGGCCGCCGGGGTTATGGGCGAGGGTGCATTGGCCGGAACAGTTGGGGCAGACTTGCATGGAGGTCTCCTGAGGAATGGAAGCCCCAGTAAACTTGCATCTGCGTCAATAGGGGTCGGAGATGCTCAAAGCTGCTTCGGCCATGACCCGCTCCACGGCCTCCCTCAGGTCGTGCGGCTCCAACACGCGAATTTCCCCGTGCCAGGTAAGCAGATACCACGCCATTTCAATAAAACCTCCGGCCTGGAAACGGACGAGCAGCGAACCATCGGCCTGTTCTTCAATTGTCTGACTGGGATGAAACTGCGTGCGTCGTGCCTCGGCGGCAGCAAAGGGGCTGACCCACCAGAGGATATCTTGCGGCTCTTCTTGAAACACCCCGAAGGAGCGGGCGGCAAATGGGGGCAAGGAGAAGTTGGGATCGCGCTCAAACCCCTCGCTTAGCAGCGTCAAATCGCTGATATCCGCAAGACTATAGAGCAAGTATTTTTGGGCACTATCATTATAGGCAATAAGATAATGGCGAACCCCGTAGAGCACACCATAGGGGGAAACCGTGGGGCGGCTTGCTTTCCTCGTGAAGCGGCTAACGTAGTGAAACCTTAACTTCTGGCAGGCTTTCAAGGCCGTGCGGATTGTGTCTAGCGTTGCCTCTAGTCCTGTGAGACGCGGTTGTGGGCGGGTTGCCCAGCCTTCGCCTTGCAACAGGGCTTCCCAATCTGGCGCAAAGCGAGGGCGACGGTTTTTGGGCAATAAACGAAGCAGAAGGGCTTCCAATCGCAGTAGGGCCTCGGCATTGCCGCTCAACCCTTCCTGGGTGAATTTATCGCGTGCCAGGGTAAGGGCAGCGAGATCGTTCGGTGAAATCGCAATATCGTGGCGCAGGGGGCGCGGGTCGAGCCGCCATCGCTTTTCCCGCGCGCTATGCCCCGGCATTTCATCGAGCGGAACGCCCCAGATTTCTTCAATCAACGCACGGTGCCTTTCGACCGTGCGGCGGGAGCACCGCAGGAGTTCCATCATCTCGGGTACACTCAAACCGTCCTCTGATCCGGCGAGCGCATCCCGCAACAATAGAAGGGCACGAATTGTGTCAAACCGTGATGGGTGAGCCATAGAGCATCCGACCTTAAATGACGCAGATGCGGAGATAGTGCAAACCGCTCCCCTGATTGACAAGAAAGGTTTTATCCGATGGTTTCCCGCTTCATTACCGCTGCCTGCGTTTTCGCCCTTGCGGGGTGCGCCTCCCCGCCCATTAAGGAGGCGGCGACAGGGCAGATGGCCCAGCAGATCACCGTCCGGTACCCTGGTAGTGTTATGAGTGATCCGAGCCGCTTGCCGAGCTTCTCGCCTAACGATCTTGCGCTACGCTGCGGGATCTCCCCCAATTTGATCGCCATTCCCGAGGTCGGGGCAAATCCTGTTCGCGCCATTGGGGCGGTCGGCGGTTATGGGGGCGGCTCCACTGATACCGAGCCTTTCGCGCTTATCACGATGCGGCTCACGGCGGCGGCCTGGGCCAATCGGGATACTGAAAGCCAGGCGCTGTTAACCGAGATGCTGCTGACGTGGGCTGGGCAGGATGGGTTAACTCAGATTTCTGGCGATTCTGTTAATGGGACTTATGCTGCTAGCCGCACCATTCTGCCGATCCTGGTCGGGTATAGTCTGCTGCGCCCGGCGCTCGACGCAGCAAAGCGGGACCGTCTTGATACCTGGGCCAAAAAGATGGTCGGGAATCTTCGCGTCCAAACCGGGCCAATCTCCAGCCGTAACAATCACCGTATTCTGCGCGATAGTGTTCATATGGCTTATGGCGCACTGGTTGGTGATGCTGGAGAACTGAAAATAGGGCTTGATGGCTATACCCGAGCGCTTACTGAAGCCCGTGCCGACGGCGGGCTGCCGCTAGAGCTACAACGGGGCTATCGGGCAATTTTCTATCAGCGCCATGCCATTAGCTCGCTCGTTGCTATGGCGGAGATGGGCGATCAGCAAGGGTATGATCTCTATGGAACCGACGTGAGCGGCGTTACTCTCCATACGTTGATCACCTTCCTCCTCGACGCAATCGATACCCCGAGCCGGGTACTGCGCGAGGCTTCCGCAAACGTATCTGTTCCAGCGGGAACCGATTACCGCAGTCAGGATCTCGGGTTCCTTGATCCACGCGGGCACGGCAGGCACTATATGGCCTGGGCTGTTCCTTATATCACCCGTTTTCCCAATCATTCAAACAGCATCCGACTTCAGAAATTCTTCGCCGATGGTCGGTTCAAACACCCGATGGTGGATGATTACGTCGGCGGGAACATGAGTTGCCTGAAAGGGTAACATGGGCGTTTGCAGAGGCTTGAAACGGTTGGTGACGGGTATCCGGCGGAAAGACCCGCCGTTCTATGCCCTCGTGCTCAACCGGACGAAGAAAGGAGGTGATGACCGATTTAGGTGGTCCCATCCGTCTCATTCGCCCGTGCGGAGGGCGGGTTAGTGAGAAAAGATGAGTAGGTTACTGTATTTTCAGGTAAAGGCCTGTTCTCAGCGTTAGTCGGCCCCCTGGCGAGGAGGCGCTTTTCGAGATTCTCGAAATGCTCGTCAGGGGGCCCACCTGTCGTAGGCGTGCGAACTCACAAATTTGGTGCCACAACAAAAAGGGGTTAGCCGCTTTATGCTGCTAACCCCTTGATTTGTTTTGGTGAAGCTAAACGGGATCGAACCGTTGACCTCTACAATTCCATCGTAGTTCAGGGGTGTTTTCTTGGTGACACGCGGGTTTTCCCGAGTGCGCTACTCATTGATATCAAAGAATTTTCTGTTTACCCTCATTGTAGCGGTGACCCCCGATTTTACCCTGTTTTTCCCGCATCTGGTGACATGGTGGTGACACAGAATCGGGGAAAATATCATGTAGTGACAAGAGGCTAGCCCGTGCCGAAGCTATCGAAACGCCTAATTGATGTGACACGGACGCAGGTTTTTGAGACGCGAACCGTGCTTTGGGATACGGACGTGAAGGGCTTCGGCTTCCTTTGCCTGCCCTCCGGCGCGGCCAGTTACATCTTTGATTACCGTAATGCCAACGGCCAGAAACGCCGTGCCACCATCGGCAAACTCGGCGCGTTGACCCCCGATCAAGCCCGCGCCATCGCCGAAGGCTGGTCGGCCCTCGTCCGCGCCGGAGGCGATCCGCTGGCGGTGAAGCAGGGGGCGCGGGAAGCGTTCACCCTCAACGATCTCTTCGACCGCTACCTCGCCTCAGCTCGCTTCGCCGCCAAAGCCGACAGCGCCCGGCCGCTCGACATCGGCCGGATCGACCATCATCTGCGCCCCTTGGTTGGGTCCGTCTTCGCCGAAGCCCTGACCCTGGAGCAAATTCGCAAAGCCTTCGCCGCCATCCGCGACGGCCAGAGCCAGAAGCATCAGAAAAGCGATAAACCCCGCGGCTTCATCCGCGCCCGCGGCGGCGCAACAGCGGCCCGTGACTGCATCATCGTGCTGCGCACCTGCCTGAACTGGGCGGTCAGCGAGGGGCTGCTGAAGGAGCATCCCGCCAACGGCTTCAAACTGCCGCCGCAAGCCCATCGCGAAGCCTTCCTCGACGATCCGGCCCACTACGTCCGTCTCTTCGCGGCGCTCGCGCAACTGGAAGAAGAACGCCGCATCCGCCCGGCAGTAGCCGACGCCTTCCGGATGATGGCCCTGACCGGCGCCCGCCCGGCCGAAATCACCCGCTGCCAGTGGAAACACATCGACCTGCGCGCCAGCGCCATCGTGCTACCGCCCGACAAACATAAGGCGGGCAAAGCCACCGGCCGCAACCGCATCATCCCCCTCACCGAAGACGGCCTCGCCATCGTCACCCGCCAACCCCCCGGCACCCCCGACGACTACGTCTTCCGCCCCTCAAAAGGCGACGGCCCGCTTTCCTATGCCACCATCTGGCGCGAAAAGGTCCGCCCCGCGGCGGACTTTCCGGAGGGGATTGTGCCGTATTCGCTGAGACATTCGGTTGCGTCATGGATGGCTTTGGATGGGGCTCAGGCCGCGCAACTGATGGCGGCGCTGGGGCATAGCCAGATGTCGACGACGCAGAAGTATATCCACTTTGCGGGCGCGGCGCGGGCGGAACTGGCGGAGAGGGCGGCGGCTCCGGCGGCGGCGGGGTTAAGGGCGGTCGGGAAGGGGAGGGAGCCGTCTTCGGGTTCGTAGCGTGACGGTAGCAGGTTCAAATCTTGCCCCCGCAACCACTCTACAGCACGACACGCTATCCGGCAGCAGCCCAAAACTACGATCCTCTGCGCCACAGCGCTGCCATCAAACGCTAACTCCCCAATATAAAACACAAATTCCCAAATCAACAGGTGCAAAGCGGGCATGCCGCAAGTGCTGTTTAGCCGAGCGACGACGCTCACGCGCTGTAACGCGCATCCGCTCCCGAAGGACGCTGTCATCGGGTCTCCGCACCCGCCGACGCATTTATGGCCAGTCATCCGCCTGGGCGCTGTCCGCCGACGGATTACAGAGGCTCCGACAGGCGTCAAAGATTACGTCGGTCGGCATGGATGAGGCCGAGACGGCCGGGGTCATTCGGCCTACGGCCGTGATCTATCGGGAAGGGGAGGGAGAGGACGGTGACGACATCGATGCACTGCTGGCCGATCGGATGCAGCGATCGAGAGTGCTACACGGCCCGGCCGTGACGGCGGCAGCCATGCTGCCGAAAAAGATTCGATGTTCTACGATCTCGACTGGGACGAGGATGCCCGGCTGGACGAATGGCGTGCGGTGCTGCGGCAGGTGCATGATTTGCCGGTGGTGCTGCAGGCCGTTATCGTCCTTGATGTCTGGAACGAAATTTCGGTCCTTCAGCATGCCCCTTGGCTCGGCCGGCTATTTGTCGCTGCGATCCTGCGCCAGGTCGGCATCACCACTGGCGGCCTCTCGTTTCCATCAATGCTGGTCTCTAAACCATTCCCGTCGATCGGCGCCGGCATCGTGACCGGGAGACGCGGCTGCTTGCGATCGCCCACGGCCTGATCGCGGCCGCCGAGGTCGGCATCAAAGAACATGACCGGCTGGTGCTCGCTCGCCAGATGATGGAGCCCAAATTGGCAGGAAGACGAACGTCGTCAAACTGCGGGAGCTGGTCGAGCTGGTGATGGCAAGGCAGTTGGTGTCGGCCGGGATGGTGGCGAAAACACTCGACGTCACGCCGCAGGCGGCGCGACGAATCGTTTTGGAGGTCGGCCTGCGCGAGATGGCGGGGAGGGGGAGGTTTCGTGCATCGTATAGTGCAGAGGGCAAGCTCGCATAAAACATCTGCGAGTGTCTTCGAACTGTTTCAAGAAATAGTTCTGGGTAAGCTATCTTTTCTATCGAAGCGTGCATCGCGTGCTGCTAAGTTTGCTGGAATGTATGGGGAGAACTATGGGTCAAGTCGCAATCGATCTCTATTCCGGCTGCGGTGGGATGTCAGCCGGAGCCGCGGCGGCCGTTCCCGATCTGCAGGTCAAGTGGGCACTCGACATCGACGTCAACGCCACCAAGACATTCGCAAATGCTCACCCTGAAGCTGTGGTCGACTGTTGCGACGTTTCTCTCGTGTCGGCGGCCGACGTCATCGAGCGAGCAGGGATCGAGAAGATCGACTGGTTCTTCGCGGGGCCTACCTGCCAAGCAGTGAGCACGATGGGCGTCTTCCATCTTGAAGACCCGCGGAACGCTCTCTTCGTCCACTTCATCCGGTTGCTCGACGGCTTTACCGTGGCTGACCGGAAACCGCGTAACGTCGTCATGGAGAACGTGCCCGGCGTTGTCTACGGTCGGAACCTCGTTATCGTCAGGGAGCTGTTCAAGCTCTTCAAGGAGCGCGGCTACCATGTCTTCGCCGACGTCGTGAACATGGCGGACTACGGTCTACCGCAGCTGCGGAACCGCTTCATTCTCATCGCGACCGTCGATGAGGTGCCACCGACGTTCCCACGCCATACCCATGCTCCGGTAAAGAACGGCGAGCTGAAGGAATATGTGTCGGTCAGCGAGGCCATCGCCGATCTGGCGGTCGGTCAGGCCGACAGCAAGGCCGTGATCAAGCTTGCGGCTCGCGGTGGTCAGCCGACGCGGTTCCAATCGTATGTTCGCGACGGCTCGGGGTTCGCACCGAACCACCACTGCAACAACCTGTCGGAAATCAACCGGAAGCGCGTAGCCACCGTGCCGCAGGGTGGTTGCTGGAAGGACATTCCGCCGGAGCTTCTGCCTGATCGCTTTCGCCGTGTCCGCTTGACCGATTACGCGACGCTCTACGGCCGTCTTCACCAGGCCTCGCCTGCTTACACGATCTCGGCTGGCTTCAACAACGTCACCTCCGGCTGCTTTACGCATCCCATCCACGACCGCGCGCTGACCGTGCGCGAGGGCGCCCGCCTGCAGGGTTTCAGAGACTCCTTCGAGTTCCTCGGCCCGAAGGAAGCGCAATACCGTCAGGTCGGCAATGCCGTCCCGCCGTTCTTTATGATGCAGCTCGTGCAGCACCTACTATCCGGCGAGAAGGGTGTGCCCGCCCGTATCACGGCGGCGGCTCTGGCAAGCGCCAAAAAGCTGCCGAGCATGGTGAAGCGTTTCACCGCGAAGAGAAACGACTCCGAGCGCTCGCGCGACGGATACGGCGGGGGCACCTACTGGCCAGCGGGCTGGGGCGAACCCATTGCTGCGGACGCGGTCGCGGCCAATGGCTACCGCCTCAAGGAAGACATGCCACTTCGCTACCGTCGCCGCGACGAGTGGCGCGCGAACCGGGATCGTTTCGTCGATCAGGACATCGTCAAGGTCTACGAGACTCAGCGCCAGCAGCTAGTGTCCGCCGGGTCGATTGCATTTCCGCTCGTCAAGCAGGACGACGTCGATGCCATCGACCGGGCAATCGTTCAGATCCTCGCGGTGGTCGGCACGAGAGCGGGATCGCTGGAAGTCGACGCTCCGGTTCGCTACCTCCGCGCCAGGACGAAGCTGTTGTACGAGCAACTTAGGGAGAAGCAGGCGTTGGATTTGCCTTCGATGGAGATCGTCGATGAAGACGAGGTCATTCGGTTTGGGAAGCCTAACGCCCTCCAGCAGTTCGCGCGGCTTGCGTTCGAGGACTCCGATCTGGCCGACGCTGACGCTGTCCGGGGCCCGCACCTAGTTCTCCATTGGCGGCACGGGGAGGCCGATGGCATTCGAATTGGAAAAGACCATCACGCGGGCTAACGATTCCAGTTGCGCTGATAAAGAAGTTGTTCGACTTTAGATAAGTGAGGACGAGACGGGGTAGAGAAGCATTGTCAGAGCTGGAAGGGATATTTCTTGAGAAATTTTTTCTCGATCCCGGCAGTCATGGCCCGATCGGAAGCGTCTCGGTGGACGACGACGCTTTGATCGAGATATTCGGCGCCGCTGATCTTGGAGAGATGCATGACCGCTTCGTTGACTGCGTCACTGGAATTTCCCGACTGAAGTCTCTCCTCGCGGGGGAATACCCTCCGCTTTCGTTCAAGAAGCCAGACTATATGCGCATCCTCACCTTTGTCTGCTGGATGCAGACTTCGAAGGTTCGGGAGGAGCAGGACACCGACTTCCGTGGAATGCTCGGGAGGCACACGGGCATCAACTTTCTAGGCGCGCTTATACGAGGCCTTAATCCAATGTGGGACCATCTCCGGGCTTATCTGGCGAATGAGCACGGGATCGAACTTGTCCTTCCTGACATCCATCCCCATTCGCAGATCGGACGGACGCTCCGCATCGCATTTCCCACGTCGCGCGACAAAGCGGCTTTCAAAAGGCTGCGTCAAATCATCGGACAGCAGAAGCTGCTCGACCCGATGGAGATTTCGCGCGGCGTTGCCACCCACCGCGACATGAACACTGATACGATGCCTTCGTTTGCATACAATTTCCGTCTTTTCGACGTCTCCTGGCGCCAGGGCGGAAGCGAGTATCTCGAGACGACCTTCTGGAAGGCATGGTACAACTTCGTCGCCGAATATACTGCGCTCGAAGATCTGTTGGTCATGCGAGGCGATTTCGGCGATCACGAGCTATTTAGAGTGTCTCCGTCGGGTGAGCGCAGGGCGCTTTGTGATCCTGAAGACGCTCGAAAGTTCGTTCCTGACGCCATTGTAAAGGCGATCAAGAGCGGTGCCGTCTCAATGGAGGACCTTGGTTGGGGCCGTGCGAGGGCGACCAGCTCACAAGCTTCCAGTCTCATCCTCCTACGACGCTCTCGCCTCGCGGAATGTGACGATGGAGCGATAACGTCCTACGACAATATCAATTCGCGTTGGGTCCTTGCGAAATTCAGGAACCGAGAAAACGTAAATTTACCGTCTCAGGCTACGCGGAGGGCGATCAACTGGCGTGATGGCATCAAGGTTAGTGGCGCCTATCTTGGTCGGTCGCCGTTCACACCCATCCTGTCGCTCCCCGTAGGCCTAGCGGCAAAGGTTTTGCTGGCTGGCGGCGAAATCGATATGACTCAGGTTCCGGGCGGCTTGGCGTTTCCCTCTGGGGTGTACGCGGGAACAGCGACGGCTCAGGCTGGCGACAAGATCCATGACACGCTGCTTGTGCCAAGAGCGGTTGAAACGCCTCGGAACCGCAGGCTCATG
>JAAFIC010000023.1 GCA_013298565.1 Alphaproteobacteria bacterium | reverse complement strand
CCGGCCAATTTGACCCCAGCAGTATGATAAAGTATGATTTCTTTGATTTAGTTGGGGAGCAGCCCATGTCTACGCCTCTGGAATCTCTGACCGTCACCATGCCTGCGGAAATGGCCGCAGTTATCAAGCGTGCCGTGGAGGACGGCGATTATGCCTCGACCAGCGAAGTCGTCCGGGAAGCCGTGCAGGACTGGAAACTACGCCGTCAAATAGCGCTTGATGACTTATCGGCCCTCAAGGCGGATATCGATGAGGGTTTGGCCGATCTCGCGGCAGGGCGGGTTAAGGCCTTCGATGCAGATCGTATCATTGCGCGGGGGAGGGCATTATTGGCCGCACGCTCCAGCTAACCGACCGCGCCGAACAGGATTTGGTGACCATTTGGGTCTATATCTCTGAGGAAGCTTCGGAAGCCGCCGCCAGTCATTTCGTGGCGAAGTTATACGCGCTGTGCGAACGACTCCTAGCGTTTCCTTTTGCAAACGCCGAGCGCCCGCAATTGGCCCCCGGTTTGCGGGTGGCCTTTCAAAAACCCTATGCCATCTACTATTCATCCGACACGCAGAGCGTCACGATCATTCGGGTGCTGCATGGGGCACGCGATCTTGGCGCGATTGCCGATCAAGGTGGGTTTAGTCCTTAACCTTGACCGGCTAACCAACATCCCCTACTCGCCCAGCGCCGCAGCCCCTTCCAGCGTTGCCGACACAGCCGTAATCACGGCGGCGATTTTCACCACGGCTTGAACCTGTTCTTTGGTTGCGCCTTTTTTGAAGACTTCGTGTTCGTGGCTTTCGATGCACATACCGCAGCCATTAACAGCCGAGACGGCGAGCGACCATAGCTCGAAATCCAGCCCATCGGCCCCGTGGCCAACCATACCGTTCATCCGCAAGCCCGCGCGCATCGTCTTGAAGTCGGCGGTGGGGGACAGGTGGACGTAGCGGTAGTAGATATTATTCATGCCCATCAGGGCCGCTGCGGTTTTGGCGGCGGTGATATTGGTTGCGTCGATCTTATCGGCGGCGTCGGCGGCAATCGCGGCGATCACGGCGGGGTTGCGCGCGGCGATGGCGGTGGCAAGGGCCGTGCCCCAAATCTGCGTTGCCGATAGCATGGGCTGCGTCAGCACTGAAGAGAGGTTGAGGCGCAGGTCTTTGGCGTAATCGGGCAGTGCAGACTTTAGGGTTTCGATGGACATGGTGTCTCCTTGCCGCGTGGTGCGCGGGCTTTTCACGAGATTTATTGAAGGCCGGGGTCGTCGGGAGACAGTGGTCTCTGTCACCGGACGACCCCGGCACGCCCCCGCCGCCTCACGCGACGGGGGCAAACTTAGGCTGGATTACAGAGTTTCTTCACCCTGCTTCCAGTTGCAGGGGCAAAGCTCGTCGGTTTGCAGGGCGTCCAGAATACGCAAGGTTTCTTGCGGGTTGCGGCCTACCGACAGATCGTTGACGGTGACGTGACGGATAATGCCTTCCGGGTCCACCACGAAGGTGGCGCGCAGGGCAACGCCGGCGTTCTTTTCGAGAATGCCGAGTTCGGTCGAAAGTTCGCGCTTAACATCGGCCAACCACGGGAAGGTGAGCGGCTTCAGGTCGGCGTGATGGGTGCGCCAAGCGGCGTGAACGAAATCGCTATCGGTCGAGGCACCAATCAGCACGGTATCGCGGTCGGCGAATTCTTTTTCCAGCAGGCCGTAACCGACAATTTCGGTCGGGCAAATGAAGGTGAAATCCTTCGGCCAGAAAAACACCACCAGCCACTTGCCCTTATAGGTTTCGTTGGAAACCTGTGAGAAGTCTGTCTGATGATTAGGGCCGGTCACGGCGGTGAGATTGAAGTGCGGAAAGCTATCGCCAACGGTCAACATGGTCAATTTCTCCAAGAGAGGGTAACGGTAAGGCGGTTGAAACCAGGGCATCCCCTGATTTGGAATAATTCCAAAGAACGAAACTAGATATGCCAGCCACCCCCGCCGCCGTCAAGCCAATTTTATAATGCTTCTAAAATAGCTGAAAGAGGCGGATTTAGCATAGAGATCAAGATAAGGTTGCCCCGCCCCCCACGCTAGCCCCATACCGGGGGCGAAGAGGAGTCCCATTGTGGCGTTGCTATGGTCCCGTCCCCGTGGTCCCGACCCGCGCGTGAGCATTACGCGCAGTGATGATCATTGCCTTCGTATCGTCCTTACGGGAGCGTGGCACGTGGCCGATGGCGTTGCCTCGCTGGTGCCAATCACGCAGGAGTTCGCCCACGGCAACTATGTTGCAGGGATTACGGTTGACGCACAGGTAGAGGGGTACGATAGCGCCCTCATCGCGTTTTTGCTAAAACTTCATGAAATTTGCACGCTGGGGGATATTCCCTTGCGCCTGGAAGGGCTGCCGGAGGGGGCAAAACGCCTCTATGCCCTGGCAACTGCGGTGCCGGAACGGGAGGGCGCGGCGCGTAGCGGTTTGGGGTTCGCCCCGCTGACGGTGCTGGGGAAAACCACGCTGCGTTTCGCAAAGCAAGGCCGTGACGGGTTAAATTTTCTGGGGAGCGTCACGGTTTCGGTCCTACGGCTGATGCGGGGCAAGGCCCAGTTTCAGCAGCGGGATTTTCTGCTGTTCGTGGAAGAGTGCGGCGCGCAAGCCTTGCCCATCATTACCATTGTGTCGCTGCTGGTCGGCCTGATCCTGGCGTTCATCGGCGCGATGCAGTTGAAAGTGTTCGGGGCCGAATTGTATGTGGCAAACCTCGTTGCCGTGGCGATGGCGCGGGAAATGGCAGCCCTGATGACGGCGATTGTGCTGGCCGGGCGCACAGGGGCGGCCTTTGCCGCGCAAATCGGCGCGATGCAAGGCAATGAGGAGGTGGATGCGCTCACCACCTTGGGCATTTCCCCCATTGATTTCCTCGTGCTGCCGCGCTTGCTGGCCCTTGTGTTAATGACGCCGCTGCTGTGCCTCTACGCCAACCTGATGGGCCTGATCGGCGGTTATGTTGTGAGCGTTGGCATTCTCGATATAACGGGGACAGCTTATATCAATCAAACGATGCTGGCCGTGAAGTTGGGTGATTTTGGGGTCGGATTGGTGAAGGCTTTCATCTTCGGCATTATCATCGCCAGCTCTGGTTGCTTGCAGGGGTTGCGCGCGGGGCGCAGTGCGGCGGCGGTGGGGGAGGCGACCACGAACGCTGTTGTTAGCTGCATTCTGCTTATCATCATCGCCGATGGGATTTTCGCTGTGCTGCTCAATCTGTTGAAGCTCTGAGCCATGACTACTGTTTCTCAGCCCCGGATTGAAGTCGAGGCGCTCGATATGGTCTTCGACAGTTATGTCGTGCAGCGCGACATCAGCATGACCGTCCAGCAGGGCGAGATTTTTGTCATCATGGGCGGCAGCGGCTGCGGTAAAAGCACGCTGCTGCGCCATATGATCGGCCTACTCACCTCTCAGAAAGGCGCTATTCGCTACGATGGCGAAAACCTGTGTGCGGCGGTGGGCAACGCGCGCAACGCGCTCACTCGGCGGTTCGGCGTGCTGTTTCAAAGCGGCGCGCTGTGGAGTTCGATGACTTTGTCCGAAAATGTGGCCCTGCCCATCCGCACTTATACCAGTCTTACCGAACCCGAGATTGAGGAGTTGGTCGCGCTCAAGCTCGCGCTGGTCGGTTTGCGCGGGTTTGAAGATTATATGCCGTCGGAAATTTCGGGCGGGATGCGGAAGCGGGCGGGCCTCGCACGGGCGATTGCGCTGGACCCAGATATTCTGTTTTTCGACGAGCCTTCGGCAGGGTTGGACCCCATAAGCTCCAAACGGCTGGACGATCTTATTCTCGAACTCCGCGATTCGCTGGGGGCAACCGTGGTCATCGTTACCCACGAACTCGCCAGCATCTTCGCTATTGCAGATAATGCCATTTTTCTCGATGCCGAAACCCGCACGCCCATTGCCCACGGCGCGCCGAAAACGCTGCTGGAAACCTGCCCCTCCCCGCAGGTACAAGCCTTTCTTAGGCGCGGCGATATTGGCGCCTAACCGAGTGCCGATTAACGCTTCTGAAAAAAGCCTTCCTTTGTGCTAGAAACACTAAACGTCCACGCTGACAGCGAGAGTACCGCAAATGATAAGGCTAATCGAAAATCTTCCCCTAATTTGGAAGCTGTGCGTTACCTTTATTCTGATCGGTCTCGCAACAATTGCGGTAGCCGCCCTCGGGGTTATTCGCGTCGGGGCCATTCCAAGTGTTGTCGATGATTTGCTGGTCGCGACAACCGAGGTTCATACTGCCGATGTGGTGATGGTGGATGTGCTCACAACGGCGCAGCATTTAGAGCATCTCTCCGCCATGAGTGCCGCCGAGCGCCCAGCCATCGCAGCGCAGATAGCGATAGATTTGGAGAAAGCGGGCCAATCGCTGCAAGCCCTTAAAGCAGCAATTGTCACGCCAGCAGCATCAGCCCCGTTGAAAGCGATCGAGGCGACCTTCGCGCAGTTCAAAAGCGAAGCCCAAGCGCTAACAACCGCCCATGATGCCGCCCGCTTGGCCAATGTTCGCAAGCTCGTGCAAAGTCTGCCCCCGCAGATCAACCTTATTCAAGAGCCGAATTTCAAAAAATTCGGTGATAATATCGTGCGAGGAAGCCAGCTTTATAGTGATACTAAGCGGGATTTGTTCGCATTGGCGATTTTTGGTCTTGCCGCTTCCTTCGGTCTCGCCATTCTGGTCGCGCATCGGCTGATTGCAAGGCCGCTGACCTTGATTGCGCGCGGCATGGCCGGAACCGCTGCCGGAACCGATTATACTGCCGTGGACGTTATCGTCGATCCTGCAACCGCCCAGCGCTGCGATGAAGTCGGCGTGCTGGCGAAAGCCTTCATCGCCTATACAGAAACCGCCAAACAAGCCCGCCTGTTTGATCGGCAAGCGCGGGAAGAGGCCGAACGCCAACTCACCAAGCGCGCCAAGTTAGAAGAAAATGTAGTGGCCTTCGATGCTCAAACCAGCACTGCCTTGGGTTTAATCAGCCAAGCCTCGTCCCGGCTCGAAAAAACCGCCCAGAGCCTTGCGACCTCTGCCGATGAAACGACGCGGCAGTCAGGCACCGTTGCCGTTGCATCGAGCGAAGCCACGCAGAATGTGCAGACGGTGGCCGAAGCGGCGCGCGACCTGCTGAAGCTCGTCGATGAAATCCGCCAACAGGTGCTCCATTCAACGAAGGTTGCCAGCGATGCGATGGCCCAAGCCAGCCGGACTAAAGGCACGATGCAGGGCCTCGCCGACCGTACGCAGCAGATCGGTGATGTCGTCAAGCTGATTACCGATATTGCTAGCCAAACCAATCTCTTGGCCCTCAATGCCACCATCGAAGCCGCCCGCGCCGGGGAGGCCGGGAAGGGCTTTGCCGTGGTTGCAACGGAAGTGAAAAACCTCGCGAGCCAAACGGCGAAATCAACCGAAGAAATCAGCCAGCAAATCGCTGCCATTCAAGCCGCCACGCAAGAAACCCTGACCGGCATTCAGGAAATCGCGGGAACCATCACCTCGGTCAACGACAGCGCCACCGCGATTGCCAGTGCGATCAACGAGCAAAGCAACGCGACGCAACACATCGTCCGCAATTCGGAGCACGCCGCGCAAGGCACGCAAAAAGTGCTGGAGACGGTTGATCGGATCAACCAATCCGCCGCCTCTACGGGCAAAGACGCCGCCGACGTGCGGACAGCGGCCCACGAGCTTTACCAACAGGCCGAAACCTTGCGCGCCCAAGTTGATGGGTTTTTCAGCAGTCTGCGCCGGGCTTAGAGGATCGTGCGTCAACTATGACGCACGATCCTCTAGCTTTATTTTAGCCCTCGCCGGGCGGGCGCATCCGCGCCCTTGGCCGCCGCCTCACACGATACGCTTGGCGTGTCAAATACGCCTGAGGCGGCTTCTAGAACCGCGCCAGATTTAAGGCGCGCGGTTCTAGGGTTACGAAACGGGAAAGCAGGACAGCATGAGTAAACGCGCCAATCCTGTCGTCATCGGTGGCTTTGTGCTCGGGGCCTTGGTCCTGGGTATAGGCGGCTTGACGGCCTTCGGGTCCGGCTGGTTCAGCGACAATACCAAAGATATTGCTATCGCCCGCTTTGATGGGTCGGTCAGCGGGCTGGCCGTGGGGGCACCGGTTACGTTTCGCGGCGTGCGGATTGGTCAGGTTAAAAGCATCCAACTGCTGCTCACGCCCGGCACCTATCAAGCGCGCATTCCTGTGGAACTGGAAATTGATCGCGAGAAAGTGTTTTTCGTCGGTCCCGCGCGCCCCTTGGCCGAAAGCCTGCACGATGCTGTCGATAAGGGGCTGCGCGCGCAGTTGCAGGTTCAGAGCTTTGTGACCGGGCTTGTGTCGGTCAATCTCGATTTCTTTCCATCGGCACCACCCCCCTCGCGCACTGACGAGCAGACGATGGAAATTCCAACCTTGCGGTCGGGGTTCGATTCGCTGCTGGAAACCGTTGGTGCGCTGCCGTTGCAGGATTTAGCGGTGACGGCCCTAACCGTTCTAACCACTCTCAACGACTTACTCACCGCGCCCGAAATCAAAACCTTGCTAACCAGCGGCGCACGCGGGGCAGAAGCCTTGGAACAAGCGGCGGCAACCGCGCAAGGCGCCATTGGGCCTTTGAGCAAGTCCCTGGAAATGACTCTGGCCGAAACGCGGGTTACGCTGCAAGCGATCCAACAGGCAACCAAAGCGACCCAAACCGAAGTTTCTGGCCTTGTGGGCGACGGGCGCAAGCTAACGCAAGACGCGGATAAGCAGTTACTAGCCCTTGCCGCTCAGGCCAGTGCGACGCTGAAAGCCACCGAACAGGTTCTGCAATCAGCGAACGGGCTGATCGGCCCCGCCTCGGCCCAACGCGCCGATTTGGAGCAAGTCCTGCGCAATCTCAATTACGTCACCCGCTCCTTGCGGGGGTTCGCCGAACAGCTTGAGCGCAACCCCAATGCCCTGATTGTTGGAAAGAGATAGACATGCCGCGCCTGCCTTTCTTGCTGTCGCTCGCACTGCTGGCCCCTGCCCTTACGGGCTGCCTTACGCCAACGCCTGCCGCGCGCCTGTATGTTCTGGACCCCCTCGACGGCCCCAATACTCCCGCACCGCGCCTCGACCAGCGCCTCGCGCTCGGTATCGGAGCCACACAAGTGCCGGAATATCTCGACCGCCCGGAACTCGTTGTGCGCGCTGGACCCAATGAGGTGAGCGCTGTTGAAAGCGACCGTTGGGCGGAACGGCTGCCCGTCACCCTGTCCCGCGTGCTCACCGAAAACCTGTCGCGGCTATTGGGGGTTGAGGCGCAACTGATGCAGTCGGGCCGCGCGGTTGGGCATCTCGATTATGAGATTTATCTCGACATCACGCGCTTCGAAATCGCCCCCGATGGCGGGGCGGCGCTGGGCGGGCGCTGGATTATTATCGACGCCAATAGCCGCGCCGAAGTCGCGTCCGCCCGCCTCGCCCGGCAGGAAAAAGGCACTGGCGCTGGCTTTCCCGCCGCCGTCTCCAGCATGAACCGCGCCATTTCCGCCGTGAGCCAAGATATTGCCGCGCGCTTGCGGACGCTGCCGCCCAGAAGTTAGGCTCCGAGGCGGTTCATAATCAGTGCCGCCTGGGTTCGGCTGACCACGCCGAGCTTGCGGAAAATCTGACTGGCGTGGGCCTTTACCGTCTGTTCGGCAATCCCAAGCTCAAAACAAATTTGCTTGTTGAGCTTACCCTCCCCAATCATCGCCAACACGCGCAACTGCTGGGGCGAGAGACTGGCGAGGCGCTGATACAGGTCGCGGTCATCGGTTTCTGCGTTCGGTGCAACAGGGCCAGCGGGGGGAAGGTCGCCACGCAACAACGCCGCAATCGTTTCTTGCAACGCCTCAACCGAGGCCGATTTGGGGATGAACGCAGCGGCCCCAAACGCCATCGCCCGGCGCACTGTATCGGCATCTTCCTGCGCCGAGACTACCGCCACCGGCACGGTCGGCGCGTGGGCGCGCAGCAGCATCAACCCCATTAACCCATGACTGCCCGGCATGGTAAGATCGAGCAGCACCAAATCCACCTCCGCATCGGCCTGCAACGGGTCGGCAGGGGCGAGACGCGCCATAACGCTGTCGAAATCCGCTGCTTCCAGCAACTCGGCGTCGGGCCAGCGACGGCGCAAGGTTTCGCTGAGGGCGGCGCGCACCAGCGGGTGATCGTCGGCAATCAGGAAACGGGGTGTCACCGGGTATCAACCTCCGCTTGAGTAGCCAGGACATTGAGATAACTTCGCAACGCCGCCGGGCGCAAGGGTTTATACAAAAGCTGGATATTGGCGGCGACCGCCCGCGACCGCACCGCAGGCGACCGATCTGCCGTTAGCAACATCCGCGCGATCGGGGGGGCGGTGCCGGGCGAAAGAGTTTCGAGCAAGGTCAACCCGTCCACCTCCGCCTCTAGGTGATAATCGGCGATCACTAACGCAGGCCGATGCTCCGCCAACAGCGCGCGCGCCTCCGATGGCGTTGCTGCCGTGCGAACCACGCACCCCCATCCTTCGAGTAACGCCCGCATTCCGGCAAGAATGGTAGTATCATTATCGATACACAAAACCGATAAACTAGGCCGGGTAGGCGGCAGCGGGGTTGCCGGAAGCACAGGCGGCGGCGATAGCATAACGGCGCGCGGCACGGTAACGGCAAAGCAGGAGCCGCGCCCCGGCACAGAGCGCACGTCAATCACATGATCCAGCCCGCGCGCGATGCGCTCGACGATGGCGAGGCCAAGACCAAGCCCTGCCGGCCCCTCATCGGCATTCGGGGCGAGGCGGCGGAACTCTTGAAAAATCTCCTGCTGGCGCTCTTCGGGAATGCCGATGCCCGTATCCCACACCTCTATGCGAACGGCATCGCCCTGATTGCGGCACCCCAGCAGCACTGTGCCGCGCGGTGTGTAGCGCACGGCATTGGTGAGGAAGTTTTGCACGATCCGGCGCAGCAAATCCGGGTCGGTCTGCACCCGTGCTAAGGTTGGCACCGCGCGCACCCGGAGCGAGCGATGGGCGGGACGGTCAGCCGCCAGCGTCTCAACCTCCAGCGCCAGCCTTGCCAGCACTGGCCCTAGGGCAAAATCGCGCTTCTGCGCCCGCATCGCGCCTGCTTCCAATGCCGAAATATCGAGCAATGCCGACAGCAAATGTTCGACCGACTGAAGTGACGCGCCGATATGCTGAACCATATCCTGAGCCGATGCCGCATTCCCCTCGGCCAAACGCTCGCCCAAGGCCGTAGTGAACAGCCGCGCCGCATTCAGCGGCTGCATTAGATCGTGGCTGGCGGCAGCCAGAAAGCTGGTTTTGCTGGAATTCGCCCGCTCGGCTTCGGCCTTGGCGGCTTGCAGCGCTTCGGTACGGTCGCGCACGCGCGCTTCCAGGCTTTCATTGGTTTCTTGCAACCGCGCTGCCGCCAAGTGCCGCTCGGTAATGTCGGTATAGGTCGTTACATAACCGCCGCCGGGCATGAGATCGGTCAGCAGTTCGATCACGGTGCCATCGGGGCGGCGGCGTTCGTGCCGATAGGGCCAGTCGGTAATATCATCGAACCGATTGACCAGCAGCGCATCGATATCCCCCGCCGCATAATCCCGCCGCGCCGTATTGAAGCGCACCAGTTCCGCCATCGGCACGCCGACGCGCACGAGGGTTGGCGGAAAATCCAGCAGGTCGATGAAACGCTTGTTCCAGACCAGTAAGGTCAAATCGGCATCGAGCACACAAATGCCCTGGCGCACGCTATCAATCGTGCCGCGCAACAGGTCGGCCTGACTGCCGATGACTGCCGAGGCTTGATCGAGCATTAAGCGCGCATCGCCGCGCGACAGGCTGCGCCGCTTCACCGACGCCGCCATCACCACGCGCGCCGAGGCCGAACCGATAGCGCCCGCTAACAAATGTTCGGTAAAGCGCACGGCTTCGAGATCGGCCACACCCTCGCGGTAGAAGGGTTCGGCTTGCGGGTAGCGCGCGGCGATGAAACGATCAAACGCCTCGCCCCCTGCCTCCTCGCCCAAATAGCGCGTCGCAATCGCTCGTAAATCGGCAAGCCGTGTGAGGATGGACCAGATGCGGGGCCGCAGCGGTTCTGAGTGCGGCGCTGCCTCCACATAGGCTTTCGCCTGAGCCTGCTCCACCACGGACGGGCGGGTGAGCCGCGACACGAGACTGTAAAGCACACAATTGATCGTTAGGCTCCAAAAGGTCGCGTGGGAAATCGCGTCCAACTCCCCAAGGCCGAACAGGGCGTGGGCCGACAGAAACTCTATTCCCCACGGCCCCGTTTGCAGAAAACTCAAATCGGCGTAACGCAGCAGCACAATCGCGGGCAGCAGCAGCGTATAGGCCCACACCAGCAAACCCCCGACGATCCCGGCCACGGCACCCGCCCGCGTCGCCCGTCGCCAATAGAGCGCACCTAAAAACGCCGGGCCGAACTGAGCGACGGCAACGAAGGACATCAAGCCAATCGTGGTCAGCGCGTAATTCTCGCCGATCAGCCGATACGTGAGAAAAGCCAGCAGCAAAATCGCAACAATAGCCGCGCGGCGGATGAGCAGCAGCACGCGGGTTAAATCTCGCCCCTGCCGGAACGACGCCCGCCGCAGCAATAGCGGCATCACCACATCGTTGCAGACCATCGTGCTGAGGGCGACGACGCTCATAATCACCATCCCCGTCCCTGCCGACAGCCCCCCGATAAAAGCAAGCAGGGCTATTTCCGGCGAGCCTAAACGCAGCGGCAGCGCCAGCACGAACGTATCGGGGTTCAGCGTACCCTGCCCCACCAGCATCAGCCCCGATAGGGCAATGGGCACAATAAAGAGCGAGAAGATGAGCAGATACGCTGGGAAAATGAGCGCGGCGGGGCGCAAGTGGCGGCTATCTTCGTTCTCCACCATGAGTACATGGAACTTATGCGGCATACAAAAGAACGCGAAAAAAGCAATCAGACTATTGCTAAACCAAGTGGGGGCCAGAAAATCAGGATCGAGCAGCCGGGCAAGCTCAGGCTGACGGGCGGCAATCTGGAAGAGTTCCACGGGGCCTTCCGGCAACCCCAACATAATAAAAACGCCAACGGCAATAAACGCTGCGAGCTTCACAATCCCCTCGAATACAATCGCCAGCATCAGGCCGCGATGATGCTCTTTGGCGTGAATATGGCGCACGCCGAACAAAATGGAAAATGCCGCCATCGCCACGGTCACGGCGAAAGCGGTATCCGACCAAATCGGATCGGACCTTGAGCCTGCCTGCCCCGTTAACCCATCGAAACTACTGCCCAGCGCCTTCAGTTGCAGGGCGATATACGGCAGCAGGCTAATAAGAGCCGTGAGCGTAACCAGGGCGGCCAAGCCCTGACTTTTGCCGTAACGGCCCGCCAGAAAATCGGCGATAGAGGTAATGTTCTGCGCTTTGACGACCGTAATCGCCTTTCGCAACATCCGGTGCCCCAGCAACAGCGCCACCGTGGGGCCGATGTAGATGGGTAGAAAATCGAACCCGCCCGTCGAAGCCCGACCCACCGAGCCGTAATAGCTCCAGGTGGTGTTATAGACCGTTAAGGTCAGCGCAAAAAAAACGCCGCTGCGCCACAAAAACGGCAAGGGCGGGCGGCCCTGCGCCGCTTGCCGGTCGCCATACCAAGCAACGCCGAACAGGGCGGCGACATAGGCCGCCGAAACCGCAATGACCACCCAGCCTTGCACGCAACGCTTCTCCTAAAATGTAGCGACGAGTCTGCCCCCTACGAAGGTAGCTCTCCCGCTTTTAAGCGAGAAGCCTATCTTCGCCATAACAAACCGATAGAGCGTTATAAAAAAACTGTCGGACGATTAGGGGGGGGCCTTAGCAGCTCGGTTCGAGACCGAACGCGCCTGCCCGTCCTGCCCAAACTCCCGTTTTTTTAGCACATGCGTTGTTGCGGGTGATTCTGCCCGCTCGGGATTTACTCTAGGCTGAGGGGATGATTATGGAACGTCGTGCGTTTCTTAAAACTGCCGGGATCGGCGCTGCTGCGACTGCGATTGCCGCACCCGCAATCGCTCAATCCCAACCGGAAATTAAATGGCGTTTAGCGTCGAGCTTTCCAAAGAGCCTCGATACGATTTACGGCGGGGCCGATAGCATCGCCAAGCGCGTTGCTGCCGCCACCAACGGCAAATTCCAAATTCGCGTGTTCGCTGCGGGTGAAATTGTGCCCGGTTTGCAAGTTTTGGACGCAGTTCAGGCGGGTACGGTCGAAATGGGCCATACCGCTATGTATTATTACGTTGGCAAAGACCCGACTTTCGCTTTTGAATCCACTATTCCGTTTGGCCTTAACACACGCCAGCATCTTGCCTGGATGTATCAGGGCGGCGGGATGCAGTTGGTGGGTGATTTTCTGAAAGATTACAATATCGTCAGCTTCCCGGCAGGCCAAACCGGGGCGCAAATGGGCGGCTGGTATCGCAAAGAAATCAAAACACCTGCCGATCTCGTTGGCTTGAAAATGCGGATCGGCGGGTTGGCCGGTCAGGTGATCGCCAAACTGGGTGGGGTGCCGCAACAGATCCCCGGTGGGGATATTTATCCGGCCCTGGAAAAAGGCACAATTGACGCCGCCGAGTGGGTCGGTCCTTATGATGATGAGAAACTAGGGTTCTACAAGGTCGCAAAATACTATTATTATCCCGGTTGGTGGGAAGGGGGGTTGAATCTGTCGGCTATCGTGAACCGCGAGCAACTTGAAACGCTCCCGAAGGACTATCGGGCAATTCTGGAAGCGGCGTGTTTTGAAGCCAGTGTGGCCATGTTGGCAAAATACGACGCCCAAAACCCAGTCGCACTGAGACGTCTGGTTGGCTCCGGCGCGGTTCTTCGCCCCTTCTCGCGGGAGATTCTTCAGGTCGCTCACAAAGCCGCCTACGAACTTTACGACGAACTGGCGAAAACTAATCCGAAGTGGCAAAAGATTTACGGACCTTGGCGGGCTTTCCGCGACGATCAGTATTTTTGGTTCCGCGTCGCAGAAACGACCTTTGATAACTTCACCTTCGCGGCGGGCGCACAGCGTACCCCGTAGGGCAGACAAAACGCGGGGGAGCAAGGCTAAAACCTTACTCTCCCAAAACAAAAGTGAGGGGGGCTATGGCAGCTTTACTATACCTCAGTCGGTTGATTGATCGGCTGAATGAATTCGTTGGCGGGGCCGTTAAATGGCTTCTGCTGGTTGCGGTCATCGTGTGTACGGTGAACGCACTCATTCGTTATTTGTTCGACGATAGCTCTAATGCGTGGCTTGAGCTGCAATGGTATTTGTTTGCGGCTGTTTTTCTGCCTGGTGCTGGCTACACACTATTGCGGAACGAACATGTTCGGATCGACGTGATTACTGGGCGCTTAACCCCGCAAGGGCGTGCGAAGGTTGAAATTTTCGGCACGCTCGTGTTTTTACTGCCGGTAACAGTGCTGATTTTATACATGTCATTTCCAATGGTATGGGGTTCCTTCATCAATAGCGAAATGTCGAGCAATGCTGGCGGTTTGATCCGGTGGCCGGCAAAAGTGATGATCCCGATTGGGTTCACACTCCTGTCGTTGCAGGGGCTTTCGGAAATGATCAAACGATTTGCCTTCCTGCAAGGCTTGATCCCCGATCCCGGCGAAAAACGTGGCCACCACTGAGCAGCGGCGAGCGAGTAACATCCAATGACACATTTTCTGATTGAAAACATGGCGCCGCTCATGTTCGGCGGCCTCATTCTGTTTCTGCTTCTCGGCTACCCCGTTGCATTTGCTCTGGGCGCCAATGGGCTACTATTCGGTTTGCTGGCGATTGAACTGGGGTTGATCAACTTCCAACTCCTGCAAGCCCTACCGGAACGTGTTTACGGGATCATGACCAACGATACCCTGTTGGCCATTCCCTTCTTTACCTTCATGGGGTTGGTGCTGGAGCGATCCGGCATGGCCGAGGATTTGCTCGATACCATCGGGCAGTTGTTTGGGCCGATTCGCGGCGGTCTTGCCTATGCCGTTATCTTTGTCGGCGCGCTGCTGGCGGCGACGACGGGCGTGGTGGCGGCCTCGGTGATTTCGATGGGCTTGATTTCACTGCCGATCATGCTGCGTTATGGGTACGACCGCCGGGTTGCTTCGGGCGTTATCGCGGCCTCGGGCACGCTGGCGCAAATTATCCCGCCGTCGCTCGTGTTGATTATCATGGCCGATCAGTTGGGTAAGTCCGTTGGTGATATGTACGAAGGCGCGTTTTTGCCCGGCCTAATGCTGGCAGCAATGTACGCGGGCTTTATCTTCCTAATTTCGATCATTAAGCCTGATTTCGTTCCCGCTTTACCGAGAGAAGCCCGCACGTTGCGCGGGATGCAACTGTTCAGCCGGGCGATGATTTCGCTAGTACCGCCGTTAGTGCTGATTTTCCTCGTCTTAGGAACCATCTTCCTCGGCATTGCCACGCCGACCGAAGGCGGGGGCATGGGCGCTGCGGGGGCGATGATCCTTGCGCTGATGAAACGGAAGTTAAGCTGGAGCCTCGTAAAACAGGCGATGGACTCGACGACCAAACTTTCATCCTTCGTTATGTTTATCCTCATCGGCTCTACAGTCTTCGGCCTCGTTTTCCGGGGCGTGAATGGCGACTTGTGGGTAGAACATTTGCTCACTAGCCTTCCCGGCGGCCAAACTGGCTTCCTGATTGCCGTGAACATTCTGTTTTTCGTTCTGGCCTTCTTCCTCGATTTCTTCGAGCTTGCCTTCATTCTCGTGCCGCTGGTTGGCCCGGTTGCAGAAAAGCTTGGGATTGATCTTATCTGGTTCGGCGTGCTGCTGGGCGTGAACATGCAAACCTCGTTCATGCATCCGCCGTTCGGTTTTGCCCTGTTCTTCCTACGCTCAGTCGCGCCGGACAAAGCCTATAAAGATAAGGTAACGGGCAAAACCATGGCCCCGATCACGACCCAGCAAATTTACTGGGGCGCAGTGCCTTACGTGATGATCCAGCTCATCATGGTCGGAATTTTGATCTTCTGGCCTGGGTTAGTGCTGGATTCCGTACACGGGGCCGCAAAGTTCGACCCCAGTACGATCCAGATCGAGCTTCCGCCCATTGATCAGAGCGAACCAGAGCCGATTGAGTTCAAGTAACACACGTTATGCCTGCCTAAAACGCCTGAACCGCCCCGGCCTTACCAAGACCGGGGCGGTTTTTATTTATGCAAATGCGTCGTCGCGGGTAATTCCACTCGCTCGGGATTTGCTCTCGCCCAAGGCCAGCGCAATCCCAACAAGCCCTGGGGAGCAAGAAGAACTACGGCCATCAGCGCCAACCCCAACCCCGCGCCCCAATAGGCCGGGTGCCAATCCGCCAGAACATCCCGCAGCACGCCGTAAAGCACAGGCCCCAGCAGCGCGCCGTAACGTCGCCCTACCCCACCCAGAATGAGCATGACCAGCACATCAGCCGAACGGTGAAAACTGAAGACTTCGACCGATACGAACTGCGTCGTCTGGGTCAATAGCCCGCCTGCCAAACCTGCCAGCGCGCCAGAGATGCCGTAAGCGGTTTGCACGCGCGCGGTTTGGCCGATGCCTAAAGCGTGCAGCCGGGTTGGATTATCGTGCAGCGCGCGCAGGCTCACCCCGAAGGGCGCAACTTCCAAACGGCTAACACACCAGAACGCCGCCGCCAGCACGGACAGCGCGTACCAATAGGCGGTCTTGCCCCACAAATCGAACGCGAAGCTGCCAAAGATCGGCGCGGTCTCGAGACCGGAGAGACCGTCTTCCCCGCCGGTCAAGCCCGGCAAGCGCAAAGCCGCCTCGTGCAGCAGCAGCCCTAGCCCGAGTGTGACCATCAGCGCCGGTAATCCGCGCAGCCGCGCCAGCACGGACCCTGCGGCAAGCCCGGCAACCGCGCCGATGATGCCCGCCGCCAGCAGCGCGGTCAGCGGCTCGGTCCATCCCTGCAAGGCCAGCAGCCCAACCGTGTAGGCCCCCAAACCAAAAAAAGCCGCATGGCCCAGCGACAGAATCCCGCCCAACCCCACCACAACATGTAAGGACAAGGCAAACAGCGCCAAAGTGGTCAGGTGCGTTACCAGCGCCAAACGATCCGGCAGGCCCCAAAAGACGGCAACGGCAACCCCTGCCCAGGCAAGGGGTTCGAGAAAGCGGCGGATCATCGGCGTTGCCCCGCGAACAGCCCATTCGGCCAGCGCAGCAAGAGGGCGACCATCACGGCATAAATCAAAAACCCGCCCGCTTCGGGCAGATAATATTTCCCGAAAATATCGAGCACGCCCAACCCGAGCGCTACCACGAGCGGCCCGCCGAGCGACCCCAACCCGCCTACCGAAACGATGATAAGGTAGAGAACCAAGTATTTTAGCGGAAAGGCCGGATCAAGCCCAACCAGCGGCACACTCAACACGCCGCCTAGCCCCGCAAGCCCACACCCGAGGGCGAAGGTTGCCGCGAACAGCCGGTTCACCGGCACACCCAGGCCGCGCGCCACCTCCGGTAAATCCACTGCCGCCCGCAGCCGCGCGCCCCAGTGGGTTCGGGTTAGGCCCAGATTCAAGAGCAGAATGATACTGCCCCCGAGCAGCAACAGAAACAGCCGATAGCGACCGATCTCAACCCCGGCCAAACGGATTTGCCCGCTCAAACTTGCTGGCACGGGCAGGCTGTGCTGCCCGCCGCCCCACACAGCCGTAATGCCCGCGATCACGAGGAAGAGAAAGCCAATGCAAAACAGCATCTGATCGAGCGGCGGGCGGGCGTAAAGCCGCCACAGCACCGCGCGTTCCAGCACTGCCCCCAACACCGCCATTGCTAGAAACCCAGTCGGTAGAATGGCCCAGAAAGACCAACCGCCCTCGCGCATCAACGCCACTGCCAGATACCCGCCGAGGGCCGCATAGGCCCCGTGAGCCAGATGGACAAAACCCATCAACCCTAGCGTCACCGCCAGCCCCAGGCTCATGAGATAGAGGAGCATACCATAGGCTAACCCATCAAAGAGCAGCCCGAGCCAAACCGCTAGCATTGCAAGTGGCCCTAAGTTAGGGGGTCACGCCGGGGCTTTGCACGGCCTGAATTGCATCGAACTCCACATTGACCATTTGGCCATTCACCCGCTGGGCTTTGCGGATATAAACGGTTTGCACGATATCGCGCGTAACGGAATCAATGGTGATGGGTCCGCGCGGGCTATCGAGCGTTTGGCCTTTCATCGCCTCTATAAGGGTTGGCGCGTCGGTTTTACCGCCGGTCTTCTTAAGCGCGGCATCAATGAGCGCTAAACCATCATAGGCTGCCACCGACATATAAGATGGGCGCATCTCCCCAACGATCTTGCGAAACGCCGCCGTGTAGGCAACATTGCGCGGCGAGGGGTGAGCGAAGGAATAATGGTGCGACGTGATTAGGCCCGCCGGGTCTTCCCCTTGGTTTGCGAGAAACGCATCGTCGGTCGCCTCCCCCGTCGCCAGCAGCTTAACCCCAGTAGCTTCCAGCCCACGCTCTCGGAAATTCCGCATGAAGGCCGTCGGCTGATCGCCCGAGGGGAAGAAGATGAAAGCCGCATCCGGCTTTTCATCCTTCAGGCGCTGCACATAGGCCGAAAAATCTGGGTTGCTCAACGGCACGCGCATGGCGTTGGTAATCGTGCCGCCCCCTGCCTTAAACGCGGCATGAAAGGCTTTTTCCGCATCCTGGCCGGGGCCATAATCCGACACAATCGTGCTGACCTGCTTAATCCCCTGGGTTAGCGCCCACTGCGCCATTGGGGCGGAGACCTGCGACACACTGAAGGAGGTTCGGACGATATACGGCGAGCGGCTGGGGATAACCGCCGACGCTGCATTCATCACCACGGCCACTACCTTAGCCTCGGTCAGCACTGGGGCAATCGCAATGGCATTCGGGCTGAAATCGAGACCAACGATCAGATCAACCTTATCGCGGATGATGAGTTCCTTCGCGAAGCGGTTCGCCAAATCCGGGGCCGGACCCGCCGTATCTTTCCGAATGAAGGTTACGGGCCGCCCTGCAAGTGTGCCGCCCGTTTCGGCCAGATACACGGCCATACCACCATCCATCTGCTTCCCGTAATCGGCGTATGCGCCAGAATAGCTAGCGATTACGCCAATCTTCAGGGGGTCTGCCGCGCCAACCGTGGCCGAAAATCCGACGAGGGCGGATGTTATCACGAGGGCGCGACGGGATAAAAGAATGGGCATGGCAAAGCTCCTACACCGATATTTTAGATCATGCTTTACGAGAGGCCTTAGACCCTCCTGCCCATTTTGTCGAGACTGGAGCGCGTGCAGCGCAGCAGACCCGCACACAGTCGATAGCTCGGTATCAGACGGTCAACGGGGCCGCTACTTGCAAGAGGCACGACACCAATTCTTCGTTGGGAATACCCAAGAGTGATAAGATTGGCAAACCTGCCCTCGCCCTCAGAAATGTGGTGTATTTTCTGCCAAAACTGCGAAAAACTATCAATATCAAGGCGAATAATTTTTACAAGTATTCATAAACGATCTAATCACGGGACTGCGAGCCGATAACCTACCCCAGCTTCCGTGAGCAAAAACCGGGGCTGATCGGCGGGATCGTGCAATTTTTGCCGCAACTGGCGCACATAGACGCGCAAATACTGCACGTCCGCCCCATCCTCGTGCCCCCACACCGCTTTCAGCAGGTGCTTATGGGTCAGCACGCGGCCCGGATGTTTAGCAAGCTCCGCAAGAATACCCCATTCTTTGGGCGACAGCTTCACTTCCACCCCTTCCAGCAGCACGCGCCGGTGAAACAGATCAATGGTCAGCGGCCCAAGGGTGAACACTTCCGACGCACCTTGAGTTTGCAGCCGGTGCCGTAGCGCCACGCGAATGCGCGCCAGCAGTTCTTCGATGCTGAACGGTTTGACGATGTAATCATCGGCCCCCAAATCCAATGCCTCCACCTTGCTCCCCTCCTCTCCCCGGCTGGAGAGTACGATGATGGGCAGGGCGCTGTTCATCCGTAGGTCGGCAATCACGTCGAGTCCATCGCGGTCCGGGAGACCCAGATCGAGAATCATCAGATCGACGCCGGGGCGACGGGCGGCGGCGAGTCCCTGCACCCCCGTTTCAGCCTCGATTACGGCATAGTCTTGCGCGGCAAGACTGGTCCGCAAAAACCGCCGGATCGCCGGTTCATCATCGACGATCAACAACGTGGCGCGCAGGTTAGTCCCGGAGGGGTTCGACATTCATCAAGGTCTCGGGTAAAATAATTAAGAAAGCAGCCCCCCCGCCGGGGGCTTCGTCAACCAAAATACGCCCACCCATCGCCTCGACAAACCCCCGGCAGATGGCAAGCCCAAGGCCGGTTCCGGTAGGGGAACTGTCGCTCACGTCCAGCCGGTAAAAACGGTCGAACACGCTCACGCGCCGGGCGGGGGGAATGCCGGGGCCTTGATCGGCCACGCTCAGGCAGACGCCGCCGTCTGGCGTAACTTGGGCGTCAATGCGAATAGCTGAGCCTTGCGGCGCATATTTAGCGGCATTATCCAGCAAGTTCACCAACACTTGCTCGAACAGCACATGATCAAGCCGCACCATCGGTAGATCGTCGGGAAGATGGGTTTCGACCCGGTGCTGTCCCAGCAAGGTCGCCGTGCGCCGCAGGGCCGTGCCGACCGCTTCGGCAAGATCGAGCAAATCTTGCTTTGGCATCAGCGATCCCGCTTCGAGCCGCATCATATCGAGAAGATTACCGACGAAGCGGTTCAGGCGCTCGGCTTCGATCTGCACCGTGCCTAAAACTTCATCGCGCGCCGCCGTATCATAGCGCTCGCCGAACGCCCGCAACGCCGTGACCGAGCCGAGAATGGTGGCGAGCGGTGTGCGGAGGTCGTGGGAAATCGACGTCAGCAAGGCCCCGCGTAGTTTCTCCGTTTCAGCTAGCAGCCGGGCTTCATCGACGGCTCCGGCCAGGATAATGCGCTCGATGGCAATCGCCGCCTGATCGGCCAAAGCGTTGAGCAAGCGGCGCTCATCTTGCGACAGGATCGGCCTACCCCGCTCGGCCCGGTCAAGACCCAGCACGCCGACCGTTTCCCGATCAGTGCGGAGCGGCAAAAACAGCCAACGCGCGCCGGGAAGGGTATCGGAATCGCGGCCCGTCTCCTGGCCCTTGCTGAACGCCCACTGGGCTGCCGCCAAATCGGCTTCTTCCAGTTGATCTTCCGGCGGATAGCCCGCCCGCACGTCAAGGCGCGCGCCCTCGGGGAGTAGGACCACCGTATTGACCTTCAACATCGCAGCAATCTGGTGGGAAATGGCCCACAGCAAATCATCCATCGCGCCGATAGCGGCCAGTTTCCGGCTGAAGCTATAGAGATCCGCCGTCACTTTCGCCCGCTGCGCTGCTGCCGTGCCTTGAGCATGGGTGCGCGCCGCAAGATTGCTCGTCACCAGGGCGGTGATGAAGAACGCGACCAGCGAGACTATATTGGCGGGATCGGAAATCGTGAAGGTATAGAGCGGCGGCAAAAACAGAAAATTATAGAGCAGCACCGAGAGCATGGCGGCATAGAGCGACGGCCCCAACCCGCGCCGCACCGACACAACCAGCACCCCCGTGAGAAATACCAGCGACAGGTTTGTGACCGCAATCAGCCGGTCAAGCCCCGCCGCGATCACCGTTGCCGCCGCTACCGTCAGTGTCGCCTCGACAAACGCCGAGAGCGGTGGCCGTGTTGGCAGGGAGAGCGCAACCGCCGCCCCGCCTTCCCCCAGCGGCACGATCCTCAAGCTAATGTCGTTGGCCTTCCGTACCAGATCTTGTGTGACCGATCCCGACAGCCAGCGCCTCCAGCGGGGCAAACTGTAGTGACCGATGATGATTTGTGTCACATTATGACTGCGAGCATAGGCCAGAACGTCATCAACCACGCGCCGCCCCGGTAGCGTTACCGTTTCCGCCCCTAACCGTTCGGCAAGGCGCATGGCTTCGGCGATCTGGGTACGGGCAGCATCGGACAGGCCAAAGGGGCTGGGGGTTTCGATATGCAGAACGATCCAGGCGCAGCGCAGGCGGTCTGCCATACGCCGGGCTTGGCGAATGAGCAAATCCGCCGCCGGGCGCGGATCAATACACACCAGCAGCCGTTCGCCGGTTTCCCACGGGCCGGAAATAGCGTGGGTCTGCATGAAGTCGCGCATCTGCGCGTCCACTCGGTCGGCGGTGCGGCGCAGGGCAAGTTCCCTTAGAGCCGTAAGGTTCCCCGCCGAAAAATAATGCTTGAGCGCGCGTTGGGCCTGCTCATGACCATAGACCTTGCCCTCGGACAAGCGCTGGCGCAGCGTTTCTGGCGTTACATCGACCAGTTCGATTTCGTCAGCCCGGTCGATTATCGAGTCCGGCACGGTTTCGCGCACGCGGATGCGGGTAATGCGTGCCACCACATCATTCAAGCTTTCGACGTGCTGCACGTTCAGCGTGGTGAAGACATCAATCCCGGCGGCGAGGATTTCTTCCACATCCAAATAGCGCTTCGGGTGGCGGCTGCCGGGGGCGTTCGTGTGAGCGAGTTCATCGACCAGCACCAGCGCGGGTTTGCGCGCCAGAATGGCGTCGATATCCATTTCCGGCAGCGTGTGGCCCTTATAATCACCCTCGCGCTTGGGCAGGGTTTCCAGCCCTGCCACCATGCGCTGAGTTTCCGCCCGCCCATGGGTTTCGACGACGCCGATGACGACATCCACCCCCTCCCGTCGCCGTTGGCGTGCGATGCGGAGCATCTCGTAGGTTTTGCCAACGCCAGGAGCCGCCCCTAAGAAAATACGCAAACGCCCCCGCCCTTCTTTTTGGGCGAGAGTGAGCAGCGCCTCGGGATCCGGGCGTTGCTCTGATGGTGAAAGATCGGAGCCGTTCATAAAGCTTAGATTACGGCAGTTTACGCTTGGTCGCCAAGTCATCCAGCGCCAGGTTAAGCGCCAGAACATTCACGCGCGGCTCGCCGATCAGGCCGATGAGACGGCCCTCGACCGACCGCTCCACCAACTCGCGCACGACGATAACCGGCAAATCGCGGGCTTTGGCGACCCGCTCTACCTGGAACTGCGCCGCCTCTGGCGTTACGTGCGGATCAAGCCCACTGGCCGAGGTGGTCACGAGATCAACCGGCATCGGCGGTTTCATTTCCAGTGCAGCGATATCCCCCGCAACCCGGTCGATCAGCGCTTTGGAGGTCGGTCCCAGGTTGGAACCCGAGGAGGAGGAGGCGTTATAAGGCTGCGAGACGCTATTCCCATCGGCATCGGTCCCGGAGGTGGCCGAGGGGCGTGGGTGGAAGTAGCGCGGATCGGTGAAATTTTGCCCGATCAGGCTAGAACCGATCACCGCGCCATTACGCTTGATGAGGGAGCCGTTAGCTTCGGCGGGAAACACCAGTTGGGCAATCCCCGTGATCGCGGCGGGATAGGCTATGCCGAGCAGCAATGTCATCCCCAAAAGCAACACAAAGGCCGGGCGAAAGAGTTGGATCATGATGATATCCTAAGCCAAACCGAGGGCAGTAACAGTGAGGTCGATGATCTTGATGCCAATGAACGGCACAATCAGCCCGCCAAACCCGTAGATGAACAGATTACGCCGCAGCAGTGCCGCCGCTCCCTGTGCCCGATACCGTACACCGCGCAGGGCCAGCGGGATCAATCCAACGATGATGAGCGCATTAAAGATCACCGCCGACAGAATGGCGCTGCTCGGGGTAGAAAGCCCCATTACGTTCAATGCTTGAAGCTGCGGGTAAATCCCCACGAACATGGCCGGGATGATGGCGAAATATTTCGCTACATCATTGGCAATCGAAAAGGTAGTGAGCGCGCCGCGCGTCATCAGCAACTGTTTACCAATACCGACGATTTCGATGAGCTTGGTTGGGTCGCTATCAAGATCAATCATATTGCCCGCCTCACGCGCTGCCACCGTGCCAGTGTTCATGGCAACGCCGACATCGGCTTGAGCGAGCGCGGGCGCATCGTTGGTGCCGTCGCCGCACATAGCGACCAGCTTGCCCTTCGCCTGTTCATCGCGGATCAGCTTCAACTTGGCTTCTGGCGTCGCTTGCGCCAGGAAGTCATCCACCCCCGCTTCAGCCGCAATCGCAGCGGCGGTGAGCGGATTATCCCCCGTGATCATGACGGTGCGAATGCCCATGCGCCGCAGTTCCGCGAAACGCTCGCGAATGCCGCCCTTCACCACGTCTTTCAGGTGAACCACGCCCAACAGCTTGCCGCTTTCGGCCACCACCAGCGGCGTGCCACCGGATTTTGCCACACTTTCGACAATGGCCGTGAGCCGTTCCGACCCCGTACCGCCGCCTGCCCACGCCAGGACCGCATCGGTCGCGCCTTTGCGAATCTGGCGCGCCCCAAGATCTATCCCGCTCATTCGTGTGGTGGCGGAGAAGGGGATGAAATTTGCCCCCCGTTCGGCCATATCGAGCGCGCGCAAGCCGTGAGCTTCTTTTGCCAACACGACAATCGAGCGACCCTCCGGCGTTTCGTCGGACAAAGACGCCAACATAGCGGCTTCCGCCAGAACCTTGGCATCGACACCCGGCAACGGCAGAAATTCGGACGCAACGCGATTGCCGAGCGTGATCGTGCCGGTTTTATCCAGCAGCAACGTATCCACATCCCCTGCGGCTTCCACCGCGCGGCCTGAAGTTGCAAGCACGTTGAAGCGCACCAACCGGTCCATCCCCGCAATACCGATGGCAGGGAGAAGCGCGCCAATCGTCGTCGGGATCAGGGTTACGAACAGGGCGATCAGCACCACGACGGAGATGCTTCCGGCACTGTAGGCAAGGAACCCCGGAATGGTGGCAACAGCCAGCAGGAAGATGATCGACAGACCGGCGAGCAGAATGGACAGCGCGATCTCGTTGGGCGTCTTCTGCCGCTGTGCGCCTTCCACCAGCGCAATCATGCGGTCGAGGAAGGTGTTTCCGCGCGCCGAGGTAATGCGGATGGTAAGGACATCCGACAGCACCCGCGTGCCGCCCGTTACTGCCGAACGGTCGCCGCCGCTCTCGCGGATCACCGGGGCGCTTTCCCCTGTAATGGCGCTTTCATCGACGGAGGCTACCCCTTCGATCACCTCGCCATCGGACGGAATGATTTCCAGCGCCTGAACAATTACAGTATCGCCGGGCTTCAAATCCAACGCCGAGACGGTTTCGGTGCCGCCACCCGCGAGTTTGCGCTGAGCCGTGGTTTCGGTGCGGGTTTTCCGCAGACTTTCAGCTTGGGCACGGCCCCGGCCTTCCGCCACAGCTTCGGCAAAGGTGCCGAACAACACGGTGAACCACAGCCAGGCAGCGATTTGCGCCGTAAAGCCGATGCCGCCCGCGCCGGTCACTAAATCCCGCATCAGCAGAACGGAGGTCAGCAACGCCACCAGAGCGACAACAAAGAGTATAGGATTACGGCTTAACGCGCGCGGATGAAGTTTCGTGAACGCTTGACCGGCTGCCGGGAAAAGAATCGCCGGATCGGTCAACGACACAAGAGGACGTTTGCTCATGGGACTCTTGCCTTAAAACAGCGTGCCAGCGGCCATTGCCAAATGCTCGGCAATCGGGCCTAGGGCCAGCGCAGGGAAATAGGTCAGGCCGCCAACGATCAGGATTACCCCAACCAGCAGGCCGACGAAGAGGGCCGTATCGGTCGGAAATGAGCCGGACGAGGCAGGTTGCGGTGTTTTGCGCGCTAGAGACCCTGCCACCGCCATGACCGGAACGATCATGGCGAAGCGCCCGAGCAGCATGGCAATCCCCATCATCACATTATGAAACGGTGTATTGGCATTGAAGCCGCCAAAGGCCGAACCATTGTTCGCGGTTGCCGAGGTGTAAGCGTATAGCGCTTCCGAAAACCCATGAGGGCCGCTGTCTTGTAAACTCGCCAACGCGGAAGGAAGGAAGCCGACCAAGGCCGTGAAGCCGAGAATCGCTAGCGGCAGCACCAGCAGCGACAGCATCGCCATGGTCACTTCCGGCGCTTCGATTTTCTTACCGAGATACTCCGGCGTCCGCCCGACCATCAGACCGGCAATGAACACCGTTAGCAGCGCAAACACGAGCATCCCATAGAGACCTGCGCCGACACCACCGATGATGATTTCGCCAAGCTGCATGTTGATCATCGGGATCATGCCGGCGAGCGGCATAAAGCTATCGTGCATAGCAATCACCGCGCCGCAGGAGGCGGCAGTGGTGATCACGGCAAATAGTGCGGAGGCGACAATGCCGAAGCGCACCTCCTTGCCTTCCATATTCCCGCCGATCAGGCCGAGTTGATGGAAGAAGGGGTTGCCTGCGGCTTCGACGGCGTAAACTACAACCACGCCCGCAATAAACAGCACACCCATCGCCGCCAAAATCGCCCAACCTTGCTTTTCATTGCCAACCATGCGCCCGAAGGTATTGGTCAGGCCCGCGCCGAGCAGGAAGATCAGCAGCATCTGAATGAGGTTGGCGAGTGCCGTCGGGTTCTCGAACGGGTGCGCGGAGTTGGCGTTGAAAAAGCCGCCGCCGTTCGTGCCGAGCATTTTAATGGCAAGCTGCGAGGCGACCGGGCCGAGGCTGAGTGCCTGTTTCGCGCCTTCCAAAGTGGTCGCGTCCACGCTCGCGGCAAACGTCTGCGGTACGCCCTGCCAGACGAAAAACAGCGCCGCGACTATCGAGATCGGCAACAAAATGTAGAGTGTGCACCGGGTGAGATCGACCCAGAAGTTACCCAAGTCGCGCGTCGATTTGGCAGCAAACCCGCGCACAAGCGCAATCGCCAAGCACATCCCCGTCGCTGCCGACAGGAAGTTCTGTACCGTCAGCCCGGCCATCTGGCTGAAATGACTCATAGTACTCTCACCACCATAGGACTGCCAGTTGGTATTGGTGACGAAGCTAACCGCCGTGTTGAAGGCCAGATCAGCCCCAACAGGACCAAAGCCCTGCGGGTTCAACGGCAGCACGTCTTGCAGGCGTAAAATACCGTAGAGCAGCACTGCGCCCGCGCCGTTTAGCACGAGCATCGAGGCAGTATAGACCACCCAGCCTTGGCCCTGTTGCGGGTTAACCCCGGCAGCAGCGTAAAAGCCGCGCTCCAAAGGGCCGATGACGGGGGACAGCAGCAGCTTCCCGCCGGTAAACACCCGCGTAAGATAGCCGCCGATGGGCCGCGTCAACATAAGAAGAATAAAACAGAATAGCGCGATTTGCGCCCAACCGTTGAGAGTCATCGGGTGCCTCGGCTTAGAAACGTTCAGGGCGCAGCAGCGCCACCAATAGATAGGCGAGCACGCCAACCGTAACGGCACCGCCCAAAATGAGATCGAGAGTAGCGGCGCTCATCGCTCGATCTCCTTAGCGCAGACCAGCGCATAGCCGACCAACACCGAAAATCCGGCGACCAGGGCCAGCAGAAATATAGCATCCAGCATGATTTTTCCTTCTACGGGCATGTCCCGTTGTGAAGATCAAACTCTCGAAAGGCGTGAAGGTTCGAGACGAAACCGAGGCGAGCGGTATAAAGATTCCATAAAGACGGTGGAGGCGGCGGTCACACGGTCAAAGGGCGCATCCAGCTTCACAGCCAGATACGCCCTTCTTTTCTAAAAACCACTTATGCAATTCTTAACGGTTAAGCCGCCCGCACGCCGGATAGGAAGCTCGATAGCTCTGTCAGCAACACGCCTGTTGCCCGGCTAAGGTTTTGGGCGGAACTCAGCGCCTCCCCGGCGCTGCTGAACGTCACGTCGATCCCCTGGCAGATACGCTCCAGCGAGCGCGTCGAGGCGGCACAACGGCCCTCTTGCGAGTGTTCCTCCGCCTCAAGGGTTGCCGTAGCCGCCACCGCCGGGGGTTTCGATAACGAAGCAGTCGTCTGCCGCCATCAAAACCTCGTGGGTTGCGCCGAATTCCTCCCGAGAGCCGTTTTTCCGGTCCACATAGTTCCGCCCAACCGCGCCGGGGCTACCGCCCGCAAGACCGAAGGGGGGAATTTTGCGGCGGTTGGCGAGAATGGCCGCCGTCATTGGCTCTAAGAACCGAACCCGCCGAATCACCCCGTCGCCGCCGTGAAACTTACCTGTGCCGCCTGAGTTTTTTCGGACTCCGAAACTCTCCAGCAAAACCGGAAAACGCCATTCCAGAATTTCTGGGTCGGTGAGGCGCGAGTTCGTCATATGCGTGTGGACGCTGGACATGCCGTGGAAGCTGGGGCCAGCCCCGGCACCACCGCAGATCGTTTCGTAATACTGGTAAGTGTCGTTGCCGAACGTGAAGTTATTCATCGTCCCCTGCGCGCCTGCCATGATGCCGAGCGCGCCATAGAGCGCATCGGTAATCACTTGGCTGGTTTCCACATTCCCGGCCACCACGGCGGCAGGGTAGCGTGGGTTTAGCATACAGCCTTCGGGAATAATTATTTCCAAGGGCCGCAGGCAACCTGCGTTCATCGGAATATCGTCCGGCACCAGCGTTCGGAAGACATAAAGCACCGCAGCCCGGCAAATGCTGGAGGGGGCGTTGAAATTAGTCGGCTGCTGCGGGCTGGTGCCGGTAAAATCTATCTTGGCCGACCGCTTGGCTCGGTCGATGGTAACGGTGAGAGCAATGGTTGCGCCATCATCCATAGCGTAAGCAAAACTGCCGTCTTTCAGTGCATCAATGACGCGGCGCACCTGTTCTTCGGCATTATTCTGTACGTGGCCCATATAGGCACGAACCACAGCGAGACCGAATTGATCGACCATGCGGCGCAATTCCGTCGCCCCGCGTTCGTTGGCGGCGATCTGCGCGCCGAGATCGGCGATGTTCTGGTCGATATTGCGGGCGGGGTACGGGCCGGAGGCGAGCAGCGCCCGCATTTCGGCTTCGCGGAAGCGCCCGCGTTCCACCAGCACCAGATTGTCGATCAACACGCCTTCTTGATCGACGGTTTTGGAGGTCGGCGGCATGGAACCCGGCGTGATACCGCCAATATCGGCGTGATGGCCCCGGCTGGCGGTATAGAAACTCGGCTGGGTTTCACCCGTGAGGAAGATCGGCGTAATCACGGTAATATCGGGCAAGTGCGTGCCGCCGTTATAAGGCGCGTTCAGCACAAACACGTCACCAGAAGACATCGCGTTGCCGTGCTGCCGGATCACCGCCTGCACCGAATCGCCCATCGAGCCTAGATGCACTGGCATATGCGGCGCATTGGCGATCAGATTGCCGTCCCCATCGAAAAGGGCGCAGGAGAAATCCAGCCGCTCCTTGATGTTCACCGAGTGCGACGTGTTCTCTAAGGTCGAACCCATCTGTTCGGCAATCGACATGAAGAGGTTGTTGAACACTTCCAGCATCACGGGATCAACATTGGTGCCGACGGCAAAGCTCTTTTCCAGGGGCACGACGCGGGTCAGGACCAGATGGCCGCGTTCGGTAAGCTCGGCCTCCCAGCCGGGTTCGATCACATTGGTCCCCGTCGGCTCGATAATCATCGCCGGGCCTCGCACGCGGTCGCCTGCCAGCAGCGCCAGACGGTCATAAACCCCCGCTCCCTGCGCCTTGCCTGCGGTAAAGATCGAAACCTCGGCAATCGCTTCCGGCTTGCCTTCAGTCCGTAACGGCACCGGCACATCTTGATGCCGCTCCATCGCGCCAACGACTTCAACCGCCACCGCTTCAACGATCTGCGCCTTGCCCGCCACAATAAAACCGTAGCGGCGGCGGTGGGCATCCTCGAACCGGCGGAGCAGTTCCGCCAGCGCGTCCGGCCCGTCCGGCAGTTCGACGACGAGGAACGCATCAGTGCCTTCATACCGCAGCCGCAAGGTTGGGATCGCACGCATTTGTGCATCAGGAATATCCTGGCTCACCAGTTCGGCTTTGGCTGCGACGGTGAGATCGGCAACGATCCCGGCCAGTTTCGGCAGCAGGGCAGCTTCCAGCGGCGCCTCTACCGCCGCTTCCCGCATCACGCGGAAATCGGCCAGCCCCATGCCGTAGGCCGATAAAACCCCTGCCAGGGGGTGCAGGAAGACCTTCGTCATGCCCAACGAATCCGCCACCAAACAGGCGTGCTGCCCGCCCGCGCCGCCGAAGCTGCACAGGATATAATCGGTCACGTCGTAGCCGCGCTGGATGGAAATTTCCTTAATGGCATTGGCCATATTCTCGACGGCAATTTTCAAGAACCCGTCTGCCACCTCTTCCGGCGTGCGCGGGGTGCCAAGGAGGCGGGAGATTTCCGCCGCCATATCCGAAAATTTCGCCACAACCGCCGCGCGGTCCAAAGGCTGATCGCCGTTGAGGCCGAAGACTTTCGGGAAGAAGGCGGGATCGAGTTTGCCCACCATCACGTTCGCATCGGTTACGGTCAGCGGGCCGTTGCGGCCATAGGCGGTCGGCCCCGGATTGGCCCCGGCGGAATGCGGGCCAACGCGAAAGCGCGTGCCATCGAACCCCAGAATCGAGCCGCCGCCTGCGGCCACGGTGTGAATCTGCATCATCGGCGCGCGCATCCGCACGCCTGCAACCTGCGTATCGAACGCCCGCTCATATTCCCCGGCATAATGCGACACGTCCGTGGACGTGCCGCCCATGTCGAAGCCGATCATCTTTTGGAAGCCTGCCGAGAGTGTCGATTGCACCGCGCCAACGATGCCGCCTGCCGGACCAGACAGAATCGAATCCTTCCCCTGGAACAGTTTCGCGTCGGTCAACCCGCCGTTGGACTGCATAAACAGCAGCCGCGTACCCCCCAACTCGCCGGCCACTTGATCGACATAGCGGCGCAGAATCGGCGACAAATACGCATCGACAACCGTGGTATCGCCGCGCCCGACCAGCTTCATCAGCGGGCTAACCTCGTGGCTGACGGAAACCTGCGTGAATCCTAACGCGCGCGCTAACTCTGCCGCCGCCTTTTCGTGCGCCGTATAACGGTAGCCGTGCATGAAAACGATCGCGCAGGACCGAATCCCCTCGGCATAGGCGGCTTCCAGGTCCGCCTTCGCGGCGGTCAAATCGAGCGCTTGTTCCACCGTGCCATCGGCACGCACCCGCTCGTGCGCTTCAATCACCCGCTCGTACAGCAGTTCGGGCAACTGAATATCGAGCGCAAAAATATCGGGCCGATCCTGATAGGCAATCCGCAGCGCATCGCGGAAGCCTTGCGTAATCAGCAGCACCGTGCGGTCGCCCTTGCGCTCCAACAGCGCGTTGGTGGCGACCGTCGTACCCATTTTAACCGCCGCGATTTTCTCGGCGGGAATAGGCGCGCTGCCCGGCACGTCCAGAAACTCCCGGATCGCCTGAAGCGCGGCATCGCGGTAGCGTTCCGGGTTTTCCGACAGGAGCTTCTTGGTCAGCAGGCGACCATCGGGCCGCCGGGCGACGACATCGGTAAAAGTGCCGCCCCGGTCGATCCAAAATTGCCACTGCCCGTTGGAGATACCGTCTGGCATAATACACATCCTTCTTTAGATACCGAGATAAGCGCGACGCACACCATCGTCGGCGGCAATCTCAGCCGAGGTTCCTGAAAGCGCAACGCGGCCAGTTTGCAGTACGTAGGCGCGGTCGGCAATGTCGAGAATCTGTTGCTCGCCGCCAGAGAGGGTTTCCGCCTGCTGATGCATACGTTCGGCAAGACGCGGGAAGAGCCGTTTCCCTTCCGGCACCAACGCCGCCGCTGTCGCAAAAATCTACAAACGCGCGGCGCGGGTTAGGCCCGCGCGAAACAGGAAATCAGCATTTAATGCGGGTATTTTCAAATGAACAAATTTACGACACTAAAACTGTTCACTTGATCGTAATAAACCTGAAACATGCGCGATATATCTTTTCATTTGAAAGGAACCTCGATGTTCAGTCTCGAACCGCGCAGCCAAGCCATTCTCGATAAGGTCCACACGGAAGGGTTTCAGCCGATTGAAAACTTGGCCACGCTATTCGGCGTCACCAGCCAGACCATCCGCCGCGACGTGAATGCGCTCTGCGAGGAAGGCTTGCTGTTGCGGCGCCACGGCGGGGTGGATGTGCCGCCGCGCGCCAATCCGAACCTTTTGTATGAAGATCGGCAGATTCTGAACCTTGAGGCCAAACGCCGGATCGCGGTGCAGGTGGCGAGCGCTATCCCCAACGGGGCGTCGCTGTTTCTCGGTATCGGCACTACTCCCGAACAGGTCGCCCACGCGCTCATCGGGCGCACTGGGTTGACGGTGATGACGAATAATCTGAATGTCGCGCTGGTCCTGGCCCGGAGCGCCTCGGTTAGCGTTTCGATTGCAAGCGGCACCATCCGCCCGCACGATTTAGATATTGTCGGGCCGGAAGCCGCGCAGTTCTTCGATAGATTTAAGGTCGATATTGCCATTTTCGGTGTCGGTGGTGTCGATACCGACGGCAGTTTGCTCGATTTTTCTGCCGACGAAGTGCAAACCCGGTTGCGGATGCGTGCCAATTGCCGCCGCAGTTTCCTAGTGCTCGACCACAGCAAGTTTGGCCGCAACGCCACTGTACGCGGCGGTCACATCGCGGATGTTTCCGCCGTTTTTACCGACTCTCCCCCCCCTCCCGGCATCGCCAAGCTGCTTGTAGCCAACGATGTCACTCTCACGCTCGCCCCTTGATCTTGGAGATCGCCATGCCCGCCTTATTCTCCCGCCGCACTCTTGGCGCGCTGCTGCTGCTGCCCCTCTTTGCAACCCCGGTTCAGGCCGCCGAGCAAGCTGTTTGCTACAATTGCCCGCCGGAGTGGGCCGATTGGGGCACACAACTGAAAATGATCCAAGCGCGTCTCGGCATTACCGTGCCGCCGGATAATAAGAATTCCGGCCAAGCAATCGCGGCCATGATCGCCGAAAAGGCTAAGCCTGTTACCGATGTCGTCTATCTTGGCGGGATCGCGGCGAGCCAAGCGATTGCAGCCGATATCATCACGGCCTACAAGCCTACCAATTGGGACAAGATCCCCGCCGACTTAAAAGACCCCGAAGGCCGCTGGTTCACTATTCACTCGGGCACGCTTGGCCTGTTCGTGAATACTGCTGCCCTCGGCGGCAAACCAGTGCCGCAAAGCTGGGCAGACCTTAAAAACCCGATCTACAAAGGCATGGTCGGCTATCTCGACCCGACCAGCGCCGCCGTGGGCCAACTCAGCGTGATGGCGGTGAACCTCGCGCTCGGCGGCAGCTACGACAAAATAGATATGGGCATCGCTTTCTTCAAAGACTTGCAGAAGAACGACCCGATCGTGCCGAAGCAAACCTCCTACGCCCGCGTTATTTCCGGCGAAATTCCCATTCTCATAGATTATGATTTCAATGCCTATCGCGGCAAATATTCGGACAAGGCCCCGGTAGCCTTCGTTATTCCAGCCGAAGGCACCGTAACCTTCCCCTATATTATGGGCCTCGCCAAGAACGGGCCGAACGCCGCCAATGGCCGCAAGATCCTCGATTTCGTGCTGTCGGATGAAAGCCAAGCCCAATGGGGCAACGCCTTTCTGCGCCCAGTTTTCGCAGAAAAACTCTCACCAGAAGCAGCGGCTAAATTCCTGCCTGCAACCGATTACGCCCGCGCCAAGCCGGTGGATCTCGGCAAACTCGGCCTTGCTCAAAAAAGCATTGTCGAGCGCTACAAGAGTGATGTGAACTAATCCTGAAGCGGCGGGTGCGATAAACGCCCGCCGCGCTTTGCTGTTTTAGAGCCGCGCGCCTTAACTCTGCGCGGCTCTATAAGCCGCATCAAGCGTGTCGGGTGAGGCGGCGGCCAAGGGCGCGGACGCGCCCGGCGATGCGCTTGGCGCGTCAAACGCACCGGGCGGCGAGGGCTAAGATAAAACTAGAGCGTCTTGCGTCAACCTTTACGCAAGACGCTCTAGAGAGCGTTTTCCGGTCGCTGAGGCTCACGTCAAACGCTCTAACTCTTTGTTTTTTAAGTAACGACTCGTCGTGGGTGATTCCACCCGCTCGGGATTTGCTCTAGGAGCCGCGCAATGGCCCTTCCCTTTTCGCTGCAAAATCGGCTGGTGCTGGTGGGCTTTATCGCCCCGGCGCTGATTTTGCTCGGCGCGTTTTTTCTGCTCCCGCTTGGTCATCTGTTATTGGTTGGCGCGAGTGGGCCGCAAGGTATCGCCACCTACGGCGCGATTTTGACCAACCAGGCCTATCTGTGGAGCCTTGGGCAAACTCTGCTAGTGTCCGCCGCGACCACTGCGATAACGCTGCTGATCGCCGGGATCGTTGGGCTGTTTCTTCAGCGCAACCGGTTTCCGGGGCGAGGGTTACTGCTGGCTTTGCTCACATTCCCGCTGGCTTTTCCCGGCGTCGTCGTCGGCTTTATGGTGATTATGCTGGCGGGACGGCAAGGGCTTATCGGCCAAGTAAGCCTATGGCTGACCGACGAAAAGCTGGTCTTCGCCTATTCAATGGCCGGGCTGCTGATGGGCTATGTCTATTTCTCCATTCCCCGCACACTGCTCACCGTTATCGCCGCCGCCGAAAAGCTCGATCCGAAATTGGAAGAAGCCGCGCGCTCTTTAGGGGCAAGCACCGCGCGCGTCACCTGGGATGTCGTGATTCCGGGATTAAAGCCTGCCCTAATCTCCTCCGGCGCGCTGTGTTTTGCCACCGCGATGGGCGCGTTCGGCACCGCCTTCACTCTTGCTACTCGGATCAATGTCTTGCCAATGGTGATTTATACCGAATTTACCTTGCAAGCGAATATGGCGCTCGCCGCTGCACTCAGCCTCGTCCTCGGACTCGTTACCTGGGGCGTGCTCGCGCTGGCGCGGACCGTCGCCGGGGCCAGTGTAGCGGCAGGAGCATGAGCCGATGAAACGCGCTTCACTCTTCTGGCTACAACTGGCCGTAACGCTCCTCACTTGCGCTTTTGTGACTGTCCCAATTCTGCTCTCGCTTACGGCAGGCGTGACGGAAGATTATCGCCTGGGCCTTGCTAGCGGCCTTACGCTGCGCTGGGTCGAGAAAGTGGCGCTGGAGTATGGCGACACGATTCTGCGCTCCATCGGGCTGGCCATCGCCTGCCTTAGCGTGACGTTGGTGATCGGTGTCCCTCTCGCCTATGCTTTGGCACGCAGCGGCCAACGCTGGACACGCTGGGTGGAAGAACTGCTGATGCTGCCCGTCGCCATTCCCGGCCTTGCCACCGCGCTCGCGCTGATTTCCGCCTATGGCACCTGGAGCGGCCTACGCACGTCCAGCCTGTTTATTCTGATCGGCCATGTGCTGTTCACCTTGCCGTTCATGGTACGCTCAGTACTGGCGGTCTTAACCGCTATTGATCTAAAAACCTTGGAGGAAGGCGCGGCCAGCCTTGGTGCCGGACCGTGGCGGCGCTTTACCAGCATCGCCCTGCCCAACGCGCGCGGCGGGATTCTGGCGGGGTCTTTAATGGTCGTTACCCTATCGGTGGGCGAGTTCAATATGACGTGGCTGCTGCACACGCCCTTCACCAAAACCCTGCCGGTGGGATTGGCCGATGCCTATGCCTCCTTACGGCTTGAAGTCGCGAGTGCCTACACGCTGCTGTTTCTTCTGCTCATTCTGCCGCTCCTGCTGGGCTTGCAGTGGGCCGCCAAGCGCCTGGAGTCCCGCCCATGATGACGACTACCTCCCTTGGCACCCCCCTCGGTATTCGCCTGGAGCGCTGCGGGAAACATTTCCCCGATGGCACGCGGGCGTTAGCCTCGCTCGATCTCGATATTCACCCCGGCGAAACGCTCGTGCTGCTCGGCCCTTCCGGCTGCGGTAAGACGACACTGTTGCGCCTGATTGCCGGGCTGGAGACCCCTGATACCGGCGGGCGAATTCTATTCGGTGCGCGCGATGTGACCGCCCTGCCCATCGAAAAGCGCCAAGTGGGGATGGTGTTTCAGTCCTACGCCCTGTTCCCGAACATGAGCGTACGCGGCAATATCGAATACGGCTTGCGCGTGCGCGGCGATGCTCCCGCCCAACGCCGCGCCAAAGTGGATGAAATGCTGGCGATGATGCGCCTCACCCCACTAGCCGATCGGCGCATTGATCAACTCTCCGGCGGGCAGCGCCAGCGCGTCGCCCTCGCCCGTGCGCTTGCCGTCGATCCCGCCGTGCTGTTACTCGACGAGCCTTTGACCGCGCTGGACGCCAAACTGCGCGATGCTCTGCGGACCGAAATCGCGGCACTGCTGCGGCAGGTGCGCGTTACATCGGTCTTCGTTACCCACGATCAAGCTGAAGCCATGGCGCTCGGCGACCGCATTGTTGTCATGTCGGCGGGCAAGATTGCCCAAATCGGCACCCCGCGCGAGATTTACGCGGCACCGGCCTCGCGCTTCGTTGCGGATTTTATCGGCACGCTGAATATCCTTCCCGGACGCAAAGCCGGCGCGCTCTGGGAAACGCCGCTCGGCGCGCTGCCCTGGCCCGACGCCCCCCTGCACGGCGAAGCGCTGTTTCGGCCCGAAGCGGTAACGCTCGATCCCGTAGGCCCCTTAACCGCCACGGTTGCCACCCGCTTTTTTGTCGGCGACCGAGTGCGCCTAATGCTCGACGTGCCGGGCCAACGCCCGCTAGCGCTCGATGCCCCTGCCCAAGACATGAGCGCACCGGGCGACCAGTTGCGCTTTACCGTCGCCCAGGACCACCTCTTCGCTCTGCCGGAATCTGCCTGATGCTTATCGCGCAAATCACCGACCTTCACGTTAAAACCCCCGGCAAGCTCGCGTATGGCAAGGTCGATACGGCCCGCTTTATGGCCGACTGCATCGACAGCCTCCTGGCGCTGAAAACCGTACCGGATTTGGTTATGGTGACGGGTGATCTGGTCGATTTCGGCGAGCCGGAGGAATATCGGCACCTACGCGCATTTCTGGACCGGTTGCCGATGCCGCTGTATCTTATACCCGGTAACCACGATGGCCGCGACACGCTGCGCGCGGCTTTCCCCGACCATTCCTATATGCCCAAAACTGGGTTTTTGCACTGGGTTATCGAGGCGTATCCAGTGCGCCTGATCGGGCTGGATACGCTGGTGCCGGGGGAAAGCCGGGGCGAGCTTTGTTACGAGCGGCTGGCGTGGCTGGAAGAAGTCCTGAGCGCGAGCGACCGGCCAACGCTGATTGCAATGCACCACCCGCCCTTCCAAACCGGGATCGGTCATATGGATCGCATTGGGCTGACGGGGGCCGGTGAATTCGCGGCGCTGCTCGACCGATTCCCGCAGGTATGCCGAGTGATCTGTGGGCACCTGCACCGCCCGATCACCACGCTAATGGGGCGCGCTATTGTTTCCACTTGCTCCAGCCCGGCGCATCAGGTCACGCTCGACCTGCGCGCTGATGCCGAAAGCGGCTTTACAATGGAGCCGCCCGGCTTTGACCTGCACCGCTGGACTGGGCAGGGGTTCCTGTCCCATCGCGCCGCTATCGGCCAGTATCCGGGGCCGTTCCCTTTCTTCGATCCTTCTGGGGTTCTGCTTGATTAGGGCAAATCCCGAGCGGATAGCATCACCCACGGCTAGCCTTAGCTTAACAAATGCTCTAACGCCTCAGCCTCATTTTTTACAAAAATATGTCATCATGGATGATACCACCCGTTCGGGATTTGCTCTAAGCTCCCCCTAGGTAAGAACGCCCCCAGGCGGTTAGCGCGTTTGGGGTATGGGGATTGAAGACCAATGTACAGTGCCACTACTCACGCCATTACCGTTACGGCGCAGCCGACATATCTTGAGGATCAGTCCGAGCCGCTCGATAGCCGGTTTGTCTGGGCCTATCATATCCACATCAACAATGGCAGCAATCGCACGGTTCAACTGCTCAGCCGCACTTGGCACATCACCGATGGCTTTGGGCGGCGGCAAGAGGTGCAGGGCGCGGGCGTGGTCGGCGAACAGCCCGTGCTGAAGCCGGGGCAGAGTTTCGAGTACACCAGCGGCACGCCCTTGCAAACGCCATCGGGCATCATGGTTGGCACGTATCAGATGGAGGCCGAAGATGGCGAGCGCTTCTTAATCGACGTTCCAGCCTTTTCGCTCGACTCGCCCCATCAAGCCGTTCGGCTTAATTAGCCCTGTTAATTCGCGCCTCCCCCGCGCTTGACATCGCGCCTCGATACGCCATTTCAGAGAAGCCTCCAGCGGAAACGCCGCTGATTCTCCGGTGCTGCCGAGCCGCTTAACAGCGCTCAGAGGCCCGACGAAAGGATACACTGTGAACGCATTAACGACCCCGCAGACCGTTACTCACACACCGCAAACCACGGCGGCGGCGACAGCGCCGAAACCAAGCCGCGCCGAAGCCGAAGCCGCCGTTCGCACGCTGCTGCGTTGGGCCGGGGACGATCCCACCCGCGAAGGGCTGATAGATACCCCCGCGCGGGTAACGCGCGCGTTCGAGGAATGGTTCGCTGGCTACGAGATCGACCCGCGCGAGATGCTTCAGCGCACCTTCGAGGAAACCGACGGCTACGACGAAATGGTGCTGCTGCGCGATATTCGCTTTGAATCCTACTGCGAACACCATATGGCCCCGATTATCGGCAAGGCCCATATCGCCTATCTACCAAAAAACCGCGTGGTCGGCATTTCCAAGCTGGCGCGCGTGGTGGAGGTTTTTGCCAAGCGCCTGCAAATTCAGGAAAAAATGACGTCGCAGGTTGCCAATGTGCTGGATGAGGTGCTGCAACCCTTAGGCGTAGCCGTGGTTATTGAAGCCCAACACCAGTGCATGACAACGCGCGGCGTACACAAGCCGGGCGTGGCGATGGTAACAAGCCGTATGCTGGGGGCGTTCCGCAGCAATATCGAAACCCGGCGCGAATTTCTCGCTCTCATCGCGCAACCGGGGTTAGGCTCTTCCGCAGTCTAAATACGATCGGGCGGGGGCCTTCCCCCCTGCCCGGTTTGCGGAAAGGAAACACCCCGTGCCGATCGGAGAAAGTTTAAGCGCGCGCACCCTGCTAGACAGGTTGGTCGCCTTCCCCTCCGTCTCCTCCGAGAGCAATCTTGATCTCATTCAGTTCGTCGGGGCTTATTTGGAGGGGTGGGGCGTGCCGTGGCGGTTGAGCCGCTCCGTAGACGGCCATAAGGCCAATCTGTTCGCCACCATTCCCGCAACTTCCGGCGAAACCCGGCGCGGCGGGCTTGTGCTCTCCGGGCATACCGATGTGGTTCCCGTGGCGGCGCAACCCTGGACCAGCGATCCGTTTACCGTGACCGAACGGGGCGGCAAGCTCTACGGGCGCGGCACTTCGGACATGAAGGGGTTTTGCGCGGTCGCCTTAGCGCAAGTGCCTGCCCTTGTTGCCAATCCGCTGCCCGTGCCGCTACATTTCGCCCTCTCTTGCGATGAAGAAACTGGCTGCCAGGGCGTGCCGTCCTTGCTGATTGATCTTCTGGCCGACGGTATTGCCCCGCGCGCGGCCCTTATTGGCGAGCCGACCTTGATGCAGGTCGTCAACAGCCATAAGGGTTGCTACGTGCTGGAAGCCCTGATTACGGGGGTTCCCGCCCATTCCAGCCAACCCCATCGGGGGGCCTCGGCCATCAGCGCCGCCGCCAAGCTGATCGCGGTGATCGAGCGGGAAGATCAAGCCGCCATGACCCGGCAGGTGCCAAGCGCCGATTTCGAGCCGCCCCGCTCCAGCCTAACCGTTGCGATGATCGACGGCGGCACCGCCACCAATATTATCCCAGGCCGCTGCCGCCTAGCCTGGGATTTGCGCCTCGCCCCCTGGGATAGCGCCGACGCTATTCTGGGGCGCATCTATGATGCAGTGGAAACGGAGATCCGCCCTGCCTTGAAAGCCCAGCACCCGGATGCCGACATCGAGATTCGCGCGATTGCCACCGTGCCACCCCTACGGCCCGATCAAACCTCCGCCCTGGAACGCCTAGCCCTCACCCTCACGGGCAACAACCGCGCGATTGCGGTTTCCTACGCGACCGAAGCCGGGCTGTTTCAGCAAGAGGGGATGGATACGATCATCTGCGGCCCCGGCTCCATCGACCAAGCCCATCAGCCGGACGAGTTTATCGACCCGGCGCAACTGGATGCCTGCGCGGATTTCCTCGGGCGCTTGTTTGAGAAGCTAAGAGGCGGCGCGCTTTCGGATTAACCCGCTCTATAGCAAATCCCGAGCGGGTGCCCGATGCGCTTTGCGCGTCAAACGCGCTGGCACCCGCGATTTGCGCGTCAAACGCGCTGGCACCCGCGACTAGACTTTGCTTAAAACACAAAGAGTTAGAGCGTTTGACGTGAGCCTAGGCGAACGGAGAAAGCTCTAATCATCGCTTACCCGCCCTTCATGAAGCCAACTCCGCATACCCTTCACGAAGGCTTCAGGGTTTTTTTCGAGCATTTTATTGATCTGTTTGACCAAGCCCCCCCGCACACTGCCATCGACACCGTTCAGCTTCATCTCAAGCTCATCAGCGAACGCATCTCTATCAGAGACTGCGGGCGGGTTCGGCATCGGCGGGTAGGACATTCAATAAAACCTCGGTCGAATTCAAGGATTCTATCTTACGCCTCAACCCGCACAATACGCAAAATATTCGTAGCCCCCGGCGTGCCGAAGGGAACCCCTGCCGTCACGACCAGCTTTTGCAGCGGCAACGCAATGCCCACGTCGCGCGCCACGCGGCAGGCGATGGCGACCATATCATCGAACTCGCGGCAATCGTCGCACACCACCGGATGCAGACCCCAGACGAGGGAAAGGCGTTGTGCCGTTTCAGCCCGCGAGGTCAGCGCCAGAATGCGCGTGCTGGGGCGTTCCCGCGCCACCCGCAGCGCCGTGAGACCGGAGGAGGTAAAGGTGACAATCGCGGCGGCCTTAATGGTCTCTGCCACCTGCGCCGCCGCTGCCGCCATTGCATCGGAGGCGGTTTCGTCGTGGGTTGGCACTTCGGCCATCATGAGTGTGCGATAAAGGCTATCGCGCTCGGTGCGGCGAATGATGCGTTCCATAATGCTAACGGCTTCAACGGGATATTGCCCCGCTGCCGTTTCCGCCGACAGCATCACGGCGTCGGCCCCATCATACACGGCGGTCGCCACGTCCGAGGCTTCGGCGCGCGTTGGCGTTGGTGCGGTAATCATCGATTCGAGCATCTGAGTGGCCACGACAACCGGCTTGCCCGCGCGTCGTGCTGCGCGGATGATACGCCGTTGCAGGGCCGGAACATCTTCCGGCGGCAGTTCCACGCCCAAATCGCCGCGCGCCACCATCAGCGCGTCCGACAGAGTGATAATATCGTCGAGATGCTCGATAGC
>JAAFIC010000022.1 GCA_013298565.1 Alphaproteobacteria bacterium | reverse complement strand
ACGGCAAACCGAGTTTGGTGACGGTTGAAACCAACAGTCTGCTGTTTGCGGGCCTTACGGAGGACGTGACGATTGGCCGCTACCATTCGCTGTTCGCCGATGCCGCAACCTTACCCGCTGAGTTCACCGTAACCGCGCGCACGGCAGACGGGGTGATTATGGCGGTCGAACATAAAAGCCTGCCGGTGGCGGGGGTGCAGTTCCACCCTGAATCGATCATGTCGCTCGGGGCGGGCGCGGGTCCGGCGATAATCCGCAATGTCGTTACCCGCTTGCGCGCGCAAGTGCCTGCCCCAGGAGAAGCCGCATGAAGGCGAAAGTCACTTGGCTGGAAGCCCGCACCTTTGTCGCCGAATCGGGCAGCGGTCATGCGGTGGTGCTGGATGGTGCGCCCGAAGCGGGGGGGCGCAACCTTGGCATTCGCCCGATGGAAATGCTGTTGGCGGGGCTTGCCGGCTGCACGGCGTTCGATGTGGTGATGATTCTGGAAAAGGGCCGCCACGCGATCACCGACTGCCAAATCAGCGCCGAAGCCGACCGTGCCGAGACCGACCCGAAAGTGTTTACCGCCATTCGCCTGCACTACCGCATCACCGGCAAGAACCTGCCACGCGAGGCGGTGGAGCGCGCCGTGGCCCTGTCGGCAGAGAAATACTGCTCCGCCTCGATCATGCTGGGTAAAACCGCTGAGATCAGCCACACGATTGAAGTGATCGAGGCTTAGAGCGTCTTGCGTAAAGGTTGACGCAAGACGCTCTAGTTTTATCTTAGCCCTCGCCGCCAGGTGCGTTTGACGCGCCAAGCGCTTGGCCGGGCGCATCCGCGCCCTTGGCCGCCGCCTCAATGGCGGCTTTTAGAGCCGCGCCAGAGTTAAGGCGCGCGGCTCTAATCCTCCCGCCCGCCGATCCAGACGCGGGCGGCGCGCAGATCAAGCGTGAGGGCGACCATATCGGCCCGGAAACCGGGAGCGATGCGGCCCCGGTTGTGTAGGTGTAGGCGCTCGGCGGGCGTGGTGGACGCCATGCGAAGCGCATCCGACAGGCTCGCGCCGACCTGGGACACCATTGTGCGGACGGCGGACGCCATATCGAGCACCGAGCCTGCCAGCCCGCCGCTTTCGTTCACGCAAACCCCATCCCGAACCTCTACCGACTGGCCGCCGAGCGTGAAGCGGCTAACAGTGCTGCCCACGGGCGGCATAGCGTCCGTTACCAGCAGTAACCGTTTCGGCCCCAGCAGCCGCAAAGCGAGGCGCAGGTTGGCAGGGTGAACGTGAACCCCATCGGCGATAATGCCCGCCCAAGTATCGGGATGATCCAGCAGCGCCCCAATCAGCCCCGGCGCGCGGGCGCTTAGGGGCGTCATGGCGTTAAAAAGATGCGTGACACCGCTCATGCCGCTGTCGAACCCCGTCATGGCTTGCTCGTAACTGGCGGCGCTATGACCTGCGGCGAGCACCACGCCTGCGGTCCGAAGCGCGGTGAGAAAGCCGGGATCGCGCACCTCTTCTGGGGCGAGGGTAAGCAACAGCGTGCCGGGGAAGGGCTGCGCGAGCCAAGCGACATCGGCGTCAGTCAGCGCCGTGATAACATTGGCGGCATGGGCGCCATGCTTCGTTGGCGCCAGGAACGGGCCTTCCAGATGCACGCCAACGATCCCCGGTATTCGTATATCAATCGCCTTTCGCACGGTCTGTAGCGCCGCGTGCATCTTCTCCCGCGTATCGGAAATCAGCGTTGGCAGAAAGGCCGTCGTGCCGAAGCGGCGGTGGGCGGCGGCGATGCGTTCCAACGTCGGAATATCGGGGGCATCGTTGAACAACACGCCGCCGCCGCCATTCACTTGCGCGTCGATAAAGCCCGGCACCAGCAGGTGATCGGCGGGGAGGTGTAGGAGAGTGTGTGTGCTAGGGGGCGCTTCGGAAACGCTGATAATCACGCCGTCCTGAACGCTTATATAGGCATTCTCCCGCCATTCCTCGCCGTTGAACAGGCGCGGGACGGCAAGAGTGAGCGTGCTCATAGTGCCGTGCGGCGGTTGGCGATAGCGGCCAGGGCCGGGCGTAGGTGGCCGTTGTGGACATCGAGCAGCGCGCGGGCTTCCGATACGCCAAGCCCTTCCAGCAGCACGCGCGCCAGTTTTACTTTGCCGTTGGCGGCATCGAGGGCGGCTTGGATAGTCTCCAACGGGGCCTCCGTCAGCCGATGCAGCATCCGTTCGGAGCGGCGGCGCAGCTTATCGTTGGCCGCAACCATATCGACCATCATGCCGTCATAGACGCGGCCAAGCTGGATCATCACGACAGTCGAGATCAGGTTGAGCGCGATTTTTTGGGCCGTGCCTGCTTTCAGCCGCGTCGAGCCTGCCACCACTTCCGGCCCGGTATCCAGCAAGATCGGATAGTCGGCAGCGTTCAGCAGGGGCGAGTCCTCGTTATTGGCGATCCCCACGGTCAGCGCGCCGCGTTGCCGGGCGGCTTGAAGGGCTGCGACCGTGAAGGGCGTTGCGCCCGAAGCCGCCAGCCCGATCACCGAGTCTTCCGGGCCGATGCCTTCATCTTCAATCGCGCAAATCGCGGCTTCCCTGTCGTCTTCCGCGCCCTCGACCGATTGAGTGAGGGCGTTCATGCCGCCAGCCACAATGAACACCACGCGGTCGCGCGGCCAATCGAAAGTGGGGGGCAGTTCCGCGCCATCTTGCACGGCAATTCGGCCCGAGGTGCCTGCACCAACATAGACAATGCGCCCCCCCTTCCGTAAGCGCTGGGCAATCGCCACCGCAGCCCGTTCGAGCGGGTTGAGCGCGGCACTAACGGCGGCGACGGCGCAGAATTGGCTATCGAGCAGCGCGCCCAGAATCTCATCAGGATTCCAGGCGTCGAGATCGCGATAGCGCGGGCTGAAAGTTTCAGTGCTCACGGCAGAAAAAACCGAATCAAATGAAGGCGCGAGTTAAACGACTGGGCATGATTTGGATAATACCGACCGTTGCAACCCGAGGTCAATCAAGCCGTCGCCGTCATCTTAAAAATACCTTGGGCGTTTGAGCTATCGAAACCCAGGTCCAGCTTTTTCGCGCCGGTATCGGTATCCGTGAGGGTATCGCGGGTGATGAATTCGTAGAAGGAGCCTGGCACCTCGCGCATCACGGTGGCCCCGCTGGCATCCCGGAACGGGCGCTGAACTTGAGCGGCGCGGAAGGCGGTTTGGCGAACCCGGCCCGAGGCCGATACTTCCACCGCATCCTTCATCGGGCGGCCTAGGGCCTTTTGTTCGGCGGCGAGAGCATCCACGTCCGGCACGCGGTCGGTTGCGTGGTTGAAGGCATTGCCTTCTGTGGCAATCCAGGCCATTTCCGCCGACTCGGTCTTCAGCGCCTCATAGTCGGTAAGGCTGGGGGCGGGGTAGTGCCGATCGAAGGCCCCCGCGATGACCGGGAGCGCGGCAGCGGCGGCATCGAGATCGACCACGCCATCACGCGCGAACGCGGCAAGCGTGGTAACGGTCGCGGCATCAAGTGGATCGACCGCCTCGGCTAGAACATTGGCAACCGCCGCCCCAAAGGCCGGAGAGAAACGGTCAACGTGCAACTCGCTCACGAAGAACTGAGCAATATCCTCGGGGAAATCGACCTGACCGTAGGATCGGCCCGTCATTTTCAGGCGATCCAGCGGATACAGCCCGTTCTGCCGATACCCCAGCGGCGTCAGCAGGCGCACCAGCGCCGCCTCCCCACGCGGCAAGCCGCCCGTGACTGGACCATCGACCGTGCGAACCGCGCCATGATCGTGAATGGTTTTCTCGCCACGGGCGCGCTTATCGGCGAGATAGGCGGCTGCCGCAGGCACGCGATCAATCAAATCTGCAAACAAGACCATATTGAGCGCTTGGGCCATCACGGCCCGGTTCACGCGCGGTCCTGCTTCGGCCAGTAGAGTTGAGTGGATAGAGAGGGTTTCTGCCAAGGCGTTGGCCTTGTCGGCCCCCACGGCGCGCCCCACCAACGTCAACAAAATCGACATATCGAATCTCCGAGATAAGCCTGCCAAGATAAACATAATGGGGCAGCATTGCGCGCCTAGGGCCGCATCGTCCAGCCTCTTTAGCCGAAGCGGCGGCGCAGCCAATGGTCGATAGACCAAGCCCCCGGCCCGCGAATGATGATGGCGAGCAACACAAAGGCCCAAAAATAATGCTCGCTGTGATAAAAGTAAGTCAGTTGGATAACGAGTGTCATCACCAGCATCGGGAGGGCTGCCAGCCGCGCGAACAGCCCGAGAATGAGCAGTATCGGCATCGTCAGCTCAATCCCTGTTGCCAGCACGGCGGCGACCTCTGGCGAAAGCAACGGCGTGCGGTACTCCTCCCGGAACAGATCCACCGTGGTCTCGAACGAGGCGAGTTTCACGAGACCGGAGCGAAAAAAAATTTCGCCGATCATCCCGCGCCCAAGCAAGTCCAACGGGGCGGCTAAGTGGCGTTCAATGAGCGTGCGGGCCATTCTGGCAGCGATGCGAACCATTAAAATATCTCCGGTTGTTTAGGAGTAAAGCCGGGTGAAGACCCCTGCCCGAAGGTGGCCGAGCAGGGCTTGGGTTAGATCGAAGTCGTCGGGCAACCGTTCCACCGCTTCTGCAATGCTGGCACCGGACAGCAGCGCGCACAGAAACCGCGCATCCGCCGCCGCCAACAACCGCCACTCAACCGTTGCCTGTGGCCGCACGAGGGCGAGGCTTTGGGGCGCGTTGATCTCTATAGCCGTCAGGTCCGGCACGGGGTGTTGATGGGCCTGCCACAGATCGCCAATGGCATAGACCGACTGTACGAGGCGCGTGCTGGGATGGGCCGAGAAGCGCAGATGGGCAAACGCATCGGGCGGAACGGCGGCAAAGGCGGCAGGGTCGAGCGTTTCAGCAGGATCGGCCAACAGCGCCTCGATCATCGCGCGTTCCAGCCGGGCGACTTCGGGCACATATAGGTAGTCGGCAATACCCGGCGCGCTTGCCAGAAACGCTGGGAAAGCCTCGCCATAACAGGCCATATCGGGCCGCGTTGGTAGATGAATGCGGAGGAACTGCCGGGCGGCTTGGCCGAAATACATCTCCCCAACCAGCACCCGCGTTACCGGAAAATTCGCCGCCAGCGCGGCGGTGAGCGATAGCCGCACATTATTGCGGTATATTTGCGCCCGCGCGCCTTCGAGCAGTCCCAAGGGCGGGGTTTCGCTTTGACCGGAAACATAGGCGGCGAAGCGCGCTTGGTGGGCCGAGAGGCTCATGGCAGCATCCGCGTCCGCGCCGCTTGGGCTTCGGCCAGAAGGGTTACGAGGGGGGGGAGTTCAGCATCCCATTCGATCAGCGTCGGGCGGGGGCCGATCTTGGCAAGAACGGCCTCATACAGCCGCCAAACTGCCGCACAGACGGGGGCGGCGTGAGTGTCGATCAGCAGCCCGTTTTGCTGTGTGTGCCCGGCCAGATGAATTTCGTCGGCAGCCGCGAGCGGATAACCCGCGAGCCAAGCCTCTGGGTTCACGTTCTGATTATGGGCGGAAACGTAGATGTTGTTAATGTCGAGCAGCAGCCCGCAGCCTGTGCGCTTGAGCAGTTCAGCTATAAACGCCCCTTCGTCCCAAGCGCTTTCAGCGAAAGCCCCATAGGTGGAGGGGTTCTCTAGCAGAATCCGCCGCCCAAGCCGCGATTGCACGCGGTCGATATTGGCGGCGACGGTTTCGAGTGCCTCCGATGTGTAGGGAAGGGGCAGGAGGTCGTTCAAATAGCACCCCCCAACCCGGCACCAAGCCAGATGATCGGAGATCAGCACCGGGGCGCAATCCTTCGCTAAGGCAGCAACACGCGAGAGGTGGTGTTCATCCACACCCTCGGCAGAGCCTAAAGACAGGCCGACGCAGTGCAGGCTTACCGGCAGCCGTTCGGCTACATCAATCAACAGGCTATGGGCGGGGCTTCCGGCGTGGAGGTAGTTTTCGGCATGGATTTCAAGGAAGTCCACAATTTCAAGAAAACCTACTGGCATGGCCGCACCGGGTTCAGCCAACAGCGCCGCAATATCCCCATGATGATCCGCCCGCAGCCCAATCCCAACCGCGTGGGCAGCTAGGCCCGCAACTTGGCTTTCGGGGCGCGGCGGGGCGAGCGTTGTATCGGTCATAGCCCGCCCCCCCCTTAAACGAACCCCTAGGCTTTCTTGGGTTGTAACGCGCCGCCCGCCCCTGCACAGCTTCCAGCAGGCACATATTTCCAAGCATCCGGCTGCTTATCCACCTTCGAGGTGCCCGCGCAGGAGCTGCTGGCGGTTTGGCAATCATTCTGCCCAGCTTTGGCAATGCCGTAGCATTTTTCCTTCGCTTGCGCGGTGGCGGGGGTTGCGGCAAAAGCGACCGCCGCCATTGCGACCGCCCCGGCGACAGAGGCAAAACCGAGGGTCTTCTTCGATACTGTCGTGCTCATCATCATCTCCCGTAGAATTGAACTATTCTATCTCAGCTTCGGTCTTTACGGCGCACAGGTTACGGCGGGATGCCCTCGCCTCGCAAAAAAATCCGTCACGACAAATTTGATAGCACATCATTGAGGCGTCATCGACTCTGGCTATAGAATGATGATCTTGGACGAAACCTGACGAAGGATGCACCGTCGCCATGCTGTTTTCTCGCACTTTTCTGCTGACCGCCTCGGCAGCCGCACTTTTGTCGGCAGGGGCCTTCGCTCAATCTCAACCCCCGGCCCCGCTGAAACTGACGATTCTGCACGTCAACGATATTCATTCGCGGCTGCTGCCGATCAATCGTTTCGGCACGACGTGCTCGGCCAAGGAAGAAGAGGAGAAGAAGTGCTTCGGCGGCGTGGCGCGCGTCGGCTATCAGGCCCAGGAAATTGCCAAGCAAGTAAAAGCGGCAGGCGGGCATTCGGTGTTTTTACATGCGGGCGACCAGTTTCAAGGCTCGCTGTTCTACACTGTTTATAAGGGCAAGGCCGATCTTGTGGCAGTGAATCTGCTGGATGTCGATGCCATGTCCCTTGGCAATCACGAGTTCGACGACGGCCCCGGCGTGTTGGCCGATTTTCTGAAAGGCACCAAGTTTCCGGTCCTCTCGGTGAATGTGGACGTGAGTAAGGAGCCGCGCCTTCAAGGGCTGTTCCAGCCTTATACGATTGTGGAGCGCGGTGGCCAGAAAATCGGCATCATCGGTGCCACCACCGACGATACGCCCATCACCTCCTCCCCAGGGCCAACGGTGAGCTTTGCCCATGAAGACGGCCCGCTGAAAAAGGCCGTGGCGGAACTAAAAAGCCTCGGTATTGATAAGATCATCGCCCTCACGCACAGCGGCTGGGTGCGCGACCAGGAAATAGCGAAGATGGTCGATGGGATCGACGTGATCGTCGGCGGGCATTCCCACACCCTGCTATCGAATAAGATTAAAGAAGCTGAAGGCCCGTACCCAATTGTCGTGAACAATAAATCTGGGCGCACGTTGATCGTGACGGCTGCCGCCTATAGTCAGTATCTTGGCCGCCTCGACGTAACATTCGATGCCAACGGCGTGGTTTCGGCCTACGAGGGCGAGCCGATTTTGCTCGATGCGTCGGTTGCGGAAGACAAAGCGATCCGCGCTGAAATCAATAAGTTCGACGCGCCCATCAGCGAGATGAAGAGTAAGCCGGTCGGAACCTCCGGCGTCGCCCTCGATGCGACCACCTGCCGCAAGGGCGAGTGCCTGATGGGTAATCTGGTCGCGGATGCGCTGGTTTGGTCCACCGCGTCTAAAGGCACCGAGTTTGCTATTCAAAACGGCGGCGGCGTGCGCGCCTCCATCGGGGAAGGCCCCGTAACGCTGGGTCAGGTACTCACCGTACTGCCGTTCCAAAACACCATCGCCACAATGAAGCTGAAGGGTTCAGATGTGGTGGCCGCGCTTGAAAACGGCGTATCGAAGGTGGAAGAAAATCAGGGCCGCTTCCCGCAGGTTTCCAGCAATCTGCGTTATAGCTGGGATCCGAAAAAGCCTGCGGGCAGCCGCATTGTTTCGGTAGAGGTGAAGCGCAATGGCGCCTTCCAGCCGCTCGATCCGAATGCCACCTACAACGTCGCCACCAATGATTTTATGCGCCGGGGCGGCGATGGCTATACGATGTTCAAGACCAACGCGGTCGATGCCTATGATTTCGGCCCGAACCTTGAAGATAGCGTTTCGGCCTATATCGCCAAGAACTCCCCGGTTCAGGCGAAGTTGGAAGGCCGCGTGCGCCAACCCTAAAGGATTAGGGCTGGGCGCGGCGGTAGAGCGTCCAGCCCGCGATTTTCCCAACAGGATCATAGGCTGTCAGTGCGGCGGCAATGCCGGGATCACGGCGGAAATAGGCAAGGTGATCCCAAGGCCGTGCTCCAAAACCCGGCTCAGACGCCCCGTCGGTGACAACTAAAAGATCGGGCTTGCGCGCTAAGTCCGCAGCCGTAGTGGCGATCAGCGTGCGCTCGATTTCGCTGATCTGTACTAACGGGCGAAACCCGGCGGGCGCGCTCGCAGGATAAAGCTCCGGCAGGGGCCACAGGCTCATGTAATGGCCCACATACGTGCTGCCCGTGGTTTGCAGCAGCGAGAACTGCGGCTTTAGCGATGTTGTGAACCACAGCACCGAGCCGCCGGGGGCGGTTTGCTCCATCAGATCCCGCAGGCGCGCGTCCGGCGTTTCGGCAAAACCCCGCTGGGCGGCAAACGGCAACCCGAGGAGGCTTGCGTAGGCAAGGCTGGCCGCGACGGTTGCCACTGCGGCGCGGGTTGGCGTGCGAAGCCAGCGCCCGAGGCTCCACCCCAGCAGCAGCAGCAACCCGCCGCGTGCCGCCATGAAATGATAGTCCCAACCCTTCATCTGGCTGAAGCCCGCAAGGCTCGCGCTGACAGTGAAGACCAACAGCAGGCGCGGGGAGGGGCCGTGCCGCCACGTTAGGCAACCCAGCACAAGGCTTCCCAACACCAACGGCAGAACTTGATCTCCCAGCAGTAATCCCCGCCAATCGGCGCGAGCGTTTGTATAAAGCTCCGCCATCATCGGCAGAATGGTGGTGAAATAAGCCGGGGTAAGCAGGGCCACGCTCGCAAGATAAGCGCTGCCCACACCTGCCATAATCGGCACGACCGGATCACGCAGGCTGGCTCTACCCCCCCGATGCAGCAGCAAGAACCCCTCAATGGCAGCGGGGATAAGCAAAAAATGCGGCTTGAGGCAGATCGCCACGGCAAACAGCCCCGCCGTTAGCCAACTCAGCCGGTTAGCTTGGTTTTGCGCGCGCGCGGCGGCGTGGATCAGATAGGGCAAGGCTAAAGCCAGCAGCACATGTTCGCGCTGGGTAAAGCTATGGGCGGGCAAAATCACAACCGCGCCTATGGTTGCCGCGATCAACCCCCCGCGCTCGCGTGCAGAAAAAAGCCGCCCGAAGGCTGGCCCCGCAAGGGTAAGCCCTAGCACGGTTAAGAGCGCATACCATGCTACCAACAAGGATGCCGCAGAAACGCCCGTCCAGGCGGCAACGGCGGCGGGTGGCAGGTTTAGCCAGAAGATCATCGGCGGGTTCACGTCGATCAGGTCGATATACAGACGCTCGCCCGCCACCATCCGCTGCGCCCAGGTTAGCACCGCCGCGCTATCGTGGTTCAGGGGCGGGAAGAATGCTGCGATGAGCCAGGGAAGCCCCAGCAGCAAACACAGAATCGGCAGCTTGCGCTCTGCCATAAACACACCTCCTTTACGCGGGATTACAGAGTTTTCATCCCCACGTGCCCGAATTTACGGCATGATGCTGCGGCTGTCGTGTGAAGAAGCAGAAAGGTTCGTGCTGAATGGGTGTCTCGCCGCCATCTCTTGCGCCCGCTCTTGTGCCCAAACCGGCCCCGCTGGCGGGGTTGGACCAAATCCGGCTGCTGAAATTCCCGCAGTTTCCAGCGCCAGGGCGCGTGCTGACGATTTTCGAGACCGGGGCCAATCTGCCGATTTCGATTGCGCGAGTGTTCACGGTTGCCTCCGATCAGGCCGACACTGCGGGCGGCGGTCACGCGCACCGTTGGTGCAGCCAGGTGCTCGTGTGTCTTCAGGGGGAAGTTGAGTTCGTTGGGCGCGATCACGAGGGCGGCGAGGTACGCCATCGTCTCACACATCCGCAGCAGGCCGTGTTGATGCCGCCGACCATTTGGGGCGAACAATATTACCGCACGACGCCCGCGTTGCTGATGGTCTTCTGCGATTATCCGTTTTCAGCGGAAGATTATATTCGCGATTTCGATAGTTTCCGCGCTCACCGGCAAGCCTTGGCGGTGGGTGTCTAATGGAGGCGGTGGAATATGCGCGCATGGCCGCGATCGAGGACCAGTTTTGGTGGTTCCAGGCACTGCGCCGCAATATGCTTAATTGGCTGCCAGCGCCGACGCTCACCCCCTTGCGTCTGCTCGATGCCGGGGCGGGAACCGGCGGCTGGTTGAAATATGTTGCCGCCCATCGGCCCGATATTCAGGCTTTGGGGGTGGAGTTCGATGGGCAGGCAGCGGTATGGGGGCAGGAGCGCTGCGCGCGGCCCTTCGTGCGCGGCACGATCAACAGCCTGCCGTTTGCCCCTGCAAGCTTCGATATCATCACCTCGTCGGACGTGCTCTGCCACGCCGGAGTGAGCGAGGCGCAGGCGTTGGCCGAGTTTAACACCGCGCTTGTGCCGGGCGGGCGCCTATTCCTCTCGCTTCCCGCCTATGATTGGCTGCTGTCCGAGCATGACCGGGCCGTTCACAACTCTCGCCGCTATACGGAGCCGCGTCTGCGGGCGTTACTGGCGGCGGCGGGGTTTCGCACGCTTCGCAGCAGCTATTGGAATACTTTGCTATTTCCGCTGATGGTGCTGCGCCGCAAGCTGTGGCCGAGCGAGGGCAGCGATGTTTCCGCCCTGCCGCCGCTGCTTGATGCCAGCTTTTCCCGCCTCGCAGGGTGGGAGAGCGCTTGGCTGCGGGCGGGCGTGCGGCTACCGTTCGGCGGGTCGATACTGATCGAGGCGATCAAGGATGCGTGAAACAAGACCGGGTTTAAGCATCGTCGTCCCCGTTTACAACGGCGCGGCCACTGTTGGGCGGCTGGTGGAGGCTTTATCGGCCCTTACCGTCGAAGGCGGGCTGGAAATAGTGCTGGTTTATGACGGCAGCCCTGACACTAGCCTCGCCGTTTGCTACGCCCTCGCCGAAACCGCGACGGTGCCGCTAACAGTAGTGGAGCACAGCCGGAATTATGGCGAGCATAACGCCGTGATGAGCGGTTTTCGCCACGCGCGCGGCGCTTATATCATTACGATGGACGATGATCTGCAAAACCCCCCAGAGGAGGTGGCGCGGCTCTACGATGCCTGCCGCCTGGGTGGGCATGAGGTGGTCTATACCTTCTATGCCGAGAAGCAGCACGAAAGTTGGCGCAATCTTGGCAGCCGTTTCAATGGCTGGGTTGCCGACCGACTGTTGGATAAGCCGAAGGGCCTCTATCTCTCGTCCTTTCGCTGTCTCTCGGCCTTTGTCGCGCAAACGATCACGGCCTACGAGGGGCCGTTTGTTTATGTTGATGGCTTGATCCTTCAGGTAACGCAGAAGATTGGCACGCTTCAGGTAACGCATCTGGCCCGCGCCGAAGGCCAGAGCAATTATACTCTGCGCCGCCTCGTGAACCTGTGGCTGGCGATGGCGTTGAATTTCTCGGTTCTGCCCTTGCGTTTTGCGACCCTGGCCGGGGCGATAACGGCGGGGTTGGGGATTTTGGGATTACTGCTCGTGCTGTTTGAAGGTCTGCTTGGCGATCCGCCCGCAGGTTGGGCCTCGCTGTCGGCGATTGTGCTCACCTTGGGCGGTTTGCAACTGCTGATGTTGGGGATTCTAGGCGAATATGTGGGCCGGCTGTTCCTCACGGTCAATAAACGCCCACAAGGGGTGGTGAAATCGGTGCGGCGCGGTGGCCCCGCTTAACATGGATTTAGCCTCCCGCATTCTCTTTCGCGATGGCCGTGTGATCGTGTTCGATAAACCGGCGGGACTCGCGTGCCATCCCGGCCCGCAGACGCCCGAAAGCGTGGAAGCCTATCTGCCCGGCTTAACCTTCGGCTTCAAAGAGTTGCCGCGCCTCGCCCATCGGCTTGATCGGGACACGGCGGGCTGCCTCGTGCTACCCCGTAGCCTTAGAACCGCGCGGCAGGTGGCACGGCTGTTTTCGGCCCATCAGGTGCAGAAAACCTATTGGGCCGTGGTGCGCGGGGTTCCATCAGCGGCGGACGGGGTGATCGACGCGCCTTTGCTGAAAATCTCCAGCGCGGCGGCGGGCTGGCGCATGATCGTTGACCCAAGCGGTCAAACCGCGCAAACGCGCTGGCGCTGTTTGGGAGTAGGTGAGGGGCGGGCGTGGCTAGAGTTCGAGCCGCTCACGGGCAGAACTCATCAAATCCGCGTTCATGCCGCCCACCTGGGGTTGCCGCTCGTTGGTGATCCTGTTTATGGACCACCCCCCGCTGTCGGGGAACGGTTGCAGCTTCTCGCCCGCGCGATTGCGCTTCCCTTGGGCGAAAAACCTATCGCCGTTACCGCCCCCGTACCGCTGCATATGGCTGAAGGGTTGGCGCGCTGCGGGTTCTCGGAGATTTTATAAAGTGACCTCGGAAAAATTTTTCCTAGCCAAGGTTCAGCCTTTCAGCTTTTGAGCTGTTACTGGCGCTCGCGGCACGGCTTCAACCGAAGGCTCGATGGCCGTAACGGTGGCTTGCGGGGTAATCGCGTTCGGCGCTTTGCCTTCAGTGGCCCCGGCATTGCGGTAGGCGGCGCGCATCGCATCGACCGACAGCGTAGTGCCGCCGCTATTTTGGCCGGCGGACGCAACCTGTTTTTCGGCGTCTTGGCGTGCCTGAAACTCCATAATCTGGCGCTTCACCTGATCGGCAATGCCGACACCCCCTGCTTTAGCGATCATCTTGCCGTATTCATCGACTAAAATGCCCTTAAAGGCGTCTTCGCCCGCGCCGCCGCCGAACATATCGTTGGTTTTGACCGTCTCAAACATCGGTTGCAGCATTTGCGACAGGAACATTGCCTCGAACTCGCGGCCTGTTTTCTCGGCAATGGCTTCGTTTGCCGTCGCGGGCTGGCGGGCGGCAAGCGCGGTGGACAGGGCTTTGTCGCGGCTGGCGGCGAGGGTTGCGCCGGGCAGGGGTGAGGGCGTTGATGTCATGGGAAGCGCTCCAACCGACTTTAGAGGATTTCGATATCGGCCTGCAAGGCCCCTGCGGCTTTAATGGTTTGCAAAATGGTAATCAGGTCGCGCGGGCCAACGCCCAACGCATTGAGGCCCGACACTAAATCACCTAAAGTGATGCCTGCGGGTAGCACTGCCAAGCGCCGCCCGGCTTGATCGTCCACTTCAATCTGAGTGCGCGGCACGACTACGGTCTGCGCGCCGCCGCCCAACTGACCGAACTGGCCCTGCTGATTGCTCTGCTGTGTTACTTGGCCATCGGCCCCGAAGGTTTGGCTATTCTGGCCCGGAATACCGTTTAGCGCGGTTGCGCCTGGGGCAAACGGGTTTGGCTGCGACACTTGCGGGGTTTCGGTGATCCGAATGGTGAGGTTGCCCTGAGCGATGGCGACGGTGCTAATCCGCACGTTCTCGCCAATCACGATCACGCCGTTACGCTCGTCGATAACGATTTTTGCGACCATATCGGGTTGAATCGGCAGGTTTTCAATATCAGTGAGCATGGCAACCGTATCGCCCTGGTAGCGCGGCGGCACAGTGATTTCGATTGTGCCGGGGTCCAGCGGTTTTGCCGCCTGCGCCCCGAGGAAGGCGTTCACAGCCGTTGCAATACGGCGGGCGGTCGTGAAATCGGGGTTCCGCACCGAGAGGCGTACAGAATTGAGCGAACCAAGCTCGAAGCCTACTTCGCGTTCAACCAAGCCGCCGTTAGCAATCCGGCCCGAGGTTGGCACTCCGCGCGTTACCGAGGCCGAGGCCCCCCGCGCGGCAAAACCGGAAATGGCAACCGCCCCTTGCGCGACCGTGTAAACTTCGCCATCTGCACCCATTAGCGGGGTAACGAGAAGCGTGCCGCCCTGCAAAGAGGTGGCATCGCCGAGGGCCGAAACGCTAACGTCAATCCGCCCACCCTGGCGCGCGAAAGAGGGCAAGTTGGCCGTTACCATCACTGCCGCAAGGTTACGGGTTCGCATTTCATTATTGGCGGTGCGGGCGTTCACGCCAAGGCGCTCCAGCATCCCCAGCAGCGATTCACGGGTAAAAATGGCGCGGTTCAAGCTGTCGCCGGTGCCGTTAAGACCAACGACGAGACCGTAGCCGATTAACTGGTTTTCGCGGACGCCTTCAAAGTTGGCGACATCCTTGATTCGCACTGTCTGCGCCATCGCCGGCGTGAGGGAGGTTGCCGTCCAGGCCGTGCCGACCAGAAACGCCGTTGCGAGAGCGACGCGAAATCCGCGCTGCCATGCGAAGGCCTGATCAAAGTGCCGCTTCATGCCCATGTTTGGCGTCCCTATACATCTCTTACGAACCGAAGCCAGTTTTGGCCTGTCGCGCAATCGTGACAAGCGATCTCTGTGCCAACCTGAACACTACATTATAATAGATTGTTCGGAAACAGAATTTTCAATTTGAGTATAGGAATTTGTTTGCGGGGGGCGGCAAAAATTTCCTGCCCTGCGGCAGGATGCGCCGATAGTCTCCGTAAGACAGATTGTGCTAAGATCATCAGATGCGTATTCAAGGACCAAAAGACCCAGCCTCCGTTGCCCAAGGGCGTCGTGCCGATAAACCCGCCGAAGCTGGCCGGGGGGAGGCGTTTGCGCGCCTGCTGACACCAGGAGAAACTTCCCCCCCGGCAGCAGCCAGCGGAACCCGGCCCGTGCCGGGCGTCAACCCGCTGTTCACGGTGGAGGCGATTGGCGACGGGCCGCAGCGGCGGCGGCGCAACCGTCAGCGCGCCGAAGGCATTCTGGATCGGCTCGACGATATTCGCCACGGCTTGCTGCTGGGGGTCATTCCCGGCGACGCGCTGACCCAGTTGATCGGATCATTGGCTGAGGTGCGCGAAACTGTTTCGGACCCCAATCTATTAGAGGTTCTCGATGAGGTCGATTTGCGCGCCCAGGTGGAGCTGGCCAAGCTCGATATGGAACGCGAAAGCCAAGAGAACCGCGCGTCTGACGATCTAAACAAGGTTTAAGGCATTTGAGCGGGCAGGATTGCGCCGTTTTATGGTAATGTATCTTCCTTCAACCACTGCAATTGTGCCCATTGCCCCCTGAACCGACTCCCCCTATACTCCGCGCGCCTTGCTGAAGGGGGATCGAGGGAACTCGAATGACGTCACAAGTGTCCAGAATAGCGTTGCCGCCGGATTATCAACCGAGCGACACCGAGCCCTTTATGAACGAACTGCAACGTGAGTATTTCCGCCAAAAGCTACTGCGCTGGCGGGAGGAATTATTGAACGAGTCTTCCGAGACCGTCCATCACATGCAGGAAGAGAGCCTGCAACAGCCGGATTTAACTGATCGTGCTTCGATGGAAACGGATCGCGCGCTTGAACTTCGCACGCGCGACCGGGAACGCAAGCTGATTAGCAAGATCGACGCGGCGTTACGGCGAATCGAGGATGATAGTTACGGCTATTGCGAGGAAACCGGCGAGCCTATCGGCGTAAAGCGCCTGGAAGCCCGCCCGATTGCCACCCTCAGCGTCGATGCGCAGGAACGCCACGAGCGCATGGAACGCACTCATCGCGAGGATTAGGCGTATGCGGTCTTAGAAAATAAAAAGGGCGGCGCTACGGTGCCGCCGTTTTTATTGTGTTTATTAAGATATGGAGTGTTGATCTCTTATGTAATCATTAAAAAATGTGCCTTTTGATGACGAGCGTAAAAATTTTTCATATAAATTCTGTGGGAAACTGTAATAATGATATGGACCGCCACTGTGATGAAACCAAATATGTAGCTGACGATTATCCGGGTAATACTCAACTCGTGAAATCGCACTTGATGAAACGTAGGGCACCGGGATTTCCTCTCAGAATTATCTGTGTTCTGATTTAATCATGGGCGCATGGTTTTTCAATAGATGCAAAATCCAAATCTAAAACCCGCCCCTTCATCTGAGGGGGCGGGTTTCTGACATTTGAAAATCCACGCGGCTTAGAACGGCAGAATAATATCCATGAACTGCGTGCCGTAGCGCGGTTGGGCAATATCTTTGACCTGGCCGCGACCGCCGTAGGCGATACGAGCTTCGGCGATCTTATCGTACTCGATCGTATTGCCGGAGCTAATGTCTTCGGGCCGAATAACGCCGCTCACCAGCAACTCGCGCATGTCGTAGTTCACTAGGAACTCTTGGCGGCCCTGGATCACCATATTGCCGTTCGGCAGTGTCTGCATGACCACGGCGGCGAGGCGAAGCTGATTGGCGGCATCGGTGCCGTTGGTGGTGGCGTTGCGGCGGGAGGTAAGGTTGCTGTTAGTGCCGAACAGGCTGGTGGGGTCGGCCCCGCCGAGCGCCTGCTGAATATCGAGACCGAACAGGCTGCCGGCGCTATTCAGGCCCGCGCCTTGCGTATCGGTTTGCGAGCGGTTCAACCCGCCGCCCAAGGAGGCCGAGCGGTTACGGAAATCGACGACGACGGTGACGATATCCCCCACAGTCCGCGCGCGAATATCGCGGAAGAAGGTGCGGCTGCCGACACGCCATAGCGAGCTTGGCTGACGCGCGGTTGCCACGGGCTGCGGCATCGGTAGGCTGATCGGGCGATAGTTCGGTTGTTCCGATGGATTGACGACTGGCGTAAACTCTTGCGTTTTACCGATGGCTTCCAGGCGATCCAGCGTATTGCAGCCGGAGAGCAGCAAGGCCCCAAGCATAAGCGCGCTCGGCAGTGCAAAGCGAGCGCGAGTAACAGCGGGGCGAGCTTGGGTCGAAATCTGGGTGCTCAGGGTCATCATCGGCCTCTTTCTGCTCGCCTTCTTTAATTCGTTCGCGCGCCGGGGGGCGTGGAAGGTGCCACAGTCGCGCTACCCCCTTGCACCGTGACGGTACCAGGGGCCGATACGATACCGCTTAACACCTTATTGCTGCGGATGTTCAGAACCCGCACCATATCGCCCAAGGCACCATCGTCCAATGCTTTGCCTTGCATGGCCAAGGCCATAGGGCCAGAAATGACATTCACTGTGATCGGTGCGTTCTTCTGCACCATCATCGTCGCATTCAGATCGCCAGGCCGCACCGGTTGCCCCGCCAGCAGCGTGCGCCGCGCGGTTTTGCCGATGATCCGGTCAGGATCGACCACATAACTCCGCCCGGCCTGATCGGCGCGCAGGCGTTGGATGACCACATCGCCGGCTTGAATGACCTCGCCGGTTCCCACCGCGCGCGTCATCACAGGCACATCGGCCATCGCAATCACCCGGCCTACAACCCGGCGCACTTCGCCGCCAGCGACAGGGCCGACCTGGGCGGTGAAACGCGAGAGTTTTGGGTCGAAGGTTAATTCGCTCACCCGCAATCCCTGGCGTGCCTGCCCCCGGCCTACCGTAAACGGGGCGGGCGGCACATCCAGTCTGATTTCCCCGGTAGGATGACCTTGCGCCGCGAGCGCTTGTGTAACGGTCTGCAAAATCATCTCTTCGCCAATCTGCTCGGCGGGGCGATCAATCCGCAGGGCAAAGCTCCGCGAGGCGGGACGCCAGGAAAGACCGTTTTCCCGCGCAATCGCCTCCAGCCGCTCTGCATCCAGCACCATGCCCGTTTCAAGCGGCCCCAAAGCCCGCACGGGGCGGGCGGCAATATCGGGAGGCAGCCCATCGAACAGATCGCCCAAGCGAACTTCAGCCTTATCCAATACCAGAATACCGCTCGCCTGAATACCGCTCTTCAGTGTCGCGGCGGCCTGCGCTGCGATCGGGGCGATCAGCAACGCCAGGGCCAGCCCGACGAGAGAGAGAAGAAAGCGCGGCGCGCGAAGCATTCGAGAGATCTACCTTATACAGCTAAACGCGGGTTAGCGCATTTGCGTCAGCGTGCTCATCATCTGATCGGAGGTTTCGATCACGCGGCTGTTCATTTCATACGCGCGCTGTGCCGTGATCAGATTGGTGATTTCCGAGACGATGTTCACGTTCGAGGTTTCGAGGAAGCCTTGAAGGATCGTGCCGCGCTGCTCTACACCCGGAACCCCATCATCCGGCTCGCCAGAGGCTTGGGTTGCCAAGAACAGGTTTTGGCCCGAGGCCTGAAGCCCAGCTTCGTTCACGAAGGTTGAAAGGTTGATCTGACCAACATTTTGAGCTTGGGTTTGCCCCGGCACCTTCACCAAAACTTCCCCTGAAGAATTTATGGTAATGGACTGAGCATTCTGCGGCACCTGACCGGGGCCGCGTAGCCTGTACCCGTCGGCGGTCACGATTTGGCCATTCTCATTCAACTGGAAAGAGCCGGCGCGGGTATAGGCGATTTCGTTGGTCGGCAGATCGACGGCGAAATAACCCATGCCCTGCACGGCCACATCAAGCGGATTGCTGGTTGGTTGGATATTACCCTGCTCGTGCATCCGGTAAACCGCTGCCGTGCGGACCCCGAGACCGACCTGAATCCCCGAGGGGATTGTCGTCCCAGCATCCGAGGAGGTAGAACCAACCCGGCGCTCGTTCTGATACAGAAGATCTTGGAATTCAGCGCGGGAGCGCTTGAACCCAGTCGTGTTCAGGTTGGCGATATTGTTGGAAATGACTTCGACATTGAGCTGCTGTGCCAGCATCCCCGTCGCGCCGATATTCAGTGACCGCATTTTCGGTATCCTTCTTTCCTGGCGTAACCGCCACCAGTCAAAACTTGCCGGGTGTTAAAACTATGCCCTTAACCCTGTCGCGCGATTAACCCTGTCGCGCGATTTTAGTAATCGCGTTGGTTTGGCGCTCACCCTCTGCGTCAATCAGCTTCTGCATCGACTGATAGTCGCGCATAATCTCAAGCATTTGAGTTACTTCCAAAACTGGCTTCACGTTTGAACTCTCAACGAAGCCCTGAACGGTAACGGCTTCGGGGGCGGGGAGGGCCTCCTGATCCGTCATATACATGGAATTGCCCGCCGGGCGCAGCGCCTGCTCATCGTTAAACCGGACCAGCGCAAAGCGCCCAAGGTCTTGAATGCCGTTGGCGGTGGTAAACGATACGGTGCCCCGACTGTCGATCATTACCTGACCGCGCTCATTGCGAGGCACAGCAATCGGTTGGCCGTTTTCGGCCATAACTGGATAGCCGTCTGCGGTGGTAATCTGGCCGTTGGAATCGAGGTGGAACACGCCATTCCGTGAATACATATTCTGCGCGGGATGACCGATGGTAAAAAAGGCATCGCCGCGCAAAGCTACATCCAAAGGGTTGCCTGTGCTAGACAATGTGCCTTCCGAGAAGTCGCGGAACGATCCGATATCTTGCGTGTAGGACACAGCCTGACGGTTCCCTGGGGTGCCAGTGCGCGCCAAATACTCTTGGAAAAGCGTCTGTTCCCGGCGATAACCAGATGTTGACGCATTTGCGAGATTATTCGCAGTCGAGTCGAGCGACCGGCGCAGGGCGGTCTGCCTAGAGAGAGCAATGTGGATCGGCGATTCCATGAGTCCAGTCCTTACGGTTCCCCACACGATAGTGCAGACGATAACGCATTTCCCATGCCACCGTCAAACTGTGTTTCTCATCAATGTATTACCAGAATGTGTGAAAGTGACTAGATAAGAGATTGCGACTATGCTATGCAATGTCTGCCGGGCAAAGTTTGCCGCCTCGCCCAAGGGGCTGTGATACGGGTCCGGCGGCTCTTATCGCTTGCACGACAAAGGTTTGTCAGCCACAAGTGTATTAGAGCTTTCACCTGTATCAGCAGGACCAATTGGGGCGGAGTAGCGGTCATGTCGGCTGAGATGTATGAAGATGATAGTGCGGGTGGCGATCGCCATACGGCGGGTCGGCGTCGCTTGAGCGGCAAAAAGCTGATCCTCTATATCCTGTTACCGTTGTTGATAATTGCACTTGCTGTTGGGGGGCTTTATTTCTCCGGCATTTTGGGCAAAGTCCTGAGCGGCGTTGGGATAGGTAGTGCTCCAGTCGCAGCGGCTGCGGCAACCGGGAAAGACGCACGCTCCACGGACGTTGTGTATTATCCGCTGCCTGACTTGTTGGTGAACTTGCGGAGTGATACGCCGCGCCCGGCCTTCCTAAAGCTTAAAATTAGCTTGGAATTGTCGAGTGCGGCGGAACGGCAAGAAGTGGAAAAGAAGCTGCCGCGCGTTCTGGATACTTTCCAAACGTATCTGCGGGAGTTGCGGCCAGATCAGTTGCAAGGGGCGCAGGCCATGTTCCGCCTTCGGGAAGAGCTTCAGGCGCGCGTTAATGCCGTGATCCGGCCCATCACTGTAAGAGAAGTTCTGTTTACCGAAATCGTGGTACAATAACGCCCTTTTTCGAGAAGGCGCGATTGAGTACGAAGACTTCGCAAGAGGGGCGGGATGATGGGCGGTCCATTGGACGATCAGGACGACGATCTGCTAGCTGCCGAATGGGCCGCTTTAGCAGAAGGTGACGCGGACGGCGGCGATGATTTCGCTTCGGCTGGCGGCGGCGGCGGATCCGGTGGGGCGCCCGCCCGTGTGCTGAACCAAGACGAAATTGACAGCTTGCTCGGCTTTGATGACGGGTCGGCGGGCGCTTCGGACGGGTCGGGCATCGCCGCTATTGTGAACTCGGCACTCGTTTCATACGAGCGTTTGCCGATGCTCGAAGTGGTGTTTGACCGGTTGGTTCGCATGATGTCTACATCTTTGCGTAACTTTACGTCAGACAACGTCGAAGTTAGTCTCGATAATATTACCTCGATCCGGTTTGGCGATTATCTTAATTCTATTCCTTTGCCAGCCATGCTGTCAGTCTTCAAGGCGGAAGAGTGGGATAACTTTGGCCTGCTGACCATTGATAGCGCTTTGATCTATTCCATCGTCGATGTTTTGCTCGGCGGTCGTCGCGGCACGGCGGCGATGCGGATTGAAGGGCGGCCCTACACCACGATTGAGCGCACGCTGGTTGAGCGCATGGTTCATGTGGTTCTGGGCGATTTGTCCGCAGCGTTTGATCCGCTGTCACCCGTCACTTTCCGTTTTGATCGGCTTGAAACTAATCCGCGCTTTGCCGCGATTGCGCGCCCGGCCAACGCGGCGGTTCTCGCCCGGTTGCGGATCGACATGGATGATCGCGGCGGGCGTCTCGAACTGCTACTGCCCTACGCGACCCTCGAGCCCGTGCGTGAAATTCTTCTCCAGATGTTCATGGGGGAAAAATTCGGGCGCGACTCGATTTGGGAAAACCATCTCGCGGGCGAGCTTTGGTACACGGATGTTAGTATCGAAGCGACGCTGGAGGAAACTCCGTCTTATTTGCGCGAAGTTCTCGCTTGGGAGCCTGGGGATCAGATGATCTTCAACTGCACGCCGGAAAGCCAGGTTATGTTGCGGTCGGGGGGTGTCACGATGTTCAAGGGCAAAGTGGGGCAGCGAAACAATCACATCGCGGTGAAGATCGAATCCCGCACTCAAAAGGAGTAGTCCCGCGATGATGGCGATTGGATTTTACCTAAACATTCTTGTCGTTGTGCTCTTGGTGGCGACCGTTTTTTTCTGCTGGGTGCTGAACAAGAAGCTCGAAGTTATCCGCAATCACCGGGCTGAGTTGGAGGCGTTGATTGCTGCTTTCAACGATAGCTGCTTGCGCGCCGAATCGGGCGTAAAAGCGCTGCGTTCGGCAACGGATGAAGCGACGCGGCTTCAGCAGTATCTGGAACGTAGCCAAAATCTGCGTGATGATCTCTCCTATCTGGTGGATCGCGGCGGCAGTCTTGCGGATCGTCTCGAAGGTGGTGTTCGCACCGCCCGGACGGAGGTGGGGCGTCCCGGCGCAAAGCCGGAAACACGGGATAATGTCAGCCGTCTGCCGGAGCGCGCGTCAGAGCGTTCGGGTGAAACTCCGGTCGCTCCAGCAATGGGGTTGGGGGCAGCGCCAGAGCCGCGCGCTGAGCGCCGCGCGCCGCGCCCGGCAGCATCGGAGCCGCAAGGTGCAGCAGCCCCTGCGATTGATCCAGAAGCGCCGCTCGCCGCTCGCCCGGAACGCGCACGCCCGACGCGGGATCGGGCTGGGTTGCGCCAAGCGCTTGGCGGGACGGCAGGGCAGGCAGATACCGCCGATGCCGTTGCGGATGGTGCCCCGCGCTCGCGCGCCGAACGGGAACTGCTTCAGGCCCTGCGGGCGCGGCGATAAGCCTTCGTTTTAGATTTACCCATCTGTCACCTTGTGGCGGTATAGTGGCCTTGTTGAGTTGATGCAGGAGAGTTTGCCGATGCGCCGGTTCCTTCCATTCCGTCTCTTGCCGGTGACGCTTCTGGCCATCATCGGGCTGCTTTTCTTTAAAGTGCAGGAAGCCTATGATGGTTTCCAGCATCTGCAATCCCTAGTTCCCTTTGGCACCCCAGAAGCCAACGCGCAAACGGCCCCGCCGAAAGGCAAAGCCGATGCGAACAAACTGCCTGAAGTTGCAGCGGCAACCAGTCCAGCGACAGCGGAACTGCCGCGCGACCCGACGCGCTTTACCCAGGGTGAAATTGATCTGCTGCAAAAGCTGTCGGAGCGTCGCGAGGCCCTTGATAAGCGCGAACGCGAGATTGAACAGCGCGAAGCAATGCTACGTGCGGCGGAAAAGCGTTTTGATGAAAAGGTCTTGGAACTCGAAGGGCTTAAGACGCAACTTCGCAGTCTTGTCGATCAGCGCAGCAAAGATGAAGAAGAGCGGTTGCGGAGTCTTGTTCGTATCTACGAAACAATGAAGCCAAAAGAAGCTGCTCAAATTCTTGAAAAGCTCGATCTTGATGTCGTCATTGGCGTTATTGGACGAATGAAAGAAAACAAGCTCGCGCCAATTCTTGCCAGTATGCTGCCGGAACGGGCAAAGACGCTCACGGCGTTACTGGTTGATCGTAGCCGCGATCAGTCTTCTGCCCCGCCCGCAGGTGGTGTTCCGCCGCGACGGCCTTAAGTCAAGACAGTTATTCTTAAGTCTTTTTCACACGCAGGGTTGACTGAAGCGCGCTACTCGTAGACTTTGCGCCGTGAACAATCCAGAGACTCAAACAGGGGACGTAGAGCTTCCATGGATAAGAATATGCCGATTCTCATCGTCGATGATTATAAGACGATGCTTCGGATCATCCGTAACCTGCTGAAACAACTTGGTTTCGACAATGTTGATGAGGCCACGGATGGCTCCACCGCATTGCACCGGCTGCGGGAAAAAAACTATGGCCTCGTGATTTCCGATTGGAACATGGAGCCTATGACCGGCCTGCAATTGCTGCGTGAAGTTCGCAACGATGCCAAGCTGAAGCACATCCCTTTTGTGATGGTGACGGCGGAGAGCAAGACCGAGAACGTCATTGCGGCGAAAGAAGCGGGCGTCACCAATTACATCGTGAAGCCGTTTAACGCTGAAACGCTGAAGCAGAAGTTGGTTGCTGTTTTCGGCAATTTCTAATCCCTTGGGGCGTCTGCCCCACGCGGGACGGTTTGGGCTGATGAGTGAGGAGAGATGCCGATGAAGGGTCTAACGGCGACGCCAGAGTTGCGTCAGCATTTGGATGGCCTGCGGCAGCAGTCGCACCACCAGTCCGTTTCGCCGGAAGAGGTTACGCGCATTGTCGAGCAAGTGCTCTCGACGATGGGCGGAGAAATTACCTCGACAGATGTGAAACTATATCGCGAGCTGGAGGGGCTGGCTCGGTTTATCCAGAACGCCCGCTCTGAAATCGCTCAAGTTCGCCCGGATGCGATTAGCTCCCACGATATTCCTTCTGCGACCGACGAATTAGACGCGGTTGTCGGTGCAACGGAAGAGGCGACGGGTGCGATTCTGGATGCCGCAGAGCAGCTTGAAAACTTGACTAGTAGTCTGCCGCCCGAGCAGGCAACTGTTATTTCTGATGTCGTTACGCGGATCTATGAAGCCTGTAATTTTCAAGATGTTACGGGGCAGCGCATCACAAAAGTGGTGCGAACCTTGAAGCAAATCGAGGAACGGGTTTCGGCAATGCTGGCCGCTTTTGGTGACGAGTTGACGCGGATGCAAACAGATACGGCGACTCCAAAGTATAATCCTGCGGCGGGGCCGTCCATTGCTCCCGACCAAGTGGATTTGCTTCATGGCCCAGCCTTGCCTGATGAAGCCAAGCGACAGGCGGAAATCGATGCGATTTTGGCGAGCTTTGGATAACCCCTTGGCCATGGTTTCTTTGCTGACCCGTCGCACCCATTGCGCTCTTCTGCTCTCCTCCGTTGCAGTCGCTGTCGTGCTGCTCGGCCCGGTAACGCAGTCTTCCGCTTGGGCTGCAACCGCGCGCTCGGCCCTGCACGATGGTTACTCCCGCCTAGTCTTCGATTTTGGTACCACGCCGAAGTTTACCGCGAATGCCGAAGGCAATCAGCTTGTCGTGCGCTTCGAAGCCCCGTTCGATGGCAATCTCTCCGCCGCTGTCATGCGCGGGGTCGATGGTTATCTGAGTAACCCGAAGGTCTCTGCGGATCAGCGCAGTGTAAGCTTTACCCTGCTGAAGGCCGTTACGCTCAAGACTTCGGCCACCGAACGTGCTGCCGTGATTGATTTAGTCGAACAAAAGGGCCAGCCCGCGCCAACGGCCTCAACGCTACCACAAACGCCGCCGCAGGCTATCCCCGCTGCCCAAACGGTCCCCGCAGCGGCTCCAACCACGCTAACGCCGCCACCTGAAAAACCTGCGGCACAAGCCGCCACGGTGCAGGCCCCAACGCCACTCGTTGCCGCCTCGGCACCGCTTGCGGCAGATGTGCCGCGCGTGAAAGTGAATGTTGGCGATAATGGTACCTTTACTCGCTTCGTTTTCGATTGGCCTGCCGGGACCAGCTATCGCCTTAGCTCTGCCGATGGCGTGGCGCGGATTACCTTCGATAAAGCTGGTCAGTTTGATCTTGCCGATATTCGCCGTCGTTTGACCAAGTCCATCGCCTCGGTCGAAGCCGCGACTAACGGTAGCGCCACCGAGTTTGCCTTGGCCCTGCCGCCGAACGCTAAGCTAGTGGATCGTAAGATCGGCACCCGCATTCTTTTGGACGTACAGGCCCCTCCGAATGGCCCGGCTGGTGCTGCCAAGGTAGCAGTGTCTCTGCCTGCTGCTGCCGCGCCTGTTCAGGTCGCCCAAAGTCAGGTCCAGAATCAGGCCAAACCCGCGCCTGTTGCCGTGGCCCAAGCTCCTCCGGCTCCGATTACCGCGCCGCCGAAACCGCCCGCAGAGCCGCTTATTGCGCCTCCGGCGATGACCCCGGTTCAGCCAGTTGCGTTAACGGCAGTTCAGGGCGTTGATAAAATCATTACCATTCGCGTGCCGACGGCGGCCCCAGCGGCGGCCTATCTGCGCGACGATCAACTGTATCTCGCTTTCGCGGCTCCGCTCGCCGCCGATTTGTCGGCGGTATCGCGCCTCCGCACGCGCGTTGAGCCGGAACAGTTGAAGGCAACGCATGGCTCGATCCTACGCCTAGCGGTGCCGGCGGGCTTGGTGCCAACGCTCAGTCGTGAAGAAGCGGCCCTGGTCGTTGTTCTGCGCCCGCGCGCCTCGGCACGCCCGGATTCGGCGCTGCCGGTAACGTCCGATGCCGAAGGCGGGTTGGTAACGATTGCGACGAGCCAAGCCTCCTTCCCGATTTCGGCGATTGATCCCGATACGGGGGCGCTGTGGCGCTTTATTGCCCTGCCGCAAACGACGCGCGGGATAGATGCGCCACGCGATTTCGCTCAACTTGCTTTGCCGCGCACGCTCTCGGGGGTGCTCATTGTTCCCAAGGCAGACACGATTGAAATTCGGGTCACGCCGAGTGCCGTTACTATTGGAGCGTCATTGAGTTTGTCGCAGATTCCGGGGCGACCCGGATCAGTGAAAGCCTATGATTTCGCCAAGTGGAAAATCCCTGACGATGCTTTCCTCGAAACCCGCCAACGCCTGCTAACGGCGGTAACGGAATCGGACGAGATGCGCCGCCCCTCGGCCCGTTTTGACCTAGCGCAGTTCTTTGTCGCGCAGGCTCAGTACGCCGATGCGATTGGAGTGCTAGAGTTAATTGGCCGGATGACTCCGGCACTGGCGAGTGATCCGGCCCTGCTGGCCTTGCGCGGCGCGGTTCGGGTTATGCGTGAAGAGGGTACGGCGGCCCTGCCGGACCTGACGGACCGCCGCCTGGATACCGACCCTGAAGCCCTGCTGTGGCGCGCGGCTGCGTCGGCGCAAATAGAATCCTGGACTGCGGCGGATGATCTCTTTCGCCGTGCGGGCGGTATTCCCGAAGCCTACCCGATGCCGATGCGAGCCAAACTCACTCTTCTTGCAGCGGAAGCGGCAGAGAAAGTGGGCGATTCACGCCGGGCGCTGGCCTACACTGACGTGCTGGCGCGCCCCGATGCGCCGCCAGAAGCGCGGGCCGAGGCGGAGTTTATCCGCGCTAAAGTGATGCTCAAAACGGATCGGCGCAGCATGGCTCTGCCGATTTTGGACCGTTTACTGGCTTCCAACGATCGTCGCATCCGCGCCCATGTGGAGCCGGTTTGGGTTGAAGAAGCGCTGAAAGATGGGCGGATCGACCGGCTGGAGGCCATCGAGCGACTGGAGAAGACACGCTACGCTTGGTCAGGCGGCTCGCTGGAATATGTGCAGTTGAAGCGGTTGGCTGATCTCTATATGCAAGGCAACCAAATCGGCGAAGCCTTGCGGACGTTGCGCGAAGCCTCGGTGCATTTCCCGGCTTGGTCCGAAACGGATAAGATTAAGGAGCGCATGACCGATGCGTTCATCAATCTCTACGACGCCGATTCATCCGGCAAAGTGCCACCGCTTGCGGCCCTCGCGCTCTATGATGATTACCGCGACCTTACCCCCGCCGGGCCACGCGGCGATGCAATGATCCAGAGCTTAGCGGATCGGCTGGTTCAGATCGACCTGCTGGACCGCGCGGCGGATCTCTTGACGTATCAGATAGATCAACGCCTCAGTGGCGTTGAGAAGGCGAAAGTTGGTGCCCGGTTGGCCGTCGTGCAATTGTTGGATCGCCGCCCAAAAGAGGCGGTAACGGCAATTGACCGCAGCGATGTGCCAAACTTGCCGCCAGAGTTGCAACAAGAGCGCCGCCGCCTCAAAGCCCGCGCCTTCATGGAAGCGGGGGAGCCTGATCGCGGCCTGTCGGTTATCGAAGGCGATATTAGCCGCGATGGCGAGGTTTTGCGGGCGCAGTTGTTCAGCCGCGCCCAAAATTGGGCCGAATCGGCAGCCGCCCTCACGCGCCTCGCAGGCTCGCCGTCGGATCGCACAATGACGCCGGAGCGGGAGGGATTGATTATCAACCTTGCTATCGCGACAGCGCTGTCGGGTGAGCCGGGAATGGTATCGCGTTTGCGCGCAGACTTTGAACCGCTGATGGCAAAAACCGGCAGTGTGTCGGCCTTCGAGCTGCTGACTGGCTCGACGCGGCCCTCCGGCTCCATTGATCAAACCGCGCTGGCGCAGCGCTTTACTGAGTTGGATATCTTCCAGCGCGCTATGGCGGACTATCGCCAGAAGGTGCAAAAGGGTCAGCTAAGCGCGATTAATTAAGCTGCGCTCTGAGTGTTATAAAAAAGCCGGTCTCATAATAGGGACCGGCTTTTTCTGTAAGAATTTAGCCAGCCTTCGCAGGCAAAATCGTCTCAATCGCCTTGGTAACGCGGCTGGAGGTAGGCTCGGTGAGGGTCGAGAACCAATCGACCAACGCGCCATCCGGCCCGATGAGATACTTATGAAAATTCCAGCGGGGTTTAGCGACGATCCCTAACTTTTCCCCTGCCCACTTATAAAACGGGTGAGCGTTCGCGCCGACCACATGGGTTTTTTCTGTCAGTGGAAAGCTGATGTCGAAGCTGGTTTCGCAGAAATTCTTAATCTCGGCGCTCGTCCCTGGCTCTTGCCCACCGAAATCATTGCTCGGCACCCCCAGGACAACCAAACCGCTCGGCCCATAGCGATCATAAAGCGCCTCTAACCCCGTATATTGAGGCGTAAACCCGCATTGGGAGGCAGTATTAACGATTAGCACGGCTTTTCCCTTAAACGTGGTCAGCGGCAGGGGCTGTCCATCAAGGGATTGAAACGTGAAATCATAGGCGCTTCCCGGCGTTTCGGCGCGCGCGCACCCTAGAAATCCCAGCATGGCAATAGTTCCTATCCAAGGGGCGATAAGCCGACGCATTGCATATTCTCCTGAAGATAAAACATATCCAGGCTTAATACGCCGCAGAGCGAGAAGTGGACGCCCGTCACCGTCGATCAAGCTCGCCGAACAGCCGGGCGTATTCGATCTTCGGGCAACGATTCATCACTACCTGAAGTCCGGCGGCTTCAGCAGTCGCGGCGGCTTCGGTGTGCTCGACGCCCAGTTGCATCCAGAGCACTTTTGCGTTGATGGCGATAGCGTCTTCGGCCACCTCCGGCGCGGCATCGGCCTTACGGAACATATCGACCATATCAACGGGCAGGGGGATGTCAGCCAGGGCCGCATAGATCGTCTCGCCGAGCACCGCTTGCCCTGCCACGCTGGGATTAACCGGGATCACGCGAAAGCCTTTGCCTTGAAGATATTTCATCACGCCATAGCTTGGGCGGGTTTCAGTCGTGGACGCGCCAACCATCGCAATGGTCTTCACTTGGGTGAGAAGGGCGCGCAGGCCAGAGTCAGTCGTTATCGGCATGTTAAGCTCCAGACCAAATCGGAATACGCTTGGCGAGAAAAGCATTGATGCCCTCGCTCGCATCGTAAGTTGCAAGGTTACGCGCCATAACGGCGGCGGTATAGGCGTAAGCGTCGGTGGTGGTCATCTCATCTTGCCGATAAAAGGCCTCCTTGCCGATGCGTAAGGTGAGCGGCGATTTAGCGGTGAGGCGCGCGGTAAGCCCTGCCACGGCGCTATCGAGATCGTCCGGCGCAACCACGGCATTTACCAGACCGAAGGCGGCAGCAGTTTCGGCATTGATAGCCTCACCCAGCATCAGCATTTCCAGCGCGCGCTTGCGCGGGACGATGCGGGAGAGGGCAACCATCGGGGTGGAGCAGAACAGGCCGATATGAACGCCGGGCGTTGCAAAGGTCGCTGCCGATGAGGCAATCGCCAGATCGCAGGTGGCAACCAACTGGCAGCCTGCCGCCGTGGCGATGCCGTGAACGCGGGCAATCACCGGCTGAGGCAGTGCCTGGAGCGCCAGCATCAACGCCGCGCACTCCTCAAACAGGGCTGCATAGAAAGCGGGATCGGGGTTTGCCTGGATTTCCTTCAGGTCATGGCCCGAGCAAAACCCCGGCCCCGCGCCAGCCAGTATAACGGCCTTCACGCTGGCATCGCTTGCCACGCGCGCCAACTCGGCGCGCAGTGCCGCGATCATCGCGCGGGAGAGGGCGTTGCGCTGCTGGGGGCGGTTCAGCGTGAGGGTTGCGACGCTAGCAGAATCCTGCCGCAGCACAAGATCGTCGGTCATCCGTCGTTTCCTTCTCATTTGGTGTTAGGCCCCCGTTTAGTCTTAGGCCCCAGTGTAAGGCGTAGCGCGGCTTTCAGAAGCGGTATAATGATACCCCATGCATGAAGATTCTTTCAAACCCGCAGAAACACACACATTTCAGGGCTTGACGATGGGGGCGGCTTATCGTACTTCAGCGCCTCACCTTAACCGGGATGCCGCTGTCGATTATGTTGGCTTTGGGCATTTCGTCGCCGTAGCTGTCAGGATTGTCTATGAAGACCTATTCCGCGAAGCCGAGCGAGATCGAGAAGAAATGGTTTGTCATCGATGCCGATGGCGTCGTTCTCGGTCGCCTCGCCACGATTATTGCAAACCGTTTGCGCGGTAAGCATAAGACTATTTTTACCCCGCACATGGATTGCGGTGATCATATCATCGTTATCAACGCCGAAAAGGTGCAGGTAACGGGCCGTAAGCGCGAGCAGAACAAGTTCTACTGGCACACGGGTCATCCGGGCGGGATCAAGGAACGCGGTTGGGGTCAAATCCTCGACGGTCGTTTCCCGGAACGCCTGATCGAAAAAGCCGTGGAACGTATGGTTCCTCGGGGTCCGCTGGGCCGTCAGCAGATGAGCAATCTGCGGGTCTATAAGGGGCCTGGCCATCCGCATGAGGCCCAAGTGCCGGCTGTGCTGGATGTCGCTGGCTTCAATGCGAAGAACAAGCGGAGCGCATAAGGATGTCCCAAGGTTTTGAAGTTCTTCAGAAGGTTGCCGGTCAGGCGCCTGCTGCTGTTTCAGGCGCTGTTGCCGCGCCTGCCGAGCCGAAGATTGATGCACAGGGTCGCTCCTATGCCACGGGCAAGCGCAAAAACGCTGTCGCTCGCGTGTGGGTGAAGCCGGGTACTGGCAAGCTTACGGTGAATGGCCGTGAGGGTGTCGTGTATTTCGCGCGTCCTGTGCTGCGGATGTTGATCAATCAACCGTTCCAGGTTGCTGATCGCGCCGGTCAGTTTGACATTTGGTGCACAGTGCGCGGTGGTGGTTTGTCGGGTCAAGCTGGTGCCGTGCGTCATGGCATTAGCCGCGCGTTGACCTATTTCGAGCCGGGCCTGCGCGGCGTGTTGAAGGCCGGTGGGTTCCTTACGCGCGATAGCCGTGTGGTCGAGCGTAAGAAGTACGGTAAGGCCAAGGCCCGCCGCAGCTTCCAGTTCTCGAAGCGCTAAACCTTCTTCGGAGGTTTGTGTTAGAAATCAGGGGGCATCCGGCAACGGGTGCCTTCTTTTTTTGTTTAGAGCCGCGCGCCTTAACTCTGGCGCGGCTCTAAAAGCAGCCATTGAGACTGCGGCCAAGGGCGCGGATGCGCCCGCCCGGCGAGGGCTAAAATAAAACTAGAGCGTCTTGCGTCAACCTTTACGCAAGACGCTCTAGGGTTTGGGAGTTTGAGGGATGTCGGAAATTCGGATCGCCATTCTCGGGGCCAGCGGCTACACCGGGGCGGAGCTTATTCGCCTGCTGCGCGGTCATCCCCACGCACGCCTTGTGGCGCTGACGGCGGATCGCAGCGCGGGTAAGCCCGTGGGCAGTGTTTTTCCGCAGCTTGCGCCGTTTGGTCTGCCCGATTTAGGGGCGATTGCCGATGTGGATTGGTCCGGCGTTGATTTCGTCTTCTGCGCGCTCCCCCACGGCACCACGCAAGCCGTGATCGCCGGGCTGCCGTCGCACCTGCGGATCGTCGATCTGTCAGCAGACTTCCGGTTGGATAATCTCGACACCTACGCCGAATGGTACGGCCACGCCCACCAAGCGCCGGGGCTTCAGACCGAGGCGGTCTATGGCCTTACGGAAATCCACCGGGCGGCGGTATCTAACGCCCGGCTGGTGGCGAACCCTGGCTGTTTCCCCACGTCGGCCTTGCTGCCGCTGCTGCCGCTGATCGAGGCCGCACAGATCGACGCCGACGATATTATCATCGACGCCAAGACCGGCACGTCCGGGGCCGGGCGGTCGCTGAAGGAAGGCTCGCTTTACTGCGAAGTGACTGAAGGCGTGCATGCTTACGGCGTTGCCTCGCACCGCCACGCGCCGGAAATCGAACAAGATGTGTCGCGCGCGGCGGGCCGGGCAGTGTTGGTGAACTTCACCCCGCACCTGATGCCGATGAGCCGGGGCATGGCGTCGAGTATTTATGTGAAGCTACGCCCCGGTGTGAGTGCTGAGGATTTGAAGGCCACGTTGCTGGGGCGTTATCGGGATGAGCCGTTTATCTCCGTACTGCCGGGTAAAGACGTGCCGCAAACCCGACACGTGCGCGCTACCAATCGCTGCCATATGAATGTGATCGCCGACCGCCTGCCGGGCCGGGCTATCATTCTATCGGTCATTGATAATTTGGTGAAGGGCGCATCGGGCCAAGCGATTCAGAATATGAACGCTATGCTTGGCCTGCCGGAAACCACGGGGCTGGACCTCGTGGCCGTCTTCCCATGAGGGGGCTGGGGGCCGTTCCGGGGCCGATTCTGCTGCCCTGGAATGGTGTATGGCCAACCATTCACGCAAGCGCCTTTATAGCGCCCGGCGCGGTGATTATCGGTGACGTGGTGATCGGGCCGGACTCGAACATCTGGTTCGGTGTGGTCATTCGCGGTGATGTACATGAAATTCGCATCGGCGCGCGTACGAATATCCAAGATGGCACCGTGGTTCATGCCACTCAGTTCAAGGCAGGCACTTATATCGGGGACAATGTAACCATTGGTCATGGGGCGATTTTGCACGCTTGCACGCTGAAAAGCCGCTGCTTCGTTGGTATGGGTGCAGTGATTCTGGATCAGGCGACCGTTGAAACCGATGCCATGGTGGCGGCGGGGGCCTTGATCTCGCCCCATAAAACCGTGCCGGCGGGCGAGTTGTGGGCAGGCAATCCCGCACGTCTATTACGCCCCCTCAAACCCGCAGAAATAGAGAATATTGCAGGCTCTGCCGACCGTTACGTTGGGTTCGGCAGCACCTATCGCGCTCAGTTGAGCGCGGCTCAATCTTAGGGTTTGTGTTGCTAAGACTTCGATCTGTCAGTTTTCTTCAGAAAAACAGTATTTTCAAGATTAGTGTGCTCAGATAATACGACACGAATGACTTTGTATTTATTTATTCTTGCATAAAATCATAAGTAAAACAAGTATTTACGCGATTTATCTTGCGCTTGTGCGGTGCGATAGCTAAACTATGGCACTTCTTTAGCAACTCTTTGTCCACGAGGTAAGAATGGTAGCACGGGTCCCGTTTGGCGGCCGGATCGTCATGTTAGGATATGGTAGTGTTGGTCAATCGGTTGTGCCGGTCTTGGAACGGCATTTCGATCTTCCGCTGTCGAATATCACGGTGATTGAAGCTGATGACCACGAAGGCAAATTCGCGCCTTTCCTAGCGCAAGGTATGCGCTATAAGCGGATTTCGCTGACCCCTGACAATCTGGAAGCCATGCTCGGCTCGCTGTTACAGCCTGGGGACTTGTGCATCAATCTGACCGCTGGGGTCGATGCGCTGTCGATTATCAACTGGTGCCATCATCACGGCGTGCTCTACGTCGATACCTCGTTGGAGCCTTGGGCCGATCAATACGGCGAAGAGAGTATTCCTGCGGCAAAACGCACGCATTACGAAGCCCATTCCCAAGCCCGCGCGATGGCGGCCCCTTGGGGCGGTAAGGGGCCGACGGCGGTGATTACGCACGGTGCCAATCCGGGTATCGTCAATCACTTCGTTAAGGCGGCAACGCTGGATATTGCCAAGGCAATGGACCTGAACGCCCCCGCGCCGACAAACCGGGAAGAGTGGGCCGATCTGTTCATGCAGACCGGCACTAAGGTGATCCATGTCTCCGAGCGCGACACGCAACGCTCCTCGATTCCGAAAGAGCCGGACGAGTTCGTGAATACTTGGTCGGTTCTGGGCTATTGGGGCGAAGCGACGTACCCCGCCGAAATGGGCTGGGGCCTGCACGAAAACATGCTGCCGCCGATGGGTCAGCATTTCACTCACGGCCCTGGCAACGCGATTTATATGCACAAGCCGGGCGGGCATACGCTCGTGCGGTCGTGGGTGCCGAAGGGCGGGCCGATTTTCGGCTTCGTCATTTCCCACTCGGAAAGCATTACCCTGTCGCATTATTTCACCGCCTATGCCGAGAACGGTCGTCCCGTCCATCGCCCAACGGTGCATTACGCTTATCACCCTAGTGCCGACGCGATCGTGTCGTTGCGCGAAGTGATGATGAAGGATTGGGACCCGCCCACTAAAATCCGCATTATGCAAGATGATATTGTCGATGGCATCGACGAGCTTGGCGTGCTGCTGCTCGGCCACGGCAAAACGGCGTGGTGGTACGGCTCGCAACTCTCGATCCACGAAGCCCGCAAGATTATCCCCGGCCAAAACGCTACCGCGCTGCAAGTGTGCGCGGGCGTGATTTCGGCCTGCGTTTGGGCAGTGAAAAACCCGGATCGGGGTTACTGCGAACCTGAACACTTGCCGCATGATGAAATCCTGGCAATCGCCAAACCCTACCTGGGGCCGGTCGCCAGCGTGCAAAGCGACTGGACGCCGCTGCGCGACCGCGCCACGCTCAACTACGAGCCGTGGCTGGATCACACCGACCCGTGGCAGTTCAATAACTTCTTGGTTCGGTAGGTAGTATGTGCAGGGGTTTTACCCCTGATGCGCCTTGCGCGTCAAACGCGCGGTGCGCCCGACTCAAGGGGCTTCGGCCCCTTGAGAATCTCGGTTTCTTTAGGCTTCTGGCCAAAAGTTGGGGGACATCATGTTCGTGAAAGACCAGGAGCACGTTTCCGGGAAACTTTCGGGAGCCAAGCCCGTTTCCTGCGCGGCTTCAATGCGGGCGTCGCCGTAAGCATCGGTCAAACACTCGGTTAATTTTGCGTGCAGGCTCGGGTTCTGGCGCAAATGGCGCTCGATGCGGCGGCGCTGCTCCAGAATAGAGTAACGCCAGGAATTCCCCCGAAACGCTGGTTGATGGCGCCATTTCAGCAGATGCAGCAGCAAGACCGTTAAGCGGCTTTCAAGTTCGCGCTGTTCGCCCCGGCCCATGCTGTGAATTTCCTCGGCTATTTTTTCAACATCCGCCTGCGCCAGCTTGCCTGCTCTCAGGAGAGCGGCCTGCTGGAGTGCCCAAGCGTGAAAATCGGAATCATAAAGGGACATAGGATACTCGGAATTCCCGTACGCAATTTAGCTATAAAAGTATCTCTGATTTTGTTCGCCCACGCAATTGCGAGGGTAATCCCGTCCGTCGCACAAACTTCGAGCGCTCATTACGGAAAACCGTAATTAACAAACTTTGCCAAAGTGCTTTTGTTTCTTCAAGAGGTGACGCATGGCAATCATGAATATCTCGCTCCCCGCGCCGATGAAGGAATGGGTGGAGCAGCAAAGCAAAGACGGTCGCTATAGCAACGCCAGCGATTATGTGCGCGACCTGATCCGGCAGGATCAAGAGCGGGCCGGAAAGATTGCTGCCATGCAGGCGCGCGTCAGCGAGGGAATCGAGAGCGGGATTTCCGAAAACTCGATGGCCGATATTCGGGAAAAAGCGCGCCAGCAGGCAGATGAGTAACCGCACATCACCCCAAAGCCCCCATCACTCGATCCACCGATAAATCCCCCAAACGCGCCTCCCTTATAATCGTTACCGCCCGCCCGCGCGGGGCGGTCAGCGCGGGGTCAGAGGCGTTGGAAAACAGCACCGCACTGCGGCAGCCTGCCGTGGCGATAACGTGCATCGGGCCAGTGTCGTTACCCACGGCCAGCGCGGCGCGGCGGGCGAGGGCGCAGAGGCTGGAAAAATCGGTCTGCCCGAGCAAGGATTGCACGCCGGGGGCTTGTGTTTCGATTTCCGCGAGTACGCGCGCTTCTGCCCCAGTGCCGATGAGGACCGGCGTGATCCCTTGCTCTAGCAAGCGGCGGGCGAGAGCGGCATAGGCGCTGGCAGGCCAGCGTTTTTCTGGGCGATGGGCGGAGCCGCCGGGCACCAGCAGCGCAAAGCGGGCGGGGAGAGTGAAGCGGCTAAGATCGGCGTTACACCAATCGAGGCTCGGTGGCGGCACGGTAGTAATCCCAGCCGCGCGCAACTGCCCGGCTTGGCGTTCGACCGTGTGCAGATGATTGCGGTTCGGGTCCGCATCCGGGTGCGAGCTGCCGGGGGCGATGCCGGACCACTCGGGCGGCACTGGGTGCATCAGCCAGAAGTAGCGCGATGAGCGGCTTGAGGTTTGCAAATCATAGACCCGCCCGAAACCGCCGCCGCGCAACCGTTGGCGTAAAGCCAGCCAGCCGCGAATATCCAAGGCTGTTGGGCGCGGGTCGATCCAAACATCATCGAAATAGGGGGAGGCCCTAAGCCAATCGGCATAGGGTTTCGTCGTTAGCAGGGTGATGCGCGCCTCGGGGTGATGGGCGCGGATGGCGGCGAAAGGGCCGGTGGCGAGCACAACATCGCCCAAAGCCCCCAGCTTGATGATGAGAATGGGCGCGGCAGGCACGGGTGTCAGCCCTGCGCGATTGGGAACTGCTCCAGCAGCTCGGCATAAACCTGCATTGTGTCGGCGCACATGCGGACCTTGGAGAAATTCTCGCGAATATGGGCTTGGCCGTGCGCGCCCATTGCAGTGCGAACGGCAGTGGAAACCGTTAAGGCTTCCGTAATGGCTACGGCCAGCGCGCTGGGATCATTTGGCGTTACCAGCCAACCGCTTTCCCCCGGCAGCACTGTTTCGCGCGCACCACCGTGGTCGGAAGCGATGACAGGGCGGCCCATCGCTTGCGCTTCGGCAACAACACGGCCAAAGGCTTCGGGGTCGGTGGACGCCGAAATCACCACGTCGGCCAGCATATAGGCGGCGGCCATATCTTTCACTTGGCCAGCAAAGCGAATGATACCGCCAAGGCCCCGCGCTTCGATGAGTGCTTCGATTTCGGCCCGATACTCTTCGCGGCCCTCGTCGCTGCCGATGAACAGGCATTGAACATCGCGCCGATCCATCCGCGCGATGGCCTCGACGACGACGCGGTGCCCTTTCCAGCGTGTCACCCGCCCTGGCAGCATCAGCACTGGCATTCCGTCTTCTAAGCGCAGGGCTTGCGCTTGGGCGACCAGCCGATCTGGGCGCATACGAGCGGGATCAAACAACGTCAGATCGACGCCGCGCGGGATCACTCGGATTTTATTGAGGGGGGTTTGATAAGTGTGATGCACATGATCGGCGGTGAACTGCGAGTTGGCGATAACGAGGTCGCCCTTTTGCATTACGGCATTATAGGCGCGCTTCAACCGGGTTTTGAAATTATAGATGCCCGCGAAGGTGGTAAGGAACGGCCTGCCCGTGCGGCGGGCGGCCCAGAGCGCGCTCCAGGCGGGGGCGCGGCTGCGCGCGTGGACGATATCGACGCCTTCCCGGCGGATAATCTCGGCAAGGCGGGCGGCATTGCGCCAAATCGTGTAGGGGTTCTTAGCCTCAAGCGCCAGGGTGATATGGCGCGCGCCGCTGCGCTCCATCTCATGAACCATCGGCCCGCCTGAGGAAACGACGATCGAGCGGCAGCCCGCCTGCTGGGTTGCAACGGCAATATCGACCGCCGTGCGTTCAACGCCCCCGGTTTTCAAGGCAGGCAGAACCTGTAGAATAACCGCAGGCCGGGTGGACGGTAGATCAGTGGTAAAAAGAGGCGGCGGCGTGATCAACGACAGCAATCCTTACACGGGCAGCGCGGGGGGCGGGGTTGAGTTTAATCCCGCGATCTTGGACCGCCTCTTAGCCGAGTTTCTGGCTCGAGATCAGTCCTTACCCGATTTAAGGCCAGCCTACGAAGTGAATTTCACTTACGGACATAGGATCGCTTATCGCCATCGTCCAGCTTTGGCAGGTAATTTGCCGGGAATCCTCTTCATCGGCGGCTTCCGGTCGGCGATGAGGGGGGTCAAGGCGCGCTGGCTCGATCATCTGGCGGCGGCCTGGGGGCTTGGCTACACGCGCTTTGATCCGCTGGGGCATGGGGAGACGGGCGGGGCGTTCTTGCAGGGGGACATTAGCACTTGGCTGTCGGATACGCTGACCGTGCTGGACACGGTAACGCAAGGGCCGCAAATCCTAATCGGCTCCAGCATGGGCGGCTGGTTGATGGTTCTTACGGCGTTGGCCCGGTTGGAGCGGCTAGCGGGGCTGATAGGCATTGCCGCCGCGCCCGATTTCACCGCCCGCCTCATCGAGCCACGCCTAACCTCGGCTTTGCGCGACGCTTTGGACCGAGATGGCGTTTTCTATCGCGCGTCCGCCTATGGCGACCCTGACCCGATTACGGCCCGGTTGCTCGCGGACGGGCGTAATAATTTAATCCTGAATCGCACGCACACTATGCCGGTTCCCGTCCGCCTGTTGCACGGAACGGAGGATGCCGATGTTCCCTATGAGTATAGCCTTGCGCTCGCGCAGAACCTTAAGAGTCCCGACCTAAGAGTGACCTTGCTGAAGGGTGCTGACCATCGTTTGTCACATTCTCGTGATCTCGCGGTTTTGGCTCAGACTCTGGCTGAATTTTTCGGGGAGTCTCCCAAAAAAGCATAGATTTTTGTCGCTAATATGAACACGAAAACACTGCTTTCTAACTTGGGCGCTAAGGACACGAGAGAGCGCAAAGCACACATTGTAGTTGACTTGAGAGCGCTGTTCCCCAATATGTTGTGTGTGAAGACGCGATTAACCAATCGCGCTCGCCCCTTGGATTTTGCGCAGAATGTCGCTGATCCACATGGAAATAGCTTACAGCCAGCGACACAAAACGACAGAGTTGAAGAGGCCAGAATGATGGATGGTGATGTACGCGCGCATGTAACGGCGCCGAGCCAATCGAAGCCTGTCCAGATCGACCGATCGCGCGACGCGCTCTTAACCGACTTCGGTAAAGAGACGCTCCGCGACCGCTATTTGCTGCCAGGCGAGAGCTTCCAAGACCTCTTCGCGCGCGTCTCTACTGCTTATGCCGATGATACCGAGCACGCGCAGCGCTTGTATGATTATATGAGCCGCCTATGGTTCATGCCGGCAACGCCTATTCTATCGAACGGCGGCACGGGGCGCGGGTTGCCGATTTCCTGCTATCTCAACTCGGTTGATGATAGTCTTGATGGCATTGTCGATACCTGGAACGAGAATGTGTGGTTATCGGCGCGTGGCGGCGGTATCGGCACTTACTGGGGCAAGGTCCGCTCGATTGGCGAGCCGGTTGGCTTGAATGGCAAGACCAGCGGTATTATCCCCTTCATCCGCGTGATGGATAGCCTCACGCTGGCCATTAGCCAAGGCTCGCTCCGGCGCGGCTCGGCGGCGGTATATCTCGACATCAATCACCCGGAAATCGAAGAGTTTCTGGAAATCCGCAAACCGTCCGGTGATTTCAACCGGAAAGCCCTGAACCTGCATCATGGCGTTCTGCTGACCGATGAGTTCATGGAAGCGGTGCGCGATGGTACGGAATTTCCGCTCCGCAGCCCGAAGACGAAGGAAGTGGTTCGCACTGCCGACGCGCGGGCGCTGTTCCAACGCCTCGTGGAAACCCGCATTGCGACGGGCGAGCCGTATGTAATCTTCATAGACACCGTGAACCGGACGATGGCGGAGCATCAGCGCACGTTGGGCCTGAAATGCTCTACCTCGAACCTGTGCTCGGAAATCATGCTGCATACCGGGCCGGATCATCTTGGTCAGGCGCGTACTGCGGTGTGTTGCCTGAGTTCGGTGAACGTCGAGATGTGGGAGCAGTGGAGTCAAGAGCCGCGTTTTGTGGAAGACCTGATGCGCTTCCTCGATAACGTGCTGCAAGACTTCATCGACCGCGCCCCGGACGAAATGGCCCGCGCCAAATATAGCGCCAGCCGCGAACGCTCGGTGGGCCTCGGCGTGATGGGCTTCCACAGCTTCTTGCAGATGAAGAGCATTCCGCTGGAAAGCGCGCTGGCAAAATCTTGGAACATGCGCGTCTTCCGCCACTTGAAAGAGCGGGCGGATGCCGCCTCCATGTACCTCGCGCAAGAGCGTGGGGCGTGCCCGGATGCGGCGGAAGTGGGGGTGATGGAGCGCTTTAGTCATAAGATGGCAATTGCGCCCACGGCGTCCATTTCCATCATCTGCGGCGGCACTTCGGCGGGGATCGAGCCGGTCCCGGCGAATATCTACAACCACAAAACCCTTTCCGGCTCTTTTGCCGTCCGTAACCCGTATCTGGAAGCCTTGCTGATCCAGAAGGGCCGGAATAGCGAGAGCGTATGGTCGTCGATGCTGGAGCACGAAGGCTCGGTCCAGCATCTCGATTTCTTGAGCGCCGACGAAAAGGCCGTGTTCCGCACGGCGTTTGAAATCGATCAACGCTGGTTGGTGGAGTTCGCGGCGGACCGCACGCCTTATATTTGCCAAGGCACCTCGCTCAATATCTTCCTGCCGGGGGATATTGATAAGTGGGACTTGCTGATGCTGCACTACCGCGCGTGGGAAATGGGTGTGAAATCGCTCTATTACTGCCGCTCCAAGAGCATTCAGCGCGCAGGCTTTGCGGGCGGCGTCGAGACTGACAATACCTACGAGCGCCGTAAGGTTATCGCTGAAGTTAAAGATTACGACGAGTGCCTTGCTTGCCAATAGGCGCAAGGTTTCCGTTTTCTCCACTGACATTTTTTGCACGAGGCTCCGATGCCGCTTCTATCCGCCAGTAAGGCTTACAAGCCGTTTGAATATCCGTGGGCTTTCGAGTTCTGGAAGCGTCAGCAACAAATCCATTGGATGCCGGAAGAAGTGCCGTTGGGTGAAGATTGCCGCGATTGGGCGCGCAAGCTGACCGATCACGAGCGCAATCTGCTCACGCAAATCTTCCGCTTTTTCACGCAAGCCGACGTGGAAGTGCAAGATTGCTACCATGAAAAATATGGCCGGGTGTTCAAGCCGACCGAAATTAAAATGATGTTAACGGCCTTTTCCAATATGGAAACCGTGCATATCGCCGCCTATTCGCATCTCCTGGATACGATTGGGATGCCCGAACAGGAATATACGGCGTTCCTGCGCTATAAAGAGATGGCCGATAAGCATGATTACATGCAGCGGTTCGGGGTGAGCACCGATGCGGACATTGTTCGCACGCTGGCGGTGTTCGGCGGCTTTACCGAAGGGCTTCAGCTTTTCGCCTCCTTCGCCATGCTCATGAACTTCCCGCGCTTCAATAAAATGAAGGGCATGGGCCAGATTGTTTCCTGGTCGGTACGGGATGAGTCGCTGCACTGCGAAGGGATCATCAAGCTCTACCACACCTTCGCGCAGGAAACAGGCTGCCTAACGCAATCGGTGAAAGACGATATTTCCGATTGCTGCCAGCAGGTCGTGCGCCTCGAAGACGCCTTCATTGATCTTGCCTTCGAGATGGGGCCGGTGGAAGGCATGACGCCGCTTGATGTGAAGCGCTACA